>NZ_JBIWEL010000003.1:173420-470700 GCF_044762525.1 Pseudomonas sp. NPDC096950 | reverse complement strand
CAGCACCGTACCGGCGAACAACGAGACCATTTCCGGGTAACCGATACCGGCCGCCAGCGAGGAGTTCTTCGCCAGGTTCAGGTATTGGCTGGTCAACGGCGGGATGATCACGCGCAGGGCTTGCGGGATGATCACCTTGCGCAGGGTCGGACCGTTGCGCAGCCCGAGGGAACGCGCCGCTTCGGTCTGGCCGTGGCTGACCGACTTGATGCCCGAACGCACGATCTCGGCGATAAACGCCGCGGTGTACACGGTCAGGGCCAGGGTCAGCGCCAGCAGTTCCGGGATCAGTACCCAGCCACCGACGAAGTTGAAGCCTTGCAGCTTCGGCAGTTCCCAGTGCAGCGGAGCCCCGAAGACCAGCGCGCACAGTGCCGGGATCACCAGGAACAGCGCCAGGCCGACCCAGAACTTGTGGAACGGAACGCCGGTCGCTTCGAAGCGCTTGTTGGCCCAGCGCGCCATCAGCACGATGGCGACGATGGCCACCACGACGCTGACCACGAACGCCCAGAACCCGTCCGCCATTTGCGCGGCCGGCATGTTCAGGCCACGACTGCTGACGAAGAAAGTGTCGCCGAAGTTATGGCTGGCCCGCGGCCCCGGCATGGTCAGGAACACCGCGAAGTACCAGAACAGGATTTGCAGCAGCGGCGGAATGTTACGGAAGACTTCCACGTAAACCGTCGCCAGCTTGCTGATGATCCAGTTCGGCGACAGCCGTGCCACGCCGACGATAAAGCCGAGAATGGTGGCCAGGATCACGCCGATGAAGGTCACCAGCAGGGTGTTGAGCAGACCGATGAGAAACACCCGGGCATAGGAGTCGGCTTCCTTGTAAGCAACGAGATGTTGCGCAACCCCAAAACCAGCGCTGTTCTCAAGAAATGCGAAGCCTGAAGTGATCCCCCGATGCACAAGGTTGGTGTGCGTATTTTGGTAGAGCGTCCACCCCATCGTAACCACCGCAGCGACGATGAGAACCTGGAAGATAAAGGCGCGCACAACGGGGTCATTGAATGACGCCACACGCGTTGAGCCATTGTTCATTTGCATAGGTACACCGGCAAGACAGACATGAAAACGCCCGGCCCAAGGCCGGGCGTCAGAGACTCAGCGAACGGGGGCAGCGTACTGAATGCCACCTTTGCTCCACAGCGCGTTAAGCCCACGCTTGATCTTCAAATCACTGCCATCCCCCAGGTTTCGCTCGAACGACTCACCGTAATTGCCGACCTGTTTGACGATCTGGAAGACCCAGTCGTTTGGCAGGTTCAAATCTTTACCCAGGGTGCCTTCGCTCCCCAGCAGCCGAGCAACATCAGGATTGCTGGTGCTCTGCTTCTGTTCGCCCACATTTTTGGACGTGACACCTAATTCTTCAGCATTCAGCATTGCATTCAACGTCCAGCGCACCACCGCAAACCACTCCTCGTCACCTCGCCGTACGGCAGGCGTAAGGGGTTCCTTGGAAATCACCTCCGGCAGCACGACATAGTCATCTGGAGTGGCCAACTTCAGCCGCTGCCCATACAACTGCGATTGATCAGACGTGAGCACGTCGCAGCGCCCCGCGTCGAGCGCCTTGAAGCTTTCATCCGAAGTGTCGAAGGAGATGGGGGTAAATTTCAGTTTGTTAGCGCGGAAATAATCAGCAAGATTCAGTTCGGTCACCGTGCCGGCCTGAATACAGAACGTCGCGCCATCAAGTTCTTTGGCGCTCTTTACACCCAACTTTTTATTGACCAGAAAACCCTGGCCATCGTAGTAACTCACGCCTGTAAACAGGATCCCCATGGACCCGTCGCGTGATGACGTCCAGGTGGTACTTCGAGAGAGCAGATCCACTTCGCCAGATTGCAACGCCGTAAAGCGTTCTTTGGCCGTGAGCTGCGAATACTTGACCTTTTTAGCGTCGCCAAATACGGCGGCAGCGACCGCACGGCAAACGTCTACGTCAAAGCCAGCAAAGTCCCCTTTTGCATCGACAAATGAAAACCCCGCGAGCCCGTCACTGACGCCGCACTGTACAAAGCCTTTTTTCTTCACGTTATCCAACGTAACGCCGGCACTGGCATTGGCGCAGAGTAACGAAGCCAAAGTGAAGCCGAGAAGGCCGCCACAGACTTTGAACAGCTTGTTTTCTTTTTTCATTTTAGTGCTCCAGGAATGGCACGATTAAATCCAGGCCGCACGATGCCGACGCACCAGAAACGGACGGAATTTTGAACAGCGATGTGGAGGGCAGAAAACAAGAGGGACGCCGTCAGGGCACCCGATACGCGCAATAAGCGCTGATGGAAAGTGGCATCGTTGGCCCTCTTCTTATTTTGAAAAAAAAGCTCCGGTGTGACGGAGCAAACTCGCTTTCAACTACCGTAGCGTCTGCACCAGATCAGAAAAAGCGAATATTTTTTCAATATCACATAAGCACAACTAATGAATTAGTTGAGGGACGAGTCACGGGGACTGAGGGCGAAGGCAGGACGAATTTGATGGTCGATGTCACTGATTTGAGCGAATGACTTTCAGGCACTGCTCAACTGGCAAGTCATCAGCGAAAATCAGCCGCATGCGCACAGATGCTCTGGATAAACGCCTGGAGCGCCGGGCTCTTTTTCTCCCCCTTGCGGAACGCAACGGAGATCCGGCGGCGGATTTCCGGGACCAGTCGGCAAACCCGTGCATCTTTCAAGTCGAAGCTGGCCCTCAATTCAGGGAAAATCGCGATGGCGCAGCCTTCTCGAATCAAGGCGATCGTGACTTCGAACCCTTTGCAGCGGGCAATGATGTTTGGCGTGAAACCAGCCGTCTGGCAAGCATCCGTCAATACACGCGTATAAGTACTGGAGGCTGTATCGATCACCCAGCACTCGCCATTAAGGTCACCCAATGTCACCTCTTCCTTTAGCGCGAGACGATGGTTGGGCGACATCATCACGTTGAACACATCCTCAATCAGAGGAATGGTTTCGATGCCTGGATCGAGCAGGCCTGGCGGCACATTCAGATCATCGATGAGGGCAACATCCGTTTGCCAACTGCGCAAGGCGTTCAACCCCTCCTCCGGCTCCATCTCATCGAATTGCACCATCAGCCGAGGATACGTGGCGTTCAACGCGCGAATGGTCTTGGGTATCAGGGCTGCCGCCACCGAAGGGAAAGCTGCCACGCGAAGTTCACCTGCCACGACCTCCTTGAGTTCGGCCATATCCGCACGGGCCGATTCAAGCTCGGTAAAAATCCGGTTGGCGCGCTCAACCAGCATCATTCCAGCGATAGTCAGGTTGACGCCACGCCCACGCCTTTCGACCAGATCGATTCCGACCTCCTGCTCCAGCAGGGAAATCTGCTGCGACACCGCAGAGGGAGAGACATGAAGCGCCTCGGCCACCGCGGCCATGGTTTTGCGAATCGAGAGCTCCCTTAGCGCTCGCAATCGACCGATATCCATAAACTTTCACCCCCGCCTGCGCGATCAACCCGTTAGAAACTCTAATGTAATATTGAAATATTATTCGCTTTTTCTCATCTCGGCCACGGATTAGGGTACGCAAAAACCAAGACGGGAACCGCAGCAATGAGCAAATCCTATTTCCACGATCATCTTGCAGAACGCGATCCGCTGATCTTCAACGCACTTGAAGATGAAAAGAAACGCCAGCAGGGACAGATCGAACTGATCGCTTCCGAGAACTCTGTCAGCCTCGCATCGCTGGATGCGCTCGGGTCGGTCATTACCAACAAGACAGTCGAGGGCTACCCCGGTAAACGCTTCCATGGAGGCGCCGATTTTGCGGACATCGTGGAGCAGGCGGCGATTGACCGTGCGAAACAACTCTTCGGCTGCGAATTCGTCAACGTCCAGCCGCACTCAGGCACTCAGGCAAACCAGGCAGTTTTTTTTGCACTGCTTCAGCCCGGGGATGTGGTTCTGAGCCTGGACCTGGCGGCCGGCGGCCACCTCAGTCATGGCGCCAAGCCAAACCAGTCGGGTCGCTGGTTCAACATTGTCTCTTACGGGGTAAACCGGGAGACCGGTCGCATCGATTATGACAACGTCGAAAAGCTCGCCCTGGAGAACAACCCAAAGTTGATTATTTCTGGCGGCTCTTCGTATCCGCGTGAAATCGACTTTGCCCGTATGCGTGAAATCGCCGACAAGGTCGGCGCGACTTACCTGGTGGACATGGCGCACTTCGCCGGTCTGGTGGCCGCAGGCGTGCACCCCTCGCCTGTTCCCCACGCCGATATCGTCACCTGCACCACGACCAAGACACTGCGTGGCGCTCGCGGCGGTTTGATCCTGACCAACCGGGAAGATCTCTTCAAAAAGCTCCAGCCCGCCGTCTTCCCCGGCGTACAAGGCAGTGCCCACCTGGCCACGATTGTCGGTAAAGCCGTGTGCCTGGGCGAAGCATTAACTGATGAGTTCAAGGTCTATGGCGCCAACGTCAAAGCCAATGCCCAACTGCTCGCAGACGTGCTGCAAAAGCGTGGCGTGCGCATTGTCAGCGGCGGAACCGATACCCATGTCGTGCTGGTGGATGTCTCCTCCAAAGACCTTACGGGTCAAGAGTCGCAGGATGCGCTCTCTACGATCAACGTCACGTCGAACAAGAATCCAATCCCGTTCGACAGCGCGCGGCCTTCGGAATGGAAAGGACTTCGTCTTGGCTCCTCGGCCGGCACAACCCGTGGGTTCGGAGCCGTTGAGTTCGAGATCATCGGCACACTGATCGCCGATATTTTCGAGGCTCAGGTTGCCGACGAAGCCACGCGCGCCGCGGTTATCGAACGCAGCCGCGCGACAGTCGCCAAGCTGTGTGCCGCCTTCCCGATCTATGCCTGATGAGATGTCGGCGGATGAGAGCTTCCGCCGCGCCTCTTCGACTGCGCAGGAAAAATAAAAATGAGCGTTACTCTTCCAAATGACCCGGCGCGGGATGATGTCCTGGCAGGCCGTCCGGCACTCTGGCTGAACCCTGGCTTGAAACCTGATGGCATCTGCGATCCCACGCTGCCCATCCGTTCAACCGAGGTTGCCGAGGCCGAGGATAACTGGCGACTGCTTGCGCCTGTATTGAAGACCTGCTTCCCGGAGCTGGAAGCCACGAACGGGAAGATCCACTCACCACTGATCGAGGCGGAAGACCTGCGCGAGGCACTGGGTTATAGCGATCCCGAATATGGTCGCGTATTCGTGAAAGCGGACAATGACCTGCCTGTCGCGGGATCGATCAAGGCGCGCGGCGGTGTCTACGAAGTCTTCATGTACGCCAGGCAAATGGCCGAGGCAAACGGTCTTCTGTCGGCGGATGACGACATCAATCTGCTGACCGGCGATGCAGCGCGCAAGCTGTTTGCGCAGCACACCATTGCAGTCGGCAGCACAGGCAATCTCGGTCTTAGCGTTGGCATCGCGGCACGCGCACTGGGCTTTCGGGCGGTGGTGCATATGTCCTCGGATGCCAAGCAATGGAAGGTTGATCGTCTGACACGCCTCGGCGTTGAAGTGGTGCAACACAACGCCGACTACACCACGGCGGTGGAGCATGCACGTATTGATGCGGAAGCGGATTCGAGCCTCTATTTCGTGGATGACGAACGCTCGCAAATGCTGTTCTTCGGGTACAGCGCCGCCGCCAGCGAGTTGGCAACACAATTGACTGAGGCGGGTGTGACCGTGGATGACGATCATCCCCTGTTCATTTATCTGCCCTGCGGAATCGGTGGTGCACCTGGCGGCGTGGCGTACGGGTTGAAGGCCATCTTCGGCGATGCGGCGCATGCCTTCTTTGTCGAGCCTGTCCAATCACCTTGCGCGCTCGTGCACATGATGAGCGGCGCGAAGGATCTGTTGTCCGTCTACGACGTGGGCCTGACCAACCGCACAGAGGCCGATGGCATGGCCGTCGCACGCATGTCGGCGTTCGTGGCCGATGTCATGAAACCGCTGCTTTCAGGGGTATTCACCGTTGCCGACGATGATCTGTTCCGTTGGCTCTGGCACGCGCAGACCGCTCAGTCCATTCGCCTGGAACCCTCCGCCGCCGCAGGTTTTGCCGGGCCGGACTTCATCGTGAAGAGCCGTCAGGGGCGAATTTACCTGAATCGTCATGGCCTGGCCGACAAGCGCTCCCAAGCCACGCATGTGGTGTGGACGACTGGCGGTGCATTTGTGCCTCAGGAGCAGTTCATGCGGTTCATGGAACGTGGCGCTGCGCTGGTGAAGTCCGGCTGACCCACTCGCCCCACGGATAAGCCCTCCTGCCATTTCCAGATGTTGAGGTAAGTGCTTGATGAATAATTTATTTCAGGCCGAACGGATAGACGGTAAAGGCTTTGCAGCCAACCTGGTTGAACGGCTCGCCGACGAGGTCCGAACCCTCAAGACCAGGACCGGACTGACACCCGGGCTGGCGGTTGTTTTGATTGGGGAAGATCCGGCCAGCGGCGTCTACGTCGGTGCTAAACATCGCCAGACCCAAGTGGTGGGCATGCATTCCTTTGTCCACAAACTGCCGGCTGAAACCGGCCAGGCTGAATTGATGGCGCTGTTGGCCCGGCTCAATGCGGACCCGGATGTCAACGGCATTCTTGTGCAACTGCCGTTACCGGCGCACCTCGATACCCATGCGGTCATCAACGCCATTGATCCGGACAAGGATGTGGATGGGTTCCACATTCTTAACGCCGGACGCCTCGCCACGGGCCAGGACGCACTGGTGCCTTGCACCCCCTTGGGTTGCCTGATGATGCTCAAGGATCGGCTGGGTGATCTCGCCGGTCTGAATGCCGTCGTGGTTGGCAAATCCAATATCGTCGGCAAGCCGATGACACAGCTGCTCATGGGCGAAAACTGCACGGTCACCGTCGCACACTCCAAAACCCGCAACGTCGCAGAGCTGTGCCGCACGGCAGACATTCTGGTCGTGGCGGTTGGCCGGCCAGAGCTGGTCAAGGGTGACTGGATCAAGCCCGGCGCGGTAGTTATCGATGTCGGCATCAACCGCGTCATGCGCGATGGCATGTCCCGCATCGTTGGCGATGTGGCGTATTCCGAAGCCGGCCACGCTGCGGCGATCACCCCCGTTCCGGGCGGCGTCGGCCCTATGACCATTGCATGCCTGCTGGCCAACACCCTCACCGCGTTTCGCCGTCAGCACAACCTTCAAACCAACCCTGCAATCGCTGGATAAGGGCAACTTTCATGACCACCAAAAAGAACAACTATGTACTTCGCGTCGCCTGTCCATCCATTCGCGGTGTGACGGCTGAAATCACCGCTTATCTGTCCGGCAGGGGCTGCAACATTCGCGACAGCGCGCAGTTTGATGACGAGAGCACCGGGCACTACTTCATGCGCATCACCTTCCGCTCGGAGGACGGTCTCTCGCTGGAAGATCTGCGCCAGGGGTTTCAGCCCCTGGTCGAGAAATATCAGATGGAGCATGAGTTCTTCGACGAGCGCGCCAAACGCAAAGTCGTCCTGATGGTGTCCCGATTTGGTCACTGTCTCAACGATCTGCTCTATCGATGGGGGGTCGGTGCGCTGCCGATTGATATCGTGGCGGTCATATCCAATCACCACGATTTCCAGAAAGTGGTGGAAAGCCACAATATCCCCTACCACTGCATCAAGGTCACCAAGGAGAACAAAGCCGAAGCCGAGGCTGAGCAAATGCGCATCGTGCGCGAGACAGGCGCAGAACTGATTGTGCTTGCTCGCTACATGCAGATTCTCTCTGATGAAATGTGCAAGCAGATGTCGGGACGCATCATCAACATCCACCATTCTTTCCTGCCGTCATTCAAGGGAGGAAGCCCCTACAAGCAGGCTTTCGAACGAGGCGTGAAGTTGATTGGCGCCACCTCGCACTACGTGACGGCGGATCTGGACGAAGGCCCCATCATCGAACAAGACATCGTGCGAATTACCCACGCGCAAAGTGCCGATGACTACGTTTCCCTGGGGCGTGATGTGGAAAGCCAGGTGCTGTCACGCGCTATCCACGCGCATGTCCATGGCCGTGTGTTTCTTAACGAAAGTAAAACCATCATCTTTCCAGCGTCGCCCGACTCCTACACTTGCGAGGCGGTCGGGTAGGAAACATTGCGGACTTACAAGGCTCTCATCCACCACTAATGAAAAGCCCAGCACGGAGGCTGGGCTCAATTCACTTTCTGTTTGCCATCATTTTATCGGCGAGCGTTTTGGCCCTTTCGATCAACAGATTCTGACGGTCCTCGTGAGTGGCCACTCCCACGACCGGTGCCGTAAGGTTGCTCTCGGCAATCAATGCAGCGCAAAAATACCGGTCCCAGACTCTTTGCTCTGATGCTTGCTTGTTCACTTGGTCGGCGTCCATGTGCGGCTCCTCTTGATGAAGTGCATTGCCATTTTACGCCCGATCCGCAAACAGCCCGCGTTACGGGTCCTAGCCAGGGATATTCAGGAAAGCGTTCCAGCGTTCATAGGCATCGTGCTGTCTCTTGGTGGCCGCGTCCCATTCCGGCCCGGAAACGCATTTGGATGTCACCAACGTCATCATTCCCATCGTGGCGGCATCCAGCTCTATAAGAAGCGCCTGCGATTGGGTCCTGAAGTCTTCAAATGATGTCATTAACTTGCCTCGGCGCGGAGTTCACCGCCATCGAGGGACCATTGCCCCTCGATTAATGGAGTCCGGCGAGCACCGATAATTCAAGGCTTCGGACAGTCGGTGCGCCTGATCAGATGCTCCCGGAAAACCATTCGTCGCCAATAAATTCCTGCAGCGGCAAGCGACTGAATCTTGGCTTGAGGTTTGCAGATGCGGTCGTAGCGGCCCCGGAACGACGTAATTCTGACGCGGCAGCATTCAATCAATACCTTGGTCAGTCCCCGGAGAAGTAACGTGTCAACTCTTTATGAAATCGCAATGAACCACGCGAGAATGGCTAAGGCAAAGGAAGAAGAGTCGACCGGGCTGAGCGAGCGACACCTTCATATCGTGGGCAGTTTCGAAGTACAGTCCGTTGAGACGCAACAGCACATTCCGGTGCACCTCATCGCTGGCGCAGCAGACAATCACCTCGGCCAGGCCTGCGCCTGAGCTCGTTGCACCGCACATGAAAAGAGGCATCGCTTGATGCCTCTTGCTTCATTCCGGCGATGTTGCCTGGACAGCCTTCAAATAGTTGTAGACCGTGGCCCGGGAGATCTCGAAGTACTCGCCGAAATAGTCGACGAAATTGCGCACATCCAATAAGCCGTGGGCCCGGGCTTCGATCAGCGCCAACATGATCTCGGCACGCCCGAAGTCACTGCGCCGCACGCACTTCTCTGCCGAAATGGCCTCGACGATTTCATTGAGTTTTTCCCGCCAGTCCGCACTGAACAATGCTTCCGGCCGCGGCTGGGTCTTCACGCCGGCGGCGAAACCACTGAGTAGTTTCTGCACTTGCGCCAGCGCCGTCATGTCGAAATTCAGGCACAGCAGCGCAACGATCTCGCCCTTGTCGGAACGCGCCGCTATCGTAATCGAGCGCAGCATCCGGCCATTGGTGCCGACCTTTTCATAAGGGCCGATAACATCAAGGCCCTTGTCCAATTCCGGCAGGTCGGTAATCAACGAAGGGTCGCCGACCTTGCGCTTGGAAAAGCCATTGGCGATGTGCGTGATCAAACCGCTGCGGATGTCGTGGACCACTGCTTCCAGATCGGGGAACAACAACGCAGCGATGCCGTCTGCCGTTGCTTTCATGAAGGCGATATCGACCATAAGGGCACTAAAAAACCTGGAAATGGACGGGAATTGTACGGGCTCACCTTAACCTTGGACAGACCGGCCCAACGGCGCGGACTGGATCAACTCGATGGCCAGGGTGGCGATGGCGATATCCTGGGCCGCCAGCCCGGTGAGATCGGCGACGGTCACATCGTCATCGCTGATCCGCCCCGCTGCACGGCCGGCCAGCACCTGCCCCAATGAAACCTCGGCCTTGGCGGTGTCCAGCCCTGCGGCAATGGCATGGGCCAGTTCGCCGCGCTGGGCACACTGCTGACGGTCATCGGACATGATCACCCGGGCCAGGCCCAGGATTCGCGGATCAAGTTCCTGCTTGCCGAGGCTGTCAGCGCCCATGGCAACGATATGGGTGCCTGGTTTCACCGCCGAAACAGGAACAATCGCCCGGGTCGATGGCGTGCAGGTAATCACCACGTTGCAGTGTTCGAACACCTCGTCCACGCTTGCCGCCGCCCGTGCGCTGAAACCCTGATGACCAAGACTCTGGGCCAAGCGACTTGCCTTGACCGGATCACGCCCCCAGATCACCACCTGATCGGTGCCGAGGAATTCCGCAGCCCAGCGCGCCTGATGTTCGGCTTGATGCCCGGTGCCGAGAATCCCCAGGGCCGTCACTGTCGAAGGCGCACCGGCCTTCGCCGCGAGAGCCCCGGCGGCTGCGGTACGCCAACTGGTGAGCCAGCCTTCGTCATTCAGCACGGCGATGATCTTGCCGGTCTGGGCGTCGAAGACCAGCATCAGACCGTTATTGGTTTCCAGCCCCCGCGTCGGATTCTCATAGAACCCCATCGCAATCTTGACCACAAACACCGCGCCACCGCGGAAGTAGCCGCAGCGGATATGGCAGTCGCCAGGAGGCTCCTGGAACAGCAATTCGCTCGAGGGCGCCGCGACGACTTCACCTTGGGAATGCCGCACGATGGCGTCGCGCACCACGTCGAGCATGTCCTTGCGCCGCAATACCGTGCGCACATCGCTCAGGCTGTAGATCGGAAACGTTGCCGAGGTCATGGGTCATTGCCCCCGCAGGTAGTCGCGGAACACCTGCAGGCCTTCCTCGATATGCGCCCGCCCGCAGCCAATGCGGAAGCGATCCGTCGGCGTCGGCCCCAGCTCGGACTTGTAGATACTCGACGGCAGCAACAGCACCCCGGTGCGCTCGACCAGATCGGTGGTGAAACGCTCGACCCCTTCGGCCCCCAGATAACGCGGATAGGCGATGCAGCCGCCATCGGGGCGATACCACTCGAAACGCTCTTCGAACTCTTTGAAAAACTCGTCCAGCAAGCCGAGGTTGCGCCTCATCAGCGTATGAATGCGCGCCAGGATTTGCTCACGGGCCTTTAATGCGATGCGCGACAGCACTTCGCTTGGCCCCGCATTGCAGATCGACAGGTAATGCTTCATGCGCTCCATGCGTAACAACAGGTCGCGATCCTGGCAGGCAATCCAGCCGACGCGCAGGCCCGGCAGCCCATAAGGCTTGGACATCACCGCCAGCGACAGGCCACGCTCGTAGACATCTGCCACGGCCGGCAATTGCTCAGCGCCGACGCCCAGCAAACGATAGGCCTCGTCGCTGAACAGGTAGATACCGTGCTGGCGGCACAACTTCACCAATGCGTCGAAACGCTCGCGTTCGAGGATTTTGCCCGTCGGGTTATGGGGGAAATTGATGGAGATCAGTTTGGTATTGGGCCGAATCGCCGCCGCGACCTCATCGATGTCCAGCGTCCAGTTGCGCGCCGGATCAAGGGCGACACCGCTCACTTCGCAGATGCTCAGCGGCACCGTCTCGGAAGATTGGTAGTTGGGCGTGATGACAATCGCGTGGTCGCCCTTGTCGAGGATTGCGTGCATCGCCACGTACAGCCCCTCCTCCGCACCGGCGAAACACAGCAGGTCGGCAGGCGACTGGCGTTCGTACGTCGAGGCAATCACCTCCAGCAACTCCGGCGAACCGAACGTCTGGGTGTAGCCCAGGGACAACGATTCAAAAGCCTCCCGATCCGCGTTGTCCGCCAGTGCCAACAGGTTCTGGATGGACAGGCTTTGCGCATCGGAGGCCGTCATGTGGTAACGCGCGGAAAACTCCCACTTGGAGAAGTAGGTTTCCAGGCGGAAATCCGGAAGTGTGGCCATGCTGGTTTCCTCAGGTCGATGATCGGTGGGCCGATGACAACGACTTGAGACTACTCGCCATTAGAAATTATGTCTAATTTATTCTTAATGTCTAAATCAGACGTCGATTAACGCGAGCTCCGAACTGATGGTGTCGATCAAGACCCGGACGCGTCGCGGCAACTCACTCGCCGGTGGATACACAATCTGTAGCGCCGTTTGCCCGGCCGAAAAATCAGTCAGCACTTCCACCAGCCTGCCGGTGGCGAGGTCGGCCTGCACATCCCAAATGGATTTGTTGCAGAGGCCGTGGCCGTCCAGGCACCACTGCCGGACCAATCCACCGTTGTTCGCCACCCGGCGGCCCCGGACCGCCACGCGATAGGCCTCGTTCGCCACCCGGAACGTCCAGACCCGATCGATGTTGCTGCCAAAGCGCATGACGATGCAGTCATGCCGGGCAAGGTCGTCCGGGTGGCGTGGCGTGCCATGGCGCTCAAGGTATTCAGGCGCGGCGCAAATGACGCGGCGGTTCTCGCCAATCGGCTTCGCGCGCAACGTGCTGTCGGCCAGGGTCCCGTAACGCACGGCGAAGTCGATGCCCTGGCTGACCAGGTCGACGAAACCATCGGTGAGATTGAGATCGATCGTCACCGACGGATGCTCGGCCAGGAAGCGGTCAAGGATCGGCACGATCCGCGATTGCCCGAGATCGACCGGGGCGCTGAGACGAATCAGCCCGGAGATCTTTTGCGTGCCCAGGCGAATACGGGTTTCCAGTTCATCGGCCTCGGCCAGCAAACGGCGAGCACCGTCGGCGAGCAGGCGACCTTCATCGGTCAGGCTGATCGACCGGGTGGTGCGGGTCAGCAGGCTCGCGCCGTAATAACTTTCCAGCACCGCAAGGCGCTCGGAGACCGACGCCGGCGACAACCCCAGTTCGCGGCCGGCGGCAGACAGGCCGCCCTTCTCGACGATCATCAAAAACAGCGCAAGGTTATCCAGCGTCATCTTTCGCTATCTCCGAAAAGTAATGTCAAACCCTGGACCGCTTAAGCAGCGGTTCCGCCGCGCCGCGCTTGACCCACGCCAAGCCTGACACCCGCCCGAAGTGCATGACGCAGCTTGAGGGCTGGCCGTTCGACGAAGTAATACGAAATCCCGCTCAACACGAACGAGAGCAGCAACACCGCCGTGATCATCCGCGTGTCGTAGGCCACGGGCCAGAAGGCCCGCAGTCCATACATCACCACGAAATGGTTGAGGAACACACCGTAGCTGATGTTCCCCAGCAACTCATCCATCCGGTGGTACTTCAACTTGCTCAACAGGAAGACGGCCGGGACGCCAAGGGCGATGCCAGCGGTGACCTCCGCGTTGAAGGGCCGCCGGGGAATGAGTCCCGTGACGATCGCCAGGAACATCAGCGCAGCAACAATCGCGGTGCCGACAACGATCATCCCTGCCCTGGCCCGCATCCGGTACAGGTAGCTGCCGCAGAGGAAGATGAACAGCACGCCGGGCAGCAGCCGGTAGCCGTAGACATCAGTGTTGATGTAACCGAGCGCGGCGACCATGAACACCACCACGGACAACCCATAGGCGAGGCCCCGAACCTTGTAGACGATCAGGAACGGGATCAGCAGGTAGAAACACATTTCAAGCCCCAGCGACCACGCCGCTGGCAGGATCTCGGGCACGGTGATGCCGAACATGTAAAAGCCCATCGGCACGATCGGCAGGCTGGTGACGATGTTGTTGACGGTCAACGCCGCCGCTTGGGGCGTGCCGGGCAACAGGAAATAAATCACGGCGCAGGAGCTGACGAAGTAGAGCAGGAACTGCGGATAAAGCCGCAACACCCGATCCACGTAAAACAGGTGAAATTGCGCAGGAGCGTTGTAGTTCCTCTCGATCAGCGAGGTCATCACAAAGCCACTGATGATCAGGAACGACACCACCGCAATGACGCCGGGATTGAACCCCGCCAGCGTCACGCCCATATGAGAAATCGCCACCAGCATTGCCAGCAGCAGCCGATAAGCCCCCACGCGCATCATCCTTAAACGTCTTGTTTATTTTGCGCGGTAAGGTACGTGGCTTTTCGCTTCGGGAACAGCCTTATTCCTATAGCCCAGACAACTCATGCGTGAGGCTCGCCAATGGCTTCTGACGAGTGGGTAGCAACATCATTGCAGCGTGGGAGAGACATCAATGACTCCATCACCGCTGGTACTCACCCGATAGGTTCTGGTGGAATTGCGCACGACGGAAGCATCTCGCTCGATGCGCGCAGCGCCCATCCCGCACATTCCCGATCCGGAGTAACCCGCACCGATGATCAGCGCACCGGGCGGCAGGTAAAAAGAAACCTTTTGCCCTGGGTCCAGCAACGCAGCCTTTTGTCCGTTGATGTAAATGCCCATCGAGCAAAGGCTACCCGTGTGGCCGCTATCCCGCACAACCTGCAAGATCGCGTATTCGCCCTGTGGCTTATGTTGGAATTCGATCCGTTGAGACGGGGGCGCTTCAGTTGCCAGTCTCGACGGAATCGGATCGGTTGAGCATCCGGCCAGCACTAGCGCTGAAACAACGATCGGTAATACTTTCATGACGCTCTCGACTCCTTGTTCATCATGTCCGTTTCTCAGCGAGTGAAAACCCCTCGGCCACCTGCATCAAGGTTTGATAGCGAGCCCGCCACGGACCGGCTCGCCTGAGTACTGTGTGTCGAGAACCTGGTTACTGGAGATTTTGAATGGGAGCAGCCGAAACCTGGGCTTCAGGAACTTTAGGCAGGTTACCCGTGGCATCTTCCGGAAGCGTGTACATGGCACCGGTCAAAGGGTCGACAATCAGCATACCGATCAGACCGCCGAACAACAGGTTGCCCCAATACCATCCACTGACCGAAGATTTCAACGGCACAGTCGTCTGCGCATACCCTTCTTTCTGGAAGGTCACGGTATAACTTTCGCTTTTGAAGTAACCCCGACCTGTTTCCAGAATCGCCGCGCCAGGCGTCATGCCCTTACTGACCACCCCACCCTTGCTGTCCCTGATCACGTAGTTAGCCTTGGTTGGCGTACTGTACAAGTGAACCTTGGGCTTACTGTCGCTAACAATGCTCGCGCATCCCGAGACTGCAATCACCAAACCCATCGCCATCCCGGCACACACTTTCCGAAAACCCATCACACCCACTCCATATCGCCGTCATTGGCCTGGCCGATATTCGGCCGGAGCGGAGTGTATCTGAATGATGGCTATTCGACACTTTGGATGACGGGGCGAGTCTGGCGTGATTTCAATCCGGGGTGTCAATTACTCAAACGTTGTTGGGGTCACGTCGAGTACAGCGCCCACAGGAATCCGGCGCCTGACTGTCTCGCCAGCGTTCAACGTGACTTCACGTTCAACCAGCGTTCCATTCATGGAGACGGCAATAATGTGATGGCCAGCCTTCAATCCAAATTTCGCGACATCCCCCATTCGCATTTCCGCAGCTAACTCGCCATCAATCAGAAAATCAACGGTGTGACCACCCTTGTACCAACCCCGGTCCCGGGTCACCACAAGCTGCGCTTCGCCCTTTTCCCGGTAGGCATATTGATAATTCGGGTCAATCGGATCGGCGTTTTTTGCCGACACCGGGGTCCCGGAACAGCCTGTCAGAATCCCGCCAGCCAACATCAGGCTGACTAAGGTCCCCAACAGATTTGTGTGCTTATGAAACATTGCCTGCTCCCTGCTTGCTTCTGGATTGACGGCACGACTCTACCACTATGAACAACGTGGGCAGTCGACTGGCAATGAGCCCTTTCCTCAACTAACGTTTCTACCTCATCGAACAGCCCCGGCTTCATTGCGGGCGCCTAATCAAGGAGAGATAGATGACACCCGTTCGTATCGCCGAGCAAACCTATCGCACCTGGTCCAGCCCGATCCTGCTTGAACTCAAAGAGCGCGAAGATCAACTGGACCCGGTGGCCCGCCAGGCATTGCAGAATGTGCTGGTAGAACGCAGGCTGGTGGACTCCGGCAACCCCGCCGGCCCGGAACGGCGCAATGCCGGTCCGGTCAAGCGCGACAAATTCTGGTAACCGCCGCTCATATCCGATTCGCTGCCAGGGAGGTTTCCAACCTCACGTTGCCGCAGCGAATCCCCGCTGCAGATCCTCGATCAACGCGTCGACATCCTCCAGCCCGATGTGCAATCGCAACACCGGATTGAGTGCGCGATCCGCCGCGCTATGGCGTTCCTTGAGCTCGGCGACCGTGACCAGGCTTTCGTAGCCACCCCAGGAAGCGCCCAGCCCAAATAGTTGCAGCGCGTCGATGAAACGCTCGATATAAGCCTCCTCAGCGTCCCGCAGTTCGAACGACAGCAAGCCGTTGCTGCCCTTGAAATCGCGCCGCCACAGGGCGTGGCCAGGGTGATCGGGCAACGCCGGATGGAACACTCGCTTCACTTGCGGTTGTGCCTGTAGCCAATGAGCAATGTCCAGCGCCTGGCGTTCATGGACGTCCAGGCGTGTTGCCAGGGTGCGGGCGCCGCGCAGTACCAGGTAGGCGTCGTCGGGGCTGACGGCGTTGCCGAAGGTGTCGCTCATGGCCCCCAACGGTTGCCACACGTCTTCGCGGGTGCAGACGCTGCCCATGACCACATCGCTGTGGCCGCACAGGTATTTGGTCAACGCCATGATCGAGATGTCCGCGCCCAGGGTCAGCGGCCGGTACAGGTAGCCCGAGCCCCAGGTGTTGTCCACGGCCAGCAGGATGCCCCGCGGCTTGCACAGGGCGGCGATGGCCGGCAGGTCGCAGAGTTCGTACAGCAATGAGCCGGGCACTTCGGTGTAGACCATTTTGGTATTGGCTTGCAGCTTCGCGGGCAGATCACTGCCGTCAGGGGTGAAGTAGCTGACCTCAATACCAAACGGCTGAAGAAACTCCCGGGCCAGGCGCCGCACCGGCGAGTACACGGCGTCGGTGATCAGCACGTGATCGCCGGGCCGCAGGTACGCCAGGAATGTCTGCGCCACCGCTGCCAGTCCAGTGCTGAACAGGCGCGTGCGATAACCGCCCTCCAATTCAGTAACCAGGTCTTCCAGGGCGAACGCCGTCGGGTTGCCGCGTGCGCCGTAGCTCAGGACGCGCTCGTGGTCGCGGCGGGAACGGGCGTCGCGCATTTGGGCGAGGTTGTCGAACAGCACCGTGCTCAGCCGCGTAACCGGGACGTTGACCCCACGCCCGCCGTTGCCTTTTTCAGTACGCGCGCAATGGACCAGTTGGGTACGGACCCGAGGCGTTTGCTGACGCAGCGGCTTGAGGCTGGCGATTTCCTCTTCGCTCATCTGCGCCAACAAGCCGATTTCCCAGGCCAGGTACTGCCGCGCCGCGTCCTTGTTGCCGGAGTGGCGGTCATGGGTGAAGAACAGGAAATCGATGCATTGCGCGTCGGGCGGAGTGTTGGTGTCCGCTTGCAGCTCAAGACCCGCCACATTCCCGGCGAACCGGGTTTGCTGGCGTTGATGCTCAGGCAACTCCAGCGCCGCGAACGCCGCCAGCCGTGGATCGTCGGCCAGCAACACCAACGGCCGTTGCTCACTGGCCACCTCGGCCGCCAGCAACGAACGGATCGACCAGCGCGCCCCGGCGATATGACCCTTGCGATACACCATGCTCGGGCGCAGATCGATCAGTGCGACCGCATCGTCCTTCAACGCGTCGGCCAGCGCTTGCGTCGTGATGGTTGGCAACGCCTCAGGCGCAATGACCTCAAGCGCCGACAACCCCAGGGAACTGCCCACACCGCCCTCAAGCACATACGCCTCATGCCCCAACTGCCGCAGCCAACTGGCGACAATCGGTGCGCGCACGCCATCGCTGTCGATCAGCACCAACCGCGCCTTGCGCACACCCACGTACAAATCGGTGGATTGAATCAACTGCCCGCCTGGCGTGTGTTGCGCGCCCGGCAGCGTGCCGGCGGCGAATTCTTCGGCGGTGCGCACGTCGCACAGGAACAGGCTGCGTCCGCTGTCTTTCGCCCACTGCTCAACCTGCGCGGCCCCGACGGTTCTCACTCCGGCCTTTTCCGCCAATTGCGCGGCAGCCAGGCGTTGACCCGGCAAGGCATCGGATGACACCACATCGGCATAACGCCGGGTGCTGCCATGCTCCAGTTGAAAATCTTCCAGATACCAACCCTGGGTGCCGTTTTCCAGGGCATAAACCGGATTTTTCACCCCCAGGTTGATCAGCGTCTGCGCACCGATAATGCTGCGGGTGCGACCGGCGCAATTGACCACAATCGGCGTGGTCTCGTCCGGCACCAGATCATGCACGCGATAGCCCAACTCGCCATTCGGGCAGCACACCGAACCGGGAATGGTCATCTTGCGGTATTCATCGAACGGCCGACCGTCGAGCACCACCAACGGCTCGCCCCGGGCCTGCCATTCGGCCAACTGCGTGGCGGTGATGTGGGGCGTATGACTCGCCTCCTCCACCAACTCGCCAAACGCCTTGGACGGCACATGCACCCCGGCAAACAACTGGAAACCGGCGGCCTGCCAGCCCTCGGCACCGCCCTCCAGAATATGCACGCGAGCATAACCCAGCGCCTGCAAACGCCGGGCAGCACGGGCCGCAACGTCGCCACCGTCCTGGTCATAGATCACCAGCCGTACCTGAGGATTCGGCGCCAAACGCCGGGCCTCCAACTCCAGTCGGCTATAGGGCAGGTTCACCCCGAAAAACAGGTGGGCTTCGCCATATTGGCCATGCTCACGCACGTCAAACAGGGCAATTTCCTGCCCGTCGAACAGCCACTGCTGCAGTTGCCCTGGGGTTACGGTCTGGCTCATGGAAGTCCCGCTTGAAAATAGAAATTATTGAAGCGCGAGGGAGCGCTCGTTGGCGGCGATGTCGCGACCCTTGGCATAGGCGCGCTGGATGGCTGGCCGGGCCTTGAGGCGTTCGCGCCAGGCGTGAATGTGCGGGTAGTCCGTCAAATCCTGGCCCTGCCGCTGCGGCTGAATCCACGGGAAGATCGCCATGTCGGCGACGGAGTACTCACCCGCCACATACGGCACTTCGGACAACCGCGTTTCCAGCACTCGATACAGCCGCGTCGCCTCGGCATTCAGCAGGTCGAGGGCGAACGGAATCGGCTCCGGCGCCTTCTCCTTGAACAGCTGCAACTGGCTCAGGTACGGCGTGACATGCCCGACCTGCCAGAACAACCATTCCTGAACTTTTTGCCGCTCGGCAGTCCCCGTTGGCGGCAGGAAACGCCCGGCCTTGTCGGCCAGGTAATTGAGGATCGCCCCGGACTCAAACAGGCTCAGCGGTGCGTCCAGCGCCTCAGGCGCATGATCGACAATCGCCGGAATCCGCCCATTGGCACTGATGCGCTGGAACGCCGGTTGCTTCTGCTCGCCGGTGCGGATGTTGACCGGCACCACGCGGTATTCCAGCCCGAGCTCTTCAAGCAAGATGCCGATCTTCAACCCGTTGCCGGTAGGCCAGTAGTGCAAGTCGATCATGCGTAGGCCTTGATTGATGGCGCCATTTGCGAGGCGTTGTAGTTGAGAATCCGCCCGTCGGCTTCGACGCCGTAGCGCCCGTTGAGGGATTCCAGCGGCAAGCCGTAGAGGTGGAAATGCAAGGTCGCCTGCTCGCCCTCGACCCGAATCCCGTGCAGGTCTTCGCCAAGGAACGAGATCGACGTGCCGGGTTGCACGATCACTTCTTTTTCCAGGCGCAGGGTGGTGAACCCCGGCTCGCGTCCTTCATCACTGCGCCCGTAGACGTAGTTGATTTCCTGGCCTTCGACGGCGCTGATGATCGCCCAGGTTTCGTGGTTGTGCGCGATTGTGCTTTTGCCCGGCAACAACGAGTTCAGGTACAGCGTCGGCGTGTCGCCATCGTCGTTCAGGCGATAGCGGAACGCGGTGCTGCCCTGCCCCGGCACCGGCGCCGGGAAGGCGTCGAAGTTGAACAGGTCCCGGCGCTCGGCCAGGGTTTCGAGCAGGGCAACAATTTCCACCAGCGCGGTGCGGTCGACGCCCCGTTGATTGATCACACGGATTTTCTTGAGGAAATCCTCGATGACGACGGCACGGTTATCGGTACTCATGAATTAGCTCCTCGGTGTTACACGGACAGGCTGTAGCGGCCCAGGTTGGTCAACAGGTACGGATCATTAGAATTCGCCGGGCGACGGCCCGGATCACCCAAGGCATGGCGCAGGAATTCCTGGGTGCGCTCGCTGCTCGGGTGCTGGAAGATTTGCGCGGCGCTGCCGTGTTCGACGATCACGCCGTTTTCGGTGAAGTAGACGATGTCGCTGATTTCCTCGGCGAAGCGCATTTCGTGGGTCACCAGCACACAGGTCATGCCCTCTTCGGTCAGCTCGCGAATCACCGTCAGCACCTCGCCGACGGTCTCCGGATCGAGAGCCGAGGTCACTTCATCGAACAGAATCAGTTCCGGGCGCATGGCCAGGGCACGGGCGATGGCTACCCGCTGCTGCTGACCGCCGGACAACTGGCCGGGATAGGCATCGGCTTTGTGTTCCATGCGCACTTTAGCCAGCAGCGCCCGGGCCTCTTTTTCCGCCTCGGCACGGCTGCGGCCCAAGACTTTGCGCGGAGCGATCACCAGGTTTTCCAGCACCGACAGATGCGGGAACAGGTTGTATTGCTGGAACACAAAACCCACACGTTTGCGCAACTCGATGCGCTGGGCTTCCTTGGCCAACGTGTGCACGTCGGTGCTGCCGACGCGGATGCTGCCGCGCTGGGGCTGCAACAGGCCGGTGATGCAGCGCAGGATCGTCGACTTGCCCGAGCCCGACGGGCCGATGATCGACACGGCCTGGCCGCGATGCACGTCGAGATCGATGCCCTTGAGCACCGGGTTGGCGCCGAACGACAGGTGCAGGTCCCGCAGGCTGACCAGGGGCTCGGCGACGGTTTCAATAGAAGGCATAACGTCGCTCCAGGCGTTGGGTCAGTCGGGAAATCGGGTAGCAATAAGCGAAGAACAGCACCAGCAGACTCAGGTAAATCACCACGGTGAAACCGGTCATGTTCACGGTGTTGCTGGCAATCTGCGCGGTGTCGATCACGTCATGTACGCCCACCAGCGAGGCCAGTGCGGTGCCCATGGTGATCACCGCGTAGAGGTTCATCCACGGTGGCAACATGCGTTTGAAGCACTGCGGCAGGATGATCGAGCGGAAAATCTGCCCACGGGTAAACGCCAGGGAACGCGCGGCTTCCCACTGGGTGCTGGGGATCGAGGCAATGGCGCCCCGGAAGATTTCCGCGACGTTGGCACTCGCCGGCAGGGCCAGGCCGATGGTGACCTTGACCCAGTCCGGGAACGAGACATAAGTGCTGCCAAGCTTGATCTCGAACGGGAATACGTAGGTGGTGAAATAGATCAGCACCAGCCACGGCGCATTGCGGAAAATCTGCACCCAGATCTGCGCCGGCAAGCGCAACAGGCGCAGCGGCGACACCGCCAACGCACCCACCAACAGTCCCAGCACCGAGCCCAGACCAATCGCCACCAGGCTGATCAGAATGTTCTGGCCAAAGCCCACCGCCAATGCCGGCGACCATTGCAGCAACGCCTTGAACACCGGGCTTTGCGGCGCGAAATACAGCAGGAACAGCACCGCGCCAACCAGCAAAAGCAACTTGCCGACATGCCGGCGCGGCCAGGCCAGCGGTGCGCTGACGGACGATTCAATGGCCATAGCCGGGCATCCTCAGGCGCGCTTCGAGCAGGCGCCCCACACAATTGACGATAAAACTCAGCAGGCCGAAAAAGCTCAGGATCAGGATCATCAGCTCCAGCACGTTATCGCTTTGGGTCCAGATCATGATCGCCGCGTAGGTGATGTCGCCCACCGCAATCGCCGAGGCCACGGCGGTCATCTTCACCAGGTCGATCAGGTTGTTGATCAGCGACGGCAAGGCAAAACGCAGGGCCAGGGGCAGTTGCACATTCCACAGCAACTGGCGGCTGCTGAAGGCTAGGGAACTGGCGGCTTCCAGGGTCACTGCCGGCACCGCCTCGATCCCGGCGCGCAAGGCTTCGGCGTGGAACGCGCCCTTGTGCAGCGAGATCACGATCACCACCCAGGCAAACGGCGTCAGCGGATTCGCCGCGCCGACGGCTTGGGTCAGCAACATGTTCAAGACCAGAAACGCGCAATACAGCTGCACCAGCGTCGGCGTGTTGCGGGTGACTTCGATAAACACCCGTGACGGTTTCGCCAGCCACGGTTTGCCCGAGGTCAACATCGCCGCCAACCCGACACCCGCCAGCAGACTGCCGACGATGGTGAACAGGCACAGCAACGCGGTGGTCAGCGCGCCTTGCTCCAGGGTGCCGCGTTGATAGGCGTCCAGCAGGAAGTTGTAATTGAGGCCAAACCCGGCGGTCCAGTGGACGAACAGCTCCAACAGATGACTCATGCTGCGCCTCGCAATTGCCCGCAGGCTTGGGCGATGCGGCGGCCGGCTTCGGCAACGCTATCCGTCGCGGTGGCGATGGACAGGCGAAACCACGGCGACAATCCATAGGCGCTGCCCGCCACACCGGCGACACCCTCCTCCAGCAAATACGCCACGACATCGGCATCACTGTCGAGGCGCACGCCGTTCGGGCGATAACGTCCCAGCAAGCCTTCGCAGCGGACGAACACGAAGAAACCGCCCTGAGGCTCAAGCACTTCAAGACCGTTTACGGCTTTCAACGCCGTCAATAACAAGTCCCGGCGCTGCTGATAGGCCGCGACCTGCGCTGGCAAGAAATCCAGCCCGCCGTCGAAAGCGGCCAGCGCAGCGGCTTGTCCGACCGAGGAAGCCCCCGACGTCGATTGCGATTGCACAACCGCCATCGCACTGGTCAACACCTGCGGCCCAGCACCGAAACCGATGCGCCAACCGGTCATGGCGTAGGTCTTGGACACCCCGCCCACCAACAGGCAGCGTGACTGCAAATCCGGCGCGACGTTAAGCAGACTCAACGGTTGCTGGCCGTCAAAGCGAATATGTTCGTAAAGCTCATCCAGCAGGATCAACACGTGCGGATGACGCCGCAGCACTTCGGCCAATGCCTGCAACTCGGCGGTGCTGTAGACCGCGCCGCTTGGATTGCCTGGACCGTTGAGGATCAGCCATCGCGTGCGTTCGCCGATGCTCTGTTCCAACTGCTGCGGCGTCAGCTTGCAGCCCTGCGCCAGTCCGCACTCGATAAACACCGGCTCGCCGCCATTGATGCGTACGCTGTCCGGAAACGACGGCCAGTACGGCGTCGGCACCAGCACTTCATCGCCGTCATCGAGGGTCGCGGCGAAGGCGTTGAAGATGATCTGTTTCGCACCGTTGGCAATCACGATGGATTCCAGCGGGTACTCCAGCCGATTTTCCCGTTGGAGTTTGCGTTGCACTGCGACGCGTAAAGCTTTCACGCCAGGCGTCGGCGTGTACTTGGTGGCCCCGGCGGCAATGGCGGCATAGGCGGCTTGCTTGATGTGTTCCGGGGTGTCGAAATCCGGCTCGCCGGTAGTCAGGTCGAGGATGTCGCGACCGGTTTCACGCAACGCCGTGGCCTGGGATTTGGCGGCGGCATTGGCCGACAGCGAGACGCGCTGTACGCGTTTTGACAGGCGAACATTCATGGCTTGGCCACCTCCACGACTTTGCCCGGATTGAGCAGGTTTTTCGGGTCCAGCGCGTGCTTGATGCGCCGCATCAGGTCCAGCTCCACCGGGCTTTTGTAGCGGTCCAGCAAACCGACCTTGCGCTGGCCGATGCCGTGTTCGGCGCTGATCGAACCGCCGTGGGCGTGGGCGCTGTCGTGCACCAACTCGCTAAGTGCCGCGTAGTTGGCCATGTGCGCCTCGACCGACGAATCCAGCGGATGCGCGACGTTGTAGTGCAGGTTGCCGTCGCCCAAATGACCGAAGGTGAAATGCCGCACGCCGGGAAAGTGTTGTTGCAGCAGCGCATCGGTGTGCGCGACAAACGCCACGACCTGGGAAATCGGCACCGAGATGTCGTGCTTCATGTTGCGCCCGGCACGCTTCTGCGCCTCGCTCATGTTTTCCCGCAGCAGCCACAGTCCTTCGCTCTGGGCCAGGCTTTCGGCGATCAGCGCATTGGCCAGCAGTTCTTGTTCAAAGGCATCGCCCAGCACCGTCTCAAAAGCTTCGCGGGCATGGCTTTCGCTGTGGTTATCGGAGAGCTCCAGCAGCGCAAACCACGGCTGCACCGCGCCGAGAAACGGTTGCGGGCCTTGGGGAAATTTTTCGCGCAGCAACGCCAGGCAATCGGCGCTGAGCAATTCGAACGCGGTCAGGCTGGCGCCGAAACCGGCGCGGGCGTGGGACAGGAAGGTCACCGCTTGGGCCAGCGAATCGAAGGCCAGCAACGCCGTGGCCTGGGCCTTGGGCAGCGGAAACAGTTTAAGGGTCGCGGCGGTGATAATGCCGAGGGTGCCTTCGCTGCCGATAAACAAGTCGCGCAGGTCGTAGCCGGTATTGTCCTTGCGCAAACCGCGCAGGCCATTCCAGATTTCGCCCTGGGCGGTGACCACTTCCAGGCCGAGGGTCAGCTCGCGGGTATTGCCATAACGCAACACGGCGGTGCCGCCAGCGTTGGTGCCGAGGTTGCCGCCAATCGTGCAACTGCCTTCGGCACCGAGGCTCAGGGGAAACAGACGTCCGGCATCACGCGCCACGTCCTGCACGGTTTGCAGAATGCAGCCGGCCTCGACGGTCAGGGTGTCGTTGTCGGTATCCACGTTGCGTACGCGGTTCAGGCGATCGAGCAACAGCAACACGGCGCGGCCACTGGCGTCCGGGGTCGCGCCGCCCATCAAACCGGTGTTGCCGCCCTGCACCACGATCGGTGTGTCATTGGCCATGCAAGCGCGGACCACTGCCGCGACTTTCTCGGTGTTGGCCGGATGCACGGCGGCAATCACCTGTCCGACGTAGCGACCCTGCTTGTCCGTCAGGTACGGCGCAGCCTCTTCGCCGCTTTGCACATGACTGGCGCCGAGCAGTTGCTGCAAGGTCGCGAACAGCCCTTGGCTCATGGTTGAACCGCCAATGGTGCAGCGTTGCGATACTGTTCATGCAAGTCACGCAAAGCCTGGGACGGCGCCATGCCAGTGCGTTCACCCAGCGCGATCAGCCAGCCGCTGCGGTGCCAGTCGCGAACGATGGCATCCAGTTTGGCTTGGGTATCGTGTTCGCCCTTGCGAATCCAGATCACCGAGTTCGACGGGATCAAATCCCCCGGCAGCGGAATTTCATAACCGGCCCATTCCGCATCGCTCAACAACGCATGCATGGTCGGGCTGACATGCACCGCTGCCACGCAACCATTGCCGCGCAGGGACAACAGCGATTCGGACTGACTGCGGAACGCCTTGATTTCTGCGCCATAGGTTTCTTGCAACGGCTTGATGAAGTTGCTGCCCTGGGACACGCACACCGGTTTGCCTTTCAGGTCGGCCCACTGGGTGATGCCCGCGCCTTTGCGAATCAGTGCGGCGCCGCCGACTTCTTCATAAGGCGTGGGCACGTAGTCGAGAATCTCGGCGCGCTCGTCGGTGTACTGCATGTTGGCGATCAGGATGTCGACCTTGCCCTGTTGCAGGAACTGCACGCGGTTCGGCGCCAGCACCGAGACGGTATTGGTTTCGACGCCCAGAGCCTTGCCGATGCCCTTGGCCAGTTCGACGTTGTAGCCCAGGTGTTCGCCGGTCTTCGGGTCGATGGTGCCGAACGGCGGGCCGCTGAGAATCACCCCGACGCTGATGGCGTGGCGTTGTTGAACCTTGTCCAGGGTGGCGTCGGCCTGAGCGAAGCTGGCGGCCAGCGCGGCGCATCCGGCCAGGCACAGGGAGGTCAGGGTTCTGGCGGAAAAAAGTGGCTTCATGCACGGCTACCTTGAGCGTTGAGCGGTTGAAAACGAGGAGCCGGACTCAGGCGCCATTGGCCTGGAATTGTTTCTGCAACTCGACCAGCGCCGGGGATGCCGGGGTGATGTGGTTGCGGGTCTGGGCCTCGATCAACCAGCCGCTGCGGTGCAGCTCCTTGATGATCGGGTCGAGTTTGGCCTGGGTGTCGCTTTCGCCACGGCGGGTCCAGATCACCGACGGCGCCGGGTTGAGTTCCGGGGCGATCGCGCGGTAGCCCTGCCATTCGGCGGTGTCGGCGATCAGCGGGTTGATCAGCGTGGCGTCGTGCACGGCGGCGACGCAGTTGTTGCCGCGCAGGGCCAGCAAGGATTCCGACGAACTCTTGAACGCCTTGATCTCGGCGCCCAGTTCGGTCAGCGGCTTGACGTAGCTGCTGCCCTGAGAGGTGCAGACCGGTTGATTCTTCAGGTCTTCCCAACGGGTGATCTTGCTGTCCTTCAGAACGGCTGCGGTGCCGCCGACGCGGTAGAACGGCGTAGGCACAAAGCCGAGAATCTCGCCGCGCTCGGCGGTCCACTCCATGTTGGCGATCAGCAAATCGACCTTGCCCTGCTGCAGGAACTGCACACGGTTGGCCGGCAGCACCGGTACCAATTGCACTTCGGCGCCGAGTTGGCGGCCCAGTTCGTTGGCGAGGTCAACGTTCAAGCCGCGAGGTTTCTGGCTGGCGGGATCGATCCCGCCAAACGGGCCGCCGGACAGCAGCACGCCGACCACCAGCACGTGGCGTTCCTGGATCTTGTCCAGGGTCGCGTCGGCTTGCGCGGCAGAGATGCCGGACAAGGAGATCAAGGCGCCCAGCATCACAGGCAATAATCGTTTTACGGGTGAGCGCTCGAGCAACATGGATTTTTCCCTCATGGATGATCGGCGTACCCCGACCTGATGAGTGGGCATCCTGGGTACAGCGCAGAGGTAACGGAAATACAAATATCTAATATCGTTATAACTCGCAGTATTTCATTTTTGAGCAAAACGCTTATATCCCCATATTTACTGGCATTCGTCGTCCTTCCAAAAAATACACGTCAACAAATACATAAAAATATGTAATGTTTAGGTTTGCACCCTTGATATAAAAAGCAGCCGCCATGTCGACCCTCGATCTCGAATTACTGCGCACCTTCATTGCCGTGGTGGATCACCACAGCTTTGCCGAAGCCGGCGCGCAACTGGACCGCACGCAATCGTCAGTTACGCAACATATGCAGCGCCTGGAGCAGCAGGTGGGCGTGAGTCTGTTCGAAAAGCGCGGTCGGCAAAAACAGCTCACCGAAGCCGGCCAGCAGTTGCTGCGGCATGCGCGGCAGATGCTTTCGTTGAATGACGATGCGCTGAATTCCCTGCGTGAAAGCAGCTTGAGCGGCGTGCTGCGCATCGGCTCGCCCCACGACATCGCCGACACCATCCTGCCGCCGATGCTCAGCCACATCGCCCGTTCGGCGCCGCGTTTGCGCCTGGAGATCGATGTCGGGCGCAGTCCGTTCCTGATGGATGACCTGCACCGGGGCAAGGTCGATATGGTGATTTCCACCCGCGCCGACCCGAACCTCGAAGGCTTCGCCTTGCGCACCTCGCCGGTGTGGTGGATTTGCTCGGCGCAGTACATCCACAACCCCGGCGAACCATTGCCGCTGATCCTGGTGGATGAACCGAGCATCTATCGCCGCTATGCGCTGGAAGCGTTGGAACGCGCCAACATTCCCTGGCGCCAGGCGTACCTGGCGTCGAACCTGATCGGCATCAAAGCCGCGACCCGCGCAGGGTTGGGCGTGACCCCGAGAAGCATGGAAATGCTCGGGCCGGACATGCGGGTATTGGGGGAAAACGACGGGTTACCGCGACTGCCGGACGTGACGTATCACTTGTGGATTCGGCCGAATACCGTGAACCCGCTGGTGCGCAGGGCCTACGATTTAATTAAAAGCAATCAGGGTCACTGACACCCCAAAACGCATACGTAGGAGCCAGCCTTGCCGGCGAAGGCGTACTCAAGAACGCCTTCGCCGGCAAGCCTGGCTCCTACATAGGGTTATCCGGGTGTTTGAGCACTAACAACACAAAACCAAATGTGGGAGCGAGCCTGCTCGCGAAAGCGGTGTGTCAGCCAACAAAGATATCGACTGACAGATCGCCTTCGCGAGCAGGCTCGCTCCCACAGGGGTTTTGCGTCGCTCACAAATACAAGGCTCAACCCCAATCAAATGTGGGAGCGGGCTTGCTCGCGAAAACGGTGTGTCAGCCAACAAAGATATCGACTGACAGATTGCCTTCGCGAGCAGGCTCGCTCCCACAGGGTAATGCGTTACTTCAGAGCCAACCGATCAACAACACTTCGGCCCGGCCTTGCTTCCGTAACGCGCTTCCTGACGTTCCCGGAAGAACATCTCGTAGTCCATCACCGGTTTGTCCGGGTGTTTGGTTTGCATATGCTCGACGTAGTTGTCGTAGTCGGGCATGCCGACCATCAGGCGTGCGGCCTGACCGAGGTATTTACCGAGGCGACTCAGGTCATTGAACATCGTGGCAATCCTCGATCACACTTCCGGCACAGCCTGGAACGGCGATTCTTTATCCGTGCGTTCTTTTGTACCCCAGGCGGAAATCCCGACCTTGAGCGCATAGAACAGGATGCTGAACACCACAAACAGGAACAGCGCGGTCAGCGTTGCGTTGGTGTACGCGTTGTAGATCACGTGCTGCATCTGGTTGATGTCCTTGGCCGGCGCGAGGATCTGGCCGTTGGCCAAGGCATCGCTGTATTTCTTGGCCAGGGCCAGGAAGCCGATCGCCGGGTTGGCGTCGAACAACTTGATGAAACCCGCCGTCGTGGTGCAGATCAGCAACCACGCGGCTGGCAACAAGGTCACCCAGATGTAGCGTTGGCGTTTCATTTTGATCAGCACGACAGTCGCAAGCATCAGCGCGATGCCGGCGAGCATCTGGTTGGAGATACCGAACAGCGGCCACAAGGTGTTGATCCCGCCGAGAGGATCGATCACGCCTTGATAGAGCAAGTAGCCCCACATTGCGACACAACCGGCAGTCGCGATCAGGTTGGCAGTCCAGGACTCGGTGCGCTTCAGCGCCGGAACGAAGGAGCCAAGCAAATCCTGAAGCATGAAGCGTCCGGCACGGGTGCCCGCGTCCACGGCGGTCAGGATAAACAGCGCTTCAAACAGGATCGCGAAGTGGTACCAGAACGCCATGGTGTTTTCACCCGGCAGGACACTGTGCAGGATCTGCGCGATACCAACCGCCAAGGTCGGTGCACCGCCAGCGCGAGCCAGCACGGTGGTTTCACCGATGTCATGGGCCACCGCTTGCAGGGCTTCCGGGGTGATTGCAAAACCCCAGCTGCTGACGGTCTGTGCAACCTGGATCACATCACCACCGACCACGGCAGCCGGGCTGTTCATGGCGAAGTACACGCCTGGCTCGATTACCGAAGCGGCAACCATCGCCATGATGGCGACGAAGGATTCCATCAGCATGCCGCCGTAACCGATGTAACGGGCATGGCCTTCGCTGGCGAGCAGTTTCGGCGTGGTGCCGGAAGCGATCAACGCGTGGAAACCCGAGACCGCGCCGCAAGCGATGGTGATGAACAGAAACGGAAACAACCCGCCCTTCCACACCGGCCCGGTGCCGTCGATGAATTGGGTCAGTGCCGGCATTTTCAGCTCGGGCATGGTGACCAGGATCCCGACGGCCAACGCCAGGATGGTGCCGATTTTCAGGAAGGTCGACAGATAGTCACGGGGCGCCAGGATCAGCCACACCGGCAACACCGCCGCGACAAAACCGTAGCCGATCAGCATCCAGGTGATTTGCACACCGGTGAAACTGAACATTTTGGCCCACACCGGATCCGCAGCAATCTGCCCGCCGACGAAGATCGAACCGAGCAGCAACGCCACGCCGATCACCGAGATTTCGCCGATGCGACCTGGGCGGATGTAGCGCATGTAAATGCCCATGAACATCGCGATCGGGATGGTCGCCATCACGGTGAACATGCCCCACGGGCTATCGGCCAGGGCTTTCACCACAATCAGCGCCAGCACCGCGAGGATGATGATCATGATCAGGAAGCAGCCGAACAGCGCGATGGTGCCGGGGATGCGGCCCATTTCTTCACGGACCATGTCGCCCAGGGAGCGACCGTTACGGCGCGTGGAGAGGAACAGGACCATGAAGTCCTGCACCGCACCGGCAAACACCACGCCGGCGATCAGCCACAGCGTACCGGGCAGATAGCCCATTTGCGCCGCCAACACTGGCCCGACCAAAGGCCCCGCGCCAGCAATGGCCGCGAAGTGGTGACCGAAAAGGATGTGTTTGTTGGTCGGAACATAGTCCAGACCATCGTTGTTGAGAACAGCAGGGGTGGCGCGATTGGGGTCGAGTTCCATCACCCGGTTGGCGATGAACAAGCTGTAGTAGCGGTAGGCAACAAGGTAGATGGCGGTGGCGGCGACGACGATCCAGAGGGCGTTGATCGCTTCGCCGCGGCGCAGGGCCACGACACTCAGCGCAATCGCTCCAATGACGGCCACGACAAACCAGGCGAGGTGTTTAACCAGACGGGTCATTGCGTGTCTCCTGCCGGCAGTCCGATAGGCCGCGGCGAAAATTTTTATAATGGTGCCCGTTTTGCGGACGTGCCTAATATCCGCGCATGTCGCCATCAGTGAAATCCGCAGTACTACGTAAACCCCTTCTACGTAGTACTACGCAGACCGGATTGATCCATTAGTCCGACGGCGCTTTACGCTGGCGAAGTGAAGATCTTTTTGGCCTATCATGCCCCCACCACGCCACCCGCCAACGGCCCTGCCGCACCGTCGCCCGGTCTGGACAGGAGTAGATATGCAGCTCAAACACAAAATCGTTGCCCTGGGCATCCTGCCGCTGATCCTGGCGATTGCAGTGATCTGCGCCCTGGTCATGTTCCAGAACCGCCAGCTCGGCGAGCAGCAGGCGCAGTTGATCGAGGACAGCATCCTCGCCAGCAAACGCGCCGAACTGAAAAACTACGTAGAAATGGCCAAGAGCCTGATCGAGCCGCTGTATGCCGACGGCAAAGGCGACGCGGCGGCCCAGCAGCAAGTGCTCGAAGAACTGCGCAAACTCAGCTTTGGCATCGACGGTTACTTCTTCGTCTACGACCGCCAGGGCCGCAGCCTGATGCACGCCCGGCAATCGGACCTGGTCGGCAAATACCTGTGGGACATGACCGACCCCCATGGTCTGCCGGTGATTCAAGCCTTGCTGAAAAGCGCCGAATCCGGCGCTGGGTTCCAACGCTACGCCTGGAAAAAACCTTCCACCGGCGCGGTCACCGACAAACTCGCCTACGTGGTGATGCTGGACCGTTGGGGCTGGATGCTCGGCACCGGCATCTACCTTGAAGACGTCGAACAGGCCACCCAACAAGCCCGGGATGAAGTCGCAAATGGCATCCACGGCACCATGCTGGCGATTGCTGCGGTCGCACTGATTGCGGTGTTGCTGGTGTTTATCAGTGGCATGACCCTCAACGTCAGCGAACATCGCCTGGCGGACAAAAAACTCCAGCGCCTCAACCAGCGCATCGTCAGCTTGCAGGAAGAGGAACGCTCACGGGTCTCCCGGGAACTGCATGACGGCATCAGCCAGTTGCTGGTGTCGATCAAGTTTCAGTTCGAACTGGCCAGCCATTTGATCGAGGCCGGGCGCGACAATGGCTTGAGTATTCTGCGTGAAGCCACGGAGCGCCTGGGCAGTGCCATCGGCGAGGTGCGCAGCATTTCCCATGACTTGCGTTCGTCGCTGCTCGACACCCTGGGCCTGCCCGCCGCCATCGGGCAACTGGCCGCCGAATTCCAGCAGCGCAGCGGCTTGCAGGTGAACTACGAAAGCGACCTGTTCGACTGTGATCTGGTGGATGGCGCGGCCGTGGCGGTGTTCCGCATTGCCCAGGAAGGCCTGACCAACATTGAACGGCACGCCCAGGCCAGCTCGGTGTCGATCACCTTGCAGGGTTCCAGAGAGGCGTTGCGACTGGTCGTGGTGGATAACGGCGTCGGTTTTAACGTCAACCGAGTCGATCGCCTGAACGCCGGGATCGGCCTGCGCAATATCCGCGAACGGGTCGAACACTTCGGCGGCCGGCTCGACCTGCATTCAACGCCGGGCCGAAGTGAACTGAACGTCCTTATCCCGATGAGTATGACGGCCGCCTGAAGCCGATCATCCTCACAAAACAATAAGAGAGTTGCATTGATGAACCTGCCCTTCCCGATCCGCGTCGCCCTGGTTGACGATCATTCACTGGTGCGCGACGGCATCCGCGCGTTGCTCACGGTGGTGGATTTCCTGGCCATCGTCGGTGAGGCCGACAGTGGCGCGAGCGCGATTGAAATGGTCCGCGAAACCCAGCCGGATTTGCTGCTGGTGGATATCGGCCTCAAGGACATGAACGGCTTGGAACTGACCCGCCAACTGCGCCGCGAGCACCCGGACATCAAGATCCTGATCCTGAGCATGTACGACAACAACGAGTACGTGAGCGAGTCAGTGCGCTCCGGGGCCAGCGGCTATGTGCTGAAGAATTCCCCTTCCCGGGAAATCATCGCCGCCATCGAAGCAATTGCCAGCGGCGGCACCTTCTACAGCGCGGAAATCGCCCGGAAACTCGCCGCCGACCGCCCCGCCGACAACGAACTGACCCCGCGTGAAAGCGAGGTGCTGTGCAAAATGGTGCTGGGCATGAACAACAAGGAAATGGCCCGCGAACTCGACATCAGCGTGCGCACGGTGGAAACCCATCGCCTGAGCATTCGCCGCAAACTCAACATCGATAAACCGGCGGCGCTGCTCAACTACGCGATTGAGCGGGGGTTGATTTCCCGCTGAGAATTGTGCCCCGCGAAAACCCTGTGGCGAGGGGGCTTGCCCCCGTTCGGCTGCGGAGCAGTCGTAAAACCTGACGACAGGGTCTATCTGAGAGATTGCGGGGGGGCCGCTTCGCGACCCAACGGGGGCAAGCCCCCTCGCCACAACTGCAAATCAGAGCTTGGCAATCGACACTTCGGTGGACTTCACGAACGCAATCACTTCGCTGCCGATTTTCAATTCCAGATCCCGCACGGAACGGGTAGTGATCACCGAAGTGACGATGCCGGAGGCGGTTTGCACATCGATTTCCGAGACCACTTCGCCTTCCAGGATTTCTTTGATAACACCTTTGAACTGGTTACGAACGTTGATCGCTTTGATGGTCATGTTGAGGCTTCCTGTCTGATGGTGGGCAAACCGCACTGATGTGCTGGTCTTCAAAATGCACTGCCCGAGCCGATAACAAAAGGAATATATAACGATTTATTTATTCCTGAATCGTATATGCAAACCTCCTAAGCTAAGATCTAAAAATTATTTAAAGAATAATTCTTAGAACCCTATGCTCATGACAGATCGCCACCTTCTCCGTTGCCTACTGTCGAGTCCGCCATGTCAAAGCCCTTCAAGAATGCTGTCCTTACCAGCCTGGCCGTTGCACTGGCCCTGTCCTTCGCACTGCCGGCCCAAGCCCGGGAAACCGTGCGCATCGGTTACCAGAAATCATCGACTCTGATCACCCTGCTGAAAACCCAGGGCACCCTGGAAAAAACCCTCGCGCAGAACAACATCGACGTGACTTGGCATGAGTTCTCCAGTGGCTTGCCGCTGCTCGAAGCGTTGAACGTTGGCAATGTCGATATCAGCGCCGACGTGGCCGATACCGTGCCGATTTTCGCCCAGGCCGCACAGGCCAAATTGACCTACTTTGCCGAGGAGGCGCCCTCGCCTTCGGCCCAGGCGATTGTGGTGCGCAAGGATTCGCCGCTGCAGCAACTGGCGGATTTGAAAGGCAAGAAAGTCGCGGTGACCAAAGCGGCGGGTTCCCACTATTTGCTGATCGCGGCGCTGAACAAGGCCGGCCTGAAGTTTTCCGATATCGAACCCGCTTACCTGTCCCCTGCCGATGGACGGGCGGCTTTCGAGAACAACAAGGTCGATGCCTGGGTCACCTGGGAACCCTTCCTCACCGGCGTGCAACGCCAACTGCCGACCCGCACCCTGGCGGACGGTGTCGGCCTGGCCAACTACAAACGTTATTACCTGACCAGCAACAGCTACGCCAAGCAACACCCGGAAGTCCTGAAACTGGTGTATGACCAACTGCACAAGGCCGGCGACTGGATCAAACACAACCCCCGCGACGCCGCGCAAGTGCTCGGGCCGCTGTGGGGCAACCTGGATGTGGCAACCGTCGAAACGGCAAATGCCCATCGCAGCTACCAAGTGCAACCGGTGAAGGCTGACCAGTTGGGCGAACAGCAGAAAATCGCCGATGCGTTTTTTGCCGAAGGGTTGTTGCCTAAAGCGGTGGATGCCAAGGACGTCGATATCTGGAAGCCATGACACCCACCATTGTGGAGATTGCGGTGGTACGCAAATACCTGATTCACCCTCGATCAACTGTGGGAGCGGGCTTGCTCGCGAAAGCGGTATTCCAGGCACAGAAGATGCGTCGGATGTACCGGCCTCTTCGCGAGCAAGCCCGCTCCCATAGGGGTTACATAAAGTTGTAGGTGTAGTTGAAGATCAATCGGGTCTGATCCTGGTCGGGGATGTTCGTACCGCCACCGCGATAGGTGCCATGACGCACTGTCGTGCCGAAGCCTTTCAACGCGCCAGTCTGGATGACGTAGTCAACCCGCATGTCGGTTTCCCATTCCTTCTGATCAGCGCCACCGGCCGCCACTGACTTGATGTCATCGCCATGCAAGTAAGCGACGGAGGCCTTCAGGCCCGGCACCCCCATGGTCGCGAAGTCATAGGAATACTGACCAAACGTAGTGTTCTCACCCGCCCGCGCGAACTGGTTGATCACGCTGTCGGTGAACAGATAAAAACTGGCACCGCCCGCCCCTTCATTCACCAGGTTGCCCTGGTTCACCCAGACAAAACCACCGTCGTCGGACACCCGTTGATGACCGAGCATCAGCGCGTTGCCACCCAGCGTGTAGGTGAACATCGCTGACCAGGTCTTGTTGTCGACCTCGCCCGGCGTTTTGGCGTAACCACCATTGTTATTGAACAGGTAGCCGGCCGTGCCATTGGCGCCGTCGGAGCGGCTGTCGAAATAGCGCAGGTCGGTTTTGAAGGACTGGTCATCGCCGATGGGCAACACGTGAACCAGGCCGAGAAAGTGCTGCTTGTAGAAGTCTTCAAGGTTCGAATAGTAGTACTGCAACGTCAGGTCTTTGGTGACTTTCCAGTCGGCGCCGCCGAAACGGAACTGGTTGCTGTCCTCGGTGCCGCCCGCCACGGACAGGCCGGTGCGGTTACTCGATGCGCGGCCCGTTGCATGTTCAAGTTGCCCGGCGATAAAGGTGAAGTTGTCGAGTTCCTTCGAGGTGATCATGCCGCCCTCGAACGTTTGCGGCAGCAGACGCGCATCGTTGGCCACCAGAATCGGCAGATTGGGCGCCAGGGTGCTGCCGTAACGTGCTTCGGTCTTGGAGAAGCGCGCCTTGGCAGTGGCGCCCAGGCGACTCCACTGATCCACGGCCGAACCGTCGCTGTCGCTGGGGGTGAAGCTGTTGTTATCGGGATGAAGCCCCTTACCGCCATCCAGGTGAATGCCGACCAGCGCCTGAACGTCCAGGCCGAAACCGACAACCCCCTCGGTGAAGCCGGACAAGTAGTCCAGCCTGAAACCTTGCGCCCATTCGCGTTGGTCGGCGCCGCCTTCGCGGTTGTCATTGTCGTAGTAGAAATTGCGTGCGGAAACACTGGCTTTACTGTCCTCCAGAAAAGCCGCATGGGCGGCCTGACTCAGGGTCACGCCCACGGTCAGACCGGCCAGCGCGATGGAGGCGGACAGCGATTTATTGTTGTTTTTCATGTGTACTCCCGGGATGCATTTTTATTATGAGTGAATCGTCAGGCACTACTTCGCCCTACGGCCCCCTGAAGAGAGCCGCGGTTGCAGGTTTTGCTACAGGGATGTGTGGCGACAGCCGCCCTCGCTAAAGGCCCGCCCACGCCTCAATGTCGAGCACCAGTTCGGTCAAGTCGCGCTTGCCGCCGTCTTGCAGCGCCGCGACATTCCACATCTGGCGCAAACTGCTGCCCACCCACATCGGTACGCCCAGCGCCTGGCACTCATCGACCGCCAGGCCGATGTCCTTGCAGACGCTGCCAATGGGAAAGCCAAAATCGAAGGTGCGCGGCAGCACGTGTTTGGGGAATTTATCCAGGGTCGCGCCGTTCTTGCCGCTGCCGGCATTGATCACCGACATCATCACGTGCGGATCGAGCCCGCCCTTCACCCCGGCGACAAACGCCTCGGCGGTGATGGCGAAGGCCGTGGTCGAGAGCATGTTGTTGAGCAGCTTGAGCAACTGCCCTTGCCCGGCCTCCTCGCCGACCACGAACACCTTGCCGAACACATCGAACAACTCGCGCACCTCGGCGATGGCGTCAGGCTTGCCCGCGACCATCATGGCCAACGTGCCTTTCTGCGCACCCGCAGCGCCGCCGCTGACCGGTGCATCGACGGTTTCGATGCCCCGCGCGAGAAGACCGGCGGCGACCTCCTGCTCAGCCCGCGAGCCGACCGTCGACAGGTCGACCAGAATCCGCACCGCAGCGCCCTCGACGATGCCGTTTGCGCCCAAGGCCACGGCTTTGAAAATCGCCGGGTTCGGCAAACTGGTGAAGATGATTTCAGCACTGTTCGCGACCTCCAGGACGCTTTGTGCCACCCGTGCGCCCAACGCCGACAGTTCCTCCAGCGCCTGCGCATCGGTATCGAAAATCACCAATTGATGGCCGTGCTCGATCAAGCGTCGAGCCATGGGACGGCCCATGACCCCTACCCCGATAAATCCAAGCAATCTGTTGTCTGTCATGTCCGCTCCCGAAATTTCAAACCATTGCGCCGCGCCCTTGGCCAGAGTGGCCTGTGGCCGCAGCGATCGACATTCATCTGCCAGTGGCGAGTTGCATCACTACGCTCGCATCCGACGCCTGATCCAGTGACCACAGCGCATCAATCAGCGGTTCCACCGCGCAGCCCGAACGACCGTATTCCGCGAGTTCGCGCAGTTTGCGTTCAAGGTCCGGATCGCTGAGCGGTGCGGCCAGGCTGCCTCGGGAAACCGAGACCTTGCGCGACAGCGTCTGGCCGGAATGCAACAGGATCCGTACCTGCGCCGCTTCCACCGCGTAATCCGCGTCATCGACGAACACCAGCTTGGGATACAGCGCCCGTAACGCCGGGTCGGCCACCGCCGAATCGCTGAATTGCGCGAGGCCGGCCTCCCCCGTCGACAAGGCCACGGCGACCGCATGCTGGGCGCTGACTTGCGACTCCCGGCCGCTGCGGATGTCGGGCCGATCGGTGCGCTCGCGCAGCAGCGGATGGCCGGTCAGCTCGACGCGCGCGATGTCGTCCATCGACCATGCGCGATCTTGATAAAGCGCCAGGCACGCCTCGATCACCGGGTTCAACACCACGCCACAGGGATACGATTTATAGGTGTTGGCCGACAACGCCCAACGCTCGCCCAACCCCTCGCTGACCTGGAGAAAATCCGGGCGTTCGCCCATGACCCGAAGGAAGCCGCGCTCGCCCTCGATCGGTCGCTCGGGGCCGGCAAAACCTTGCTGGGCCAGTAGCGCCGAAAGCAGCCCGTTACGCGCCGAATTGCCGACACCGATGCTCTTTGCCGCACTGCCCAGCGTTTCCACCAGACCCGAGGATTGGGCACTCGCATTACCCAGCGCCCACAGGTGTTGTTGTGCGTCCAGGCCCAGCAGTTTTGCCGACGCCGCCGCTGCGCCAAAAACGCCGCAGGTTGAGGTGATATGCCAGCCGCGCTGGTAGTGATCCGGAAAAACGGCCATGCCCAGGCGACACTCGACTTCAACTCCCAGAACAAACGCCAGCAACAGTTGTTCACCGGACACCAGCGTCGTCTCGGCCAACGCAAACAGCGCGGCGGCAACCGGCGCGGTCGGATGAATGATCGTCGGGATATGCGTGTCGTCGAAGTCGTAGACATTCGCGCTCATGGCGTTCAGCGAGGCGGCATGCAGCATGTCCGTGCGGTGCGCACGTCCGACCAGGCGCGCTTGCTGTCCCGAGCGAAAACCCTCGAACAGCGAGATCGCTTTGCCGACATCAGGGTCATTGCACCCTGCCAGACACACCGCAAAATAATTCACCAGCGCCCGCTTGGCCTCATACCGCACGGCATGGGGCACATCGCTCCACTGGGTACGCTCGATGAACCCGGCCAGTTGTCGAGTCAACGGCGGCACCTCGGTGCCGCGATACAGCTCTGGGCGAACTTCGCCTCTGGTCATGCTTGTCTCCTTCAATGTTGGCCCGGCGTTGTGCTGTCGTCGCAGGACTCAACTGGCCAGCCAACCGTCGTCCACCGGCAGGGTCGCGCCGGTGATATGAGTGCCCGAGGCGCTGCACAGGAACACCACCAGATCCGCCACATGCGCCGCATCGACAAACCGCCCGGTGCCCTGCTTGCCCTGCAAAAACACACGGGTGGCGGCGTCACGGTCCAGTTGCTTGTCCGCCATCAGTGCCGTGAGACGGCTTTCGATATTGGGGGTCAGCACCGAACCGGGGCACACCGCGTTACAGGTGATGCCCTGCCCCTGGGTTTCCACCGCCACCGCACGGGTCAACCCGAGCAACGCGGTTTTGGTGGTCACGTAATCGATACGGTTGGCAATCGCGCGCGAGCCATAGGCGGAGGACATGTTGATGATCCGTCCCCAGCCCCGTGCACGCATGCCCGGCAAGGTCAGCTGAATGGCACGAAAGGCAGCGGTGAGATTGACCGCCAACGCCTGATCCCAACGCTCACCCGGAAAATCTTCAATGGGTGCAAAGTGCCGGATCACGGCGTTATTGATCAGTACATCAATGCCGCCCATGCGCGTCTGCGCATCATCTATCAGCACGTCGACTGCATCGCGCCCGGTCAAATCGGCACGCACGTAGCAGACGTCTACACCGTGCTCGCGCTCCATGGCCTGGCACGTCGATGTCATGTCCTGCGGCGACTCGAGGCCATGCAGCACCAGGTTGCAACCGGCAGCGGCCAGGCCTCGGGCCATCGCGAGGCCGAGCCCGTTCGACGAACCGGTGATCAGCGCCGTTTTACCTTTCATGCCTGCGCCCCGGCTGAGCCGATACGCACTGCAAACGAAGGATCATTCGGGTCCACCGGAGCAAAACGATTCATGACGTCAGGGTCATGACCGGGAATCACCACCGCGTCGGGTTGCTCGTGCAACCATTCGCGGATTTGCGCATAGCCCTGGTACATGTCGGCCAGACTATCGAGCACGGCGAAAGGACGGTCCTGTTCCAGTTCCTCGTAGTAATGAATGGCGTCCGACGCGAGGATCACCGGCCCGTCCGGCATTTGCACCACGACGGCCAACTGGCCCGGGGTATGACCGCCGATTTCGTAGAGCTCGATGCCCGGGATCAGGGTGTTATGAGGCTCGTCGAGCAAGGTGATGCGACCGGCGTCGGCCAGCGTCTGGATGAACTGGATGTCCAGAGGGTCGATGTGGTGGGCGTACTGCGGACGCTTGCCCATGTCCGTCGACCAGAAGTCAAACTCTTTGCGCGACATGACGATTTGCGCGTTGGGGTACAGACCGAGATTACCGGCGTGATCGTAGTGAGCGTGGGTCAACACCAACAGCTTGACCTCGGCCGGATCGATGCCCAGGCGCGCCAGTGCATCGGCCGGCGCCACCACCGGCTGACGACGACGGGCAATCGCAGCTTCGGGGCTGAACCCGGTGTCGATGACGATGGTCTGGTCGGCGTTGCGAAATATCCAGAAGAAGTAATCCATGGTGATTTCGGCATCCGGCTCCTTGTAAGCACGGAAGTTGTAATAGCACTCGCTTTTGCTCGTCTGGCGAGTGCCGTAACGCACGATGATGATTTCGGGATCGGTCCAGTCGGGCTTCACGGTCGCCACTGATGGGGTGTTCATATCTGACTCCTGAGGAGAAGAACGCATGGGTGTGCCACGCTCTTGTTTTTATAGGGTTGTTTGATGATTACCGGTCTCGCCAAGCGCCTGTTCAAGCATCGGCGCCGCCAGCAACGCACCGTGGATGCCGATAACGCTGACGATCTCCAGCATCTCCATGATTTCCTCGGCCGTCGCGCCATAGCCCAGGGCGTTGCGCATGTGCAGTTTCAAGCCCGGCACATAGAGGTGCGTGGCGGCGGCATCGAAAGCGCAGTAGATCAGCTCCTTGATTTTTGGCGGCAGGACGCCGGTACGCCACGGCACCGAGGAAAACTCGACATAGGCTTCGAACAGTTCCGGATCGAGTTCCAGCAAACCTTCCCAGGACGCATGCCAATAACCACGATTTTTCACGAAGGCGTCCTTGAGCGCTTCGCGCCGGGCATCCAGCGGCACCGGACCGTTGCGCAAGCCTTCCTCTTCCAGCACTTCCAGCAGCACCGGCACACCGACATTGGAGGCATGGATGCCGACGGTGCTGATCAACTCCAGCACTTCCATCAACTCTTCTGCAGTGGCGCCATGCTTGATCGCCGCGCGCAAATGCTCCTGCACACCCGGCGCATACAAATGGGTGGCCGCGGCATCGGCGGCTATGGCGATGAAGGATTTGACCTTGTTCTCCAGGTGGTTCTTTTTCCACGGGACCGCGGCAAACCCTGAATACGCTTCGAGAAAACCGGCATCCAGGCGCAGGACACTGTCCCAGGCCGGGCTCCAGGCACCGCCCGCATCCATGAAAGCCTGTTTTACGTGCTGCTGTTTTTGCGTGAGCATCATCGTCTTTCCTTCATCAAGGGACCCCGGCTGAGGGCGTCGCCCGCCGGGATATCGAGCCAGTGACCGGTCACCGCACGGCGCGCAAATAGTCCTGGTCCGAGACGGCTTCCTCCCAGACGGTTTTACCGATGGAGGTCGCCAGATGAACCATGAAGTTGGTGGTATTGGCGCCGTGCCAATGGCGTTCGTGCGGACCGATCCACACCGTGTCGCCCTGGCGAATGACTTCCGGCTCACGGCCTTCGATGCAGATCCAGCCGCTGCCGGCGCTGACGTAGAGCACCTGGCCCTGCTCATGGCTGTGCCAGAAGGTGCGTGCACCTGGCGTGAACGACACGTTGTTGATCGTGACGCCGTCAGTGGTCGGCATCACCGGATCGGCCCAGACCACCCCGGTGAATGTCGACGAGCGTTGCTCTGAAACGGCGCCACTGGCGTTACCGTGAATAACCTTCATGCCTTGCCTCCTGATGATTTCTCGTGAAGCCGGATGCCGCCGGACATATCGCCGATGGCATCCACGACCTTGTTGCTGATCTGATCGCCATACCCCAACGCCACCTGCAAACCGAAACTCGCCAGCGGCCCGGACGCATTGAGCGAGGCAACTCCCAGTTCACGGGCGCGTTCGATGTAGAGCACAACGTCCTTACTCATCAACTTGCCGGTCAGGCCGCCTTCCAGGTAGTTGCCATCGACGATGTAGGGAAAGCGGTTCTGTGTGGCGAAGTTGACGCCGCTGCTGCTGTTGAGCACATCCAGCAGGCGGTGAAGATCGAGCCCGGCTTTCTTGCCCGCGACCATCACTTCGGCAGTCGCGGCCAGGCTGACCGCATTGAGAAAGTTGTTGAGCAGCTTGGTGGTGTGCCCGCTGCCGCTTTCGCCCATGTTGAACACCTTGCTGGCGATGGGTTTGAACACCCAGTCAAGCGCCTCGATGGTGGCCACGTCGCCGCCCACCATCAGCGTCAACGTGCCCTTCTGCGCGGCGGCGGCACCGCCGGAAATACCGGCGTCGACATACTGCACGCCGCGTTGGGCGAACAGGACGTTCAAGCGGATCGTCGAACTCGCAGCGGCGGTACTGAGGTCAACGATCGTCTGGCCTTCACGGCAATGCTGCAGCAGGCCATCGCCGCCCTCCACCACCATTTCCACCACTTTGCTGTCCGGCAGCGACAACAGAATGACGTCGGCCTTGTCCGCGATCTCGCGGATCGAAGCGGCCAGTTGCGCCCCAGCGGCATGGACTCGCTGCGGTTCGGGGTCGTAACCGAGTACGGTCAAGCCTGAGTCGACGAGGCAGCGGGTCATTCTGCCGCCCATGTTGCCGAGTCCGACAAAGCCAATTGTTTTGTTGCTCACGGCTGTTCTCCTATGTTCAAAACGACGGGGAATTGATACCCGTCAGAAATCCACGTCTTTGGTTTCCGGCCCCATGAACGCACCCAGCGTGCCGATGATTCCGCCGATGAGCAGCAGAACCGCTGGCGTGACAGTGAAGGGCATGACCAGGCCGAGCGCGTTCATGTAGAAGGCGTAAAAGGAAGGAATAATCACCGACAGGCTGAAGCCGACACCGAAGCCCGTGGCCCGCACATCCGTAACGAAACGCTCGTTGATGTAGGTCACGATCACGCCCCACGGCGCGGTCACCACCACCGACAACAGGCACACCAGGAACATGATCAGCGGCAAGGACAGCCCCGGGACATTCGCCAGTACGTACATGATTGCCGCGCCAAAAATCGCAATGGTCGGCCCCAGAATCAGGAAGAAGCGGCGGCGGCCGATCTTCTGTCCCAACATGCCCGAGGCGATGTAACTGAAGAACAACACGGAGTAGGAAATCAGCAGCGTGGCAGTGACTTCAAAGCCCGACAGGTGCAGGGTTTTCACCAGCAGCCCGGTCGGTAGGAAGATCGTGATGATGTTCTGGGTCAGCCAGAAACCGGTCATCATGATCAGCACTTGCAACAGGTTGCGGCCGCTTTTGCCGCGCAGCAGATCGCTCAGCGGCAACTTGTCTTTCGGCTTGCTGGCGTCCACTTCCCAGATTTCGGATTCGGACACGGCGAACACGTAGTACAACGCCAGCACCCCGGCCAGCACCGCGCCGACCACGAACGGAATGCGCCAGCCCCATTGCACGTACGGCGAGTCGATGCCGGCCAGCGGGAATAGCGCGAACATCAGCATCGCCACCAGGTTGATGCTGACGTAGGCGAGCGGGAAGCCTGCAATGATCAGTCCGCCGACAAAACCGCGCTGGTGCTTTTTCGAATACTCGATGGCCAACGGCATCGCCCCGGTGTAACCGCCGCCGAGAAAAATCCCGTCGATGAACCGTAGCAACACCAGCAACAAGTAAGACCAGATGCCGATGCTGTCGTAGCCCGGCAGCAGCGCGATCAACAGCGTAACCACACCAAAACCGGTCACTGAATAGATCGAGGCCATCCGGCGCCCTGTCGTGTCGGCGATCATGCCGAACAACAGTGCACCGATAGGCCGCCCCAGCAGCGTGGTGATAAACACCAGCGAAGCAAGAATGGCTTCCATGCCGGGCGACAGGTTCGTCGGCTGGAAAAAAAACAATACCGGCGCGAGAACGACCACAGGCAGGTAGATATCAAACATGTCGATGTACTCAGAGAAAAACGCACCCTTGATGGCGTTTTTTCTCTTCTTCTCAATCGACTGCTCCGACTCGATGGGTCGGACGGGTGCATAGGTAGCCATGACGTTTCCTTATAATTATTGTTGAGACGTTAAGCGTCGTATCGAACAGGATCGGAATCAGTGCTTCTCGGCTTGCTCATAGGCCTTGATCGTGTCAGAGGCGATCCGGAAAGCCGCAAGCCCCACCGGCACACCGCAATACACGGATGCCTGCATCAATACCGCGCGTATTTCCTCCTTGGAAACCCCGTTCTTGAGTGCGCCTTTCACATGAACGGCGAGTTCATGGTGCTGACTCATGGCCGTTAACAGCGCCAGGTTGATAATGCTGCGGGTCTTGAACGGGAGCGTTGAATCGCCCCAAATCTCGCCCCAGCAATACTCAGTGACGAGCTTTTGCATGGGACGGTTGAAGTCGTCGGCCGCCGCCCAGGATTTCTCCACGTGGCTTTCGCCCAAGACTTCCTTACGATTCTCGAAGCCTTTGGTGAAGCGTTCGTTATCTTCCATTGTTCTCTCTCCAGCCTGTTTTCGTAGTATCGAATTATTGTCATACAATCAAAACGGGTAAATTTTTTTGACGCGGATTGATCCGCGCCAAAAAGGGTCGCCGCCATGCATACTAGCCGCCGGCGTAGCCGACCATGGATTTGACCTCGAGGTATTCGCGCAGTCCGTATTCACCCCATTCCCGACCGTTGCCGGACTGTTTATAACCGCCGAACGGTGCAGCGAAATCGGCGGGCGGATAATTCAAATGCACGCTACCTGCCTGCAGGCCGCGCGCCACATGCCGGGCTCGTTCCAGGTCGGCAGACTGCACATAGGCCGCCAGACCGTAGTTCGTGCCATTGGCCATCGCGATCGCCTCGGCTTCCGTGTCATACGCCATCATCGACAGCACGGGACCGAAAATCTCTTCCTGCGCGATGGTCATTTGCGGCGTGACACCCGCGAATACGGTGGGCTTGATGTAATAGCCGCGGGTGATCCCCTCCGGCAGACCCGGTCCGCCGGTCACCAGTTGCGCGCCCTCATCGATGCCGGTTTGAATCAGCGCCTGCACGCGTTTGAATTGCGCCTGATTGACCAACGGCCCCAGTTGAGTCGACTCCTCGGAAGTGGGGCCGACACTGAAGGCCTGCGCTGCACGTCCGGCAATCTGGATAGCATCGGCCATCAATGCCCGGGGAATCAGCATCCGCGTCGGAATCGAGCAGGACTGGCCGCTGTTGGTGAAGCAGGCTGCGACGCCTCGGGTCACGGCGTCTTGCAGATCGACGTCGTCGAGGAGGATATTGGCGGACTTGCCGCCCAGCTCCTGTGCCACGCGCTTGACCGTCTCGGCAGCAGACTTCGCCACCAGGACACCCGCCCGTGTCGATCCGGTGAACGACACCATGTCGATACCCGGATGCGCAGCAATCGCGGCCCCGACACCAGGCCCGTCGCCGTTGACCAGATTGAACACCCCCGCCGGCACGCCGGCCTCATCCAGCACTTCGGCGAACAGCAGCGCACTGAGCGGGGAATATTCGCTCGGCTTGAGCACCATGGTGCAACCGGCCGCCAATGCGGGGGCGATTTTCACCACGATCTGATTGATCGGCCAGTTCCAGGGCGTGATCAGCCCACAGACCCCGACCGGTTCGAAACGCAGCATGGTAGTACCTTGCGGTTCCTCGAACCGAAAGCCCTTGAGCACTTCGATCAGTTGATTGAGATGCAGCGGACCACGGGGCACCTGAGCTTTACGAGCGAAGGAGATCGGCGAACCCATTTCCACGCGCATCGCTTCGGCGAACTCCTCCTGGCGACGCTCGTAAATGGCCACGATGCGTTCGAGCAAGGCGATACGTTCGGCGACACTGCGCCCAGCGTAATCGGGTAACGCGGCACGGGCCGCCGCCACTGCCCGGTCGACGTCGTCGGCATTGCCCAATGCCAAGCGGTCGACAACGGTTTCGGTCGCAGGATCGATGACGTCGAACCATGTGGGCGATGACGGTTCCACCCACTTTCCACCGATGTAAAAACTGGCTGCACGAGACATTCGATTCACTCCCTTACTCAATGATGGATCGCTGTTTTCAACAACACGGGCGCGGTGTCATTCGCCGTCGTTGGCGACCAGCAATCGGTACATTTCGGTGTGGTCGGTGGTTGGCGTCGCTTGCTTCGATACGTCATCCCACAGCGCCGTCGCGGTTTTTCCCAGGCGCATCGGGTAACCCAGCGCGTCGGACAGCCCCTGGGCAATCTTCAGGTCCTTGTTCATCAGTAGCATCGAAAAGCCGGACGCATACGAACCACTGAGCATGAATTGCCGGGCTTTGTTTTCCGAGGTGTTGCTGCGCCCGCTGGAGGCGTTGAGCACGTCGACCATCACGCTTGGGTCGATCCCGAACCGCTTGGCCACATGCAGGGCTTCGACCGTGGCCATCAACCCGGCCGCCGACACGTAGTTATTCAAGGCTTTGGCCGCATGACCAGCACCCGCAGTGCCGATGTGCAGAATGTTCTTGCCCATGGCTTCAAGCAACTGATGACAACCCTGCATCACCGCTGCATCGCCACCCACCAGAATGGCCAACGTGCCCTCCACCGCCCGTTTGACGCCGCCGGAAACCGGCGCATCCAGGTAATCGAGGTCGAAGGCTTTCAGTTTCAGCGCCAGATCACGGGAGCGCGCCGGCTCCGAGGAACTCATGTCAATCACCACGGCGCCTGGCCGTAACGAAGCAGCCCAACCGTCTGCCCCTGCACTGCCCAGCAGCACGCTTTCGACGATGGCCGAGTTGGGCAACATGGTGATCAGTACATCAAGGGACCGCGCGTTGCCGGCATCGAGGCCCATGGCCTCGAGCGTGGCCAGGGTTTGCGTCAGGCGCCCTTCATCCGCGTCGGCGAGGAAGAGTTCATAACCTGCCTTCGCAAGGCAGGTCGCCATTGGAACCCCCATCATGCCAAGCCCGATGAAGCCGATTCGTTGCGATTGAGTCATGTCCAAGCCCTATTGTTTTCTTGTCGGGTCATGCGTTGGCGGCGGTCGACAGCGTAAAAGCTGTTTCGAGGCAGGCCAGCAGTTGGACTAAAACTATAGGACTGTCATACAATCGGTCAATAGGCTAATCGGCCTATTTTTTTGATCGGCACCTTCCTCCAGGAGATTCATATGATTGTTGAATTGCGTATTTATCACTGCGCACCGGGTCGCCTTCCCGCGTTGCACGAGCGCTTTACCAAGACGACGTTGGGGTTCTTCGAGAAGTATGGAATCGAGCAGTTGGGCTTCTGGACGACACTGGCCGGCCCGACCAATCAGTCGTTGAGCTACATGCTCAAATGGGCGAGCCTCGCCGAGCGCGAGGCGAAATGGAATGCGTTCCAGGCAGATCCGGAGTGGATCGCCAAGCGCGCTGAAAGCGAAGCGCAGGCCATCATCGTCGAGCGGATCGAGAACCAGTTTCTGGCACCCACCGCGTATTCGGCGCTGCGTTGAGGCAACAGTGAAAGGACAGGCGCCGTCTGACGATCGTCAGCGGCGGCCTGATTCTCAGTGGATCGACAGGCTTCAGGTGGCCGGGGTCGAACTGCTCTGTTCCAGCAGGCCCAGAACGTTTTGCGAGGCATTCTCCACGTGCAGCAACGCCGCCGCACAAGCACCGGCCTCATCGCGCAACTGAATCATCCGCACGATTTCCTTGAGCTCTGCCAAGGTGTGCACCATGCGTCCTTCACGTCCGAGGGACAGGGCCCGCAACAGACTGACGCGATTGTTGAGCTGCTCCAGCATGCCACCGACCACCGCGCTCTGTTCGATGTCGAGCAGCACGTGATAGAAGCGTTGCTTGATGTCCAGCAACGTCGTGCCGTCACGCCGGGCGGTATGGGATTGCTGAACGAATTCGTCGAAGACCGCGGCCAGTTCGGCAACGTCCTCATCAGTGGCATGCCGAACGAAATTGCGCACGGCCAGCACTTCCAGGGCGCCGCGTACGTCGTAGATCTGCATCGCATCCTTGGCACTCACCGAAGCGACATAGGCCCCGCGATGCGGGACCTGCTCCACCAGACCTTCCGCTTCCAACTGACGCAGCGCCTCGCGCAATGACGTGCGGCTGACGTCCAGGGCCGTGTAGAGCTGTTGTTCCACAAGGCGGTCGCCTGGCTTGAATCGACCGGAAATGATTTCGTTGCGTAGGGCATCCTGCACCTGATGCCGCAATGAAGCCGCCTGGCGGTGAACTTTCATAATGTATTCCCAAAGCCTTAATAGTATTAATCATGCGAGCGGGCAGCATCTCCGGGAAATAACCCTCGGGCACCCTGCCCGACGGCCAGCCCTGTCGCTGATGCCGCAACTCAATATGATTGTATGACACGTAAGCTTAGGAAAAATACAGCATTGATTTAACTGGCGACGCCGACCGCCCTGTCAGCGCCGCTTCTGGCAACGTCAGCGTTAACCCGGCTTCAACTACCCGCCCCGCCATGGGCTTCTTCAAAGAAGTAATCCTTCCAGCTCGCCGCCTTGTTTTTCAACACGCCCAACTCCTGCAATTTCTCGGCATAGATAAAGGTGCGCTGTGGCACGACCGTAAAGTCGATTTCCGGGTCGGCGACGATTTTCTCAACCAGCGGCAGGGCCAGTTTCGATTGCTCTACGCGAATGTAGGTCTGGGCCGCTGCGAGCTTGTCGGCCTTGATGATTTTCTCGGCTTCAACCAGCGCGTCGTAGAAGGCCTTGTAGGTTTTCGGGTTTTCGTCGTGGAATTTTTCAGTGGTGTACAGCACGTTGAACGTGGCCTGGCCGCCGAGTACGTCGTAGGAGCTCAGCACCTTGTGTACGTTGGGATTCTGCAGTTCCTGATACTGGAACGGCGGGCTGGAAAAGTGCGCGTTGATTTCCGAGCCGCCCGCAATCAGCGCCGCTGTTGCATCCGGGTGGGCAAGGCTGATCGAGATATCGTCAAACTTCTTGTAATGCTCTGGGCCAAACTGCTTCGCCGTTTCGATCTGCAACGTGCGCGACTGGAAACCGACACCCGCCGCCGGTACGGCGATGCGGTCCTTTTCAGTGAAGTCCTTGAGGCTCTTCACGTTCGGATTGTTGGTCAGCAAGTAATTGGGCATCGAGCCCAGCGATGCGATGGCCTTGACGTTCTGCTTGCCCTTAGTGCGGTCCCAGATCGTGAGCATCGGCGGCACACCGGCCGACACCACGTCCAGCGCACCGGCCAGCAGCGACTCGTTCATCGCCGTGGCACCCGAGATGCTGTTCCAGTCGACCTTGATGTCGAGGCCTTGCGCCTTGCCCTGTTTCTCGATGAGTTGCTGATCGCGCACCACATCCAGAATCAGGTAACCGATGCCGAATTGCTGGGCGATGCTGATCTTGCCTTCGGCCTGGACGCCGGGACTCAGCAACAGGCTCGCCGTCGCCAGGGAGCCTGCCAATAGTGTCAACGCTGAGCGCTTGAAAGGAGTTGCCATGAATACCTCAAAGTCATTGCAAGAAAGGGAAAGCAAAATCTGCACGGATGCGCAGGCGCTCAAAGTGCACTGCCTGTCGTGACATTAAAAGGAATATATAAAGCTTTGTTTATTCAATAAAAGAATATGCAAACCTACCCGTCAGCCTCGAAAGATACCTAAGCCAGATTCGTGTGCCCCCACCGCCGGTGCAATCCTCTGGCCAGTGCATCAAGGGCAAACCCAAGCACACCGATCAGAAGCACCATCGCCATCAGTTCCGAATAGGCCAGTCGATCCCGCGTATCCAGGATGAAGTAGCCCAACCCGGCGCTGACCCCAAGCATTTCGCACGGCACCAGCACGATCCACAAGATACCGATGGATAACCGCACACCGGTCAGCACATGGCCGAGCACGCCGGGCAGGATCACTTTGCGCAAGGTTTCCCAGCGGGTTGCGCTGAGGCTGCGGCTCAGTTGCAACCAACGCGGGTCGAGTTGGCGCACGCCGGCCACGGTGTTGAGCAGGATCGGCCAGATCGCGGCGAAGGTCAGCAGGAAGTAGATCGGCTGGTCGCCCACGCCCATCAGCATCACCACCACCGGCATCCACGACAGCGGGGAAATCATCCGCAAGAACTGGAAGGCCGGCGTCGTCGCGGCTTCAAGGTGTCGATAGCTGCCAATCAGCAGCCCCAGCGGCACGCCGATCAGCAAGGCCAGCAACAGGCCGACGAGGATGCGCTTGAGGCTGACGAACACATGCTCATACAGCTCGGTGCGACCCAGCAACTCCACCAGGCTGACCAGCGTCGCCTCCGGGGAAAACCGCGCCGCCAACCCTTCGCTGCCACCGAACAAATGCACACCCAGCCACCAGCCCAGCAGCAGAAACACCAGCCCCACCAGGCCCAGCCCCCAATGCAAAAGCGATGAAGTTTGCCGACTCATCAGAGACTGAACTCCTCACTGCGTTCGAAGCTGTCCGGTAAGCCAAACGCCTTGAGCCCGCCCACCGCCGAGATGGCGTTGCGCACAAAGCGGTCGTCCACCAGATCCCGGGCGGTGTGCTGTGGATCGAGGTGGGCGAGAAAGCCTTTGTCGCCTTCGATCAGCGTGTCCTTGAGCCGTCGCACCAACTCTTCGGTGTAGCTCGGGAACGGGTACGGCTGGAAGTCGATGCGCTGCTCGTCCCAGTGACTGTGCTGGATCGCGCCGCTGGCCAGGTATTGCCCACGGTCAGTGGCGGCGGGCGCCAGCACTCGATTCAACACTTGCTGCGCATGGGGCGTGTAGCGGTTGTCGCCGTCCTTGGACAGCAACTTGGCGGCCTCGGCGCGGTTGTCGCGGGTCCACAGTTGCGCCTTGACGATCGCATTGACCACTTTCTGCGACCACTCGGGGCGGTTGTTCAAATCCTGCTCGTGCATGAACACCACGCAGCAGGCGTGATTGCGCCAGATATCCCCGGTGAAGCGCTGCACGCGTCCGACCTTGAGCTCTTCGGCCAACGCGTTGAACGGCTCGGCGACGATATAACCGGCGATGCGTTTGCTGGCCAGGGCCGGCGGCATGTCCGACGGCGGCAGCACCAGCAGATTGACTTCGTTCGGCGCGAGCACGGCGCTGGCGGATTTGCTCACCGGCACCAATCCATGATCGCGAAACAGTTGCTGCACCACCACGTTATGAATCGAGTACCAGAACGGAATCGCCACCGATTGTCCGCCCAGCTGCTTGACCTCGGTGATGCCCGGCGCAACCGTCAGGCCTGAGCCGCCGACATGGTTCCAGGCCACGACTTTGGCCGGCACCTTGCTGCCATAGCGCGCCCAAACGGTCATCGGTGACAGCAAGTGAATGACGTTGACCTGCCCGGAAATAAACGCCTCGATCACCTGGGCCCAACTGCGCAGCAGCACCGGGCGTTCGGCCTGGATGCCTTCGGCTTCGAACAGGCCGTTGTTGTGCGCCACCAGCAACGGCGTGGCGTCAGTGATCGGTAGGTAGCCGATGCGCACCGGGGCGTTGGGTTCCGAGGCGGCGCGGGCCTGCAGGCTGTTGAGCAGCGGCAGCGCACCGCCGGCGGTCAGCAAGGCGCTGAGTTTGAGGAAGTCACGACGTGTGTGAGTGAAGTCGTCCAGGCACATGGTCAATCTCCGACGGTTCGGGCAAGGGTTGGGTTAGGGGATTGCGGCTCGCCCGCCGAAGGGTTTTGAGAATATCGATGCGCAGCGCGCCCAGTTCTTCTACTAGCTCGGCACGGGGCTGAGGCAGGTCGATGCGCCACTCGCCGAGGGTCCGCGCCGGGCTGTTACCCAGTAGCAGAATCCGCTCGGAGAGCAGCAGGGCTTCGTCAATGTCGTGGGTGATCAGCACCGCCGCAGTGTTGTGTTCGGCAATCACCTGCAGCAGCAGTTGTTGCATGTCGGTTCGGGTCACTTCATCCAGCGCGCCAAAGGGTTCGTCCAGCAGCAACACCTGGGGCTGACGCGCCAGGCAGCGGGCAATCGCGGTGCGCTGGGCCATGCCGCCGGAGAGTTGCGCCGGGTAGTGTTGCCGGGCGTGTTGCAGGCCGACGGCGCTGATGGCGTGGTCGATGCGTGCCTTGAATTCTGGTTGGCTGAGGTGCGGTTGACGGGCGAAATCCAGGCCGAACGCGACATTCTTTTCCAGGGTCAGCCACGGCAACAGGCTCGGGTCCTGAAACGCCACGGCGACACGGGGATGCGGGCCGTTCAGCGGTTGGCCGAGCAGGCTCACACTGCCGCGATGGGCCGTCTGCAAACCGGCGAGCACACGCAACAGACTCGACTTGCCGACACCGCTGGGACCGAGGATCGACACCACCTCCCCGGGCTGCAACTGCAAGTCGAAATCCTCCAGCACGGTCTGCCAGCCTTGCTCCCGTGGGTAACCAAGGCTGATGCCGCTGGCGTGCAGCAACGGTCCGCTCATGCCAGCGCTTCCCGCGCCTGGCGTTGCAGCTCAGCACGCAGTTGCACCAGGCTCGGCGTGACGATCGGCACAAACGCTGACTCGCGCCAGCGCCGAGCGAAACCGCTGCCGTGCTCGCTCAGATAGGCCTTGCCGCCACTGGCCTGCAACTCCAGTTGCACGGCATTCGCCGCCGACTCCGCCAAGGCAATCCGTAGTCGAAACAACGCCGCTGGACGACTCAGGAAACGGTCGTCGAGCAGACCGTTTTTCAGTTCTTTCACCGTTTGTTCCAGTTGCTCCCGCTGCTCGCCCAAAGGCTCCAGCAGGATCGATCGGCCATCCTGCAAATGCGCCTCCACTTCCCGCAGCGAGCGGCGCGCCAGGCCAATCGCCAAACCGCACTGCAAGCCAAGAAACGCGGGACGAACCGCCGGCAGAAAGACTCGCGCATCCTCGTGCAGCAACCAGTCCCGATCCACCTCGACCCGATCCAGATCCAGCGCCGCCGTGTTGCTCGACTGCAAGCCCATCAATTGCAAATCCGCCGAGCGCTGCACCCCGGCCAGTGCATCCGGGATCGCCAGGACAAAGGGTGCGCCGCCGCTTTCGTCGTCGATGGCCGCCGCCACCACAAACCCGCTTTTGCGCAGGTTGGTGACCCAGTGCAGGCGCCCGCTCAACGACCAACCGCTGTCAAGGGGCCGGGCGCGCACTTGCAGCGCCTCGATCCCCGAGAGGAATTTCATCGCGTTCGACAGCCCGGTCGCGCCGGCCAATTCGCCAATCAACAAGGACGGCAGCAGTCCTTCGCGCAACACCGCGTTCGGGCTTTGCAGCAAGTACTCGATAAAGGCGCGCTGGCCCCAGAAAACAAACGCCGCCGCCAGGGAATGGCTGGCCACTTCGGCCAACACTTCCACGGCATCCGCCAGATTGCCGCCACTGCCGCCCAGCTCCCGGCGGATGCCGACGCGCAGCACATCGGCGTTCGCCAGTCGCGACAGCACCTGTTGCGGGTCGCACTCGCCGACATCCAAAGCGTGGGCGTGGGCGTCCAGCCATTCAGTCAATGCCGGATTGAGCATGGTGGTGTTCTCCTTCGAATCATTGACCCGACTGCCAGCGGTACTTGGCCAGCTCCGGATTGAGCGGCGTCCCGGCAAAAACGTTAGCAAAGTTGCACAGGGTCGCCAGGCTGACGCCGAGGATCACTTCCAGCGCGTTGCCCTCGGTGTAGCCGGCGGCCTTGAAGTCGCTGAAGGTCTGCTCGCTGACCTTGCCGCGCGTGGCGATCACTTCCCGGGCAAACGCCGCGAGGGTCTCAAGTTTCGCCTCGGGTACGCTGGCTTGTTCACGCAGCGCACTGACCACTTCATCCGGCAACTTCGCCTTGTTCAGCGCGACGGCCGTGTGCCCGGCCACGCAAAAATCACAGCCGTGGGTAGTGGCGGCAATCAGCTGCACCACTTCACGTTCGGCAAGGCTCAGTTCGGCCTTGCCATTGAGCGCCGATACCGTAACGTAGGTTTCCAGCGCCGCCGGGGCATTGGCCAGGATCGCCAACAGGTTCGGGATAAAACCGGACGTCTTCTGGGCGTTTTCCAGGAACGGCTTGGCCGCTTCCGGGGCGCTTTGCAGGGTGTGTAGCGTGACGCGTGACATGATCGAACTCCCGTTGTAGAGGTGTCCGGCCAGTCTGTTTGTTATAAGAATTCCAAACCATATTCTAAAGTAGCGATTACTTGCTTCTGAGTGTTTCCATTAGATGATTTCGTCGAGCCCACTGGTTGATTGGTTATTAGAAAGCCTCGAACTTCAGGCCAGCCTGTTTCATGTCGGGCGCTATTGCGGTGGCTGGCATGCGAGCACCCACGGCTTGGCGCGCGCGAGTTTTCACCTGGTGGTGCAGGGTCATTGCTGGCTGCACATCGACGGCCAGGATGAGGCATTGCGCCTGAATGCCGGGGATGCGGTATTTCTGCTGCGGGACCTGAATTACCGGTTGTCCAGCGCCGAACAGGCCGACGACGCCCGGCGCCTGCCGCGCATGGCGATGACCGCCCTCGACAGCCAGGCTCAGGATGGCGCCGGGTTGGTCTGCGGCTTCTTCCACTTCAAGTCCGGGTTGTCGTCGTTGATCATCGAGGGTTTGCCGGACTGGATCATCCTGCGCGCCGGCGATCCGTCACTGAGCGCAGCGCGGGCCTTGTTTGAGTTGATTCTTGAGGAATGCCAACGCGTACCGGCGCCCTCTTCCGCTTTGCTGGAGCGCCTGAGTCACCTGCTGTTTCTGTACGTGCTGCGCCAGCAAGTGGCCGACAACCAGCACCTCGGCGGACTCGTCGCGTTGGCCCGGCACCCGCAGTTCGCGCCGCTGCTGGATCAGTTGATCGAACAGCCGCAACAACCGTGGTCCCTGGAAAGCATGGCGGCCTGCACCGGCCTTTCCCGCTCGGCGTTCTTCAAGCGCTTCAACGAACTGGCTGGGCAATCCCCTGGCCAGGTGTTGTTGGCACTGCGCATCCGCCATGCCTGTCAGTTGCTCAAGACCAACCACACCGTCGAGCAAGTCTGCGCGGCGGTGGGTTATCAATCGATCGCCGCGTTTACCCGGGCGTTTGCCAAAGCGGTCGGCGTGCAGCCGGGGGCGTATCGCAAGCAGCACGAAGCAATGCCTCGATGAGCAATAACGCGGTGTGCCAGACCTGACGCCTTCGCGAGCAAGCCCGCTCCCACAGGGAACTGTGTTGACTGAAAATCTTCCGAACAACACCAGACAATTGTGGGAGCGGGCTTGCTCGCGAAGAACGATTACGCGGTGTACCTGGCTACCCCACAGCGCCCAGGTAGTAGGTGTGCAAATCCTCCCGCGCGGCCAGTTCGGCCGCTGAACCTTCGTCCACCACCCGGCCGTTCTCCAGCACAAACGCGTACTGGGCGTAATCCAGCGCGATGTTGATGTTCTGTTCGGCCACCAGCAGGCTCAGGCCTTCCTCGCGGTTAAGCCGGGCGAGAATATCGAAGATTTCCTCCACCACCTGAGGCGCCAGCCCCATGGACGGTTCATCCAGCAACAACAGGCGCGGCTCGGACATCAGCGCCCGCCCGATGGCGACCATTTGCTGCTCGCCGCCGGAGGTGTAGCCGGTGAGGCGTTTGCGCAGCAAGCGCAACCTCGGGAAATAACCGTAAATCCGCTCCAGCCGCTGCCCCAGAACCTTGCGTGATGGCCGCCCGGAAAAGCCGCCGATCAACAGGTTCTGTTCGACACTCAGGTGCGTGAAGCAGTGTCGCCCCTCAAGCACCTGGGCCAGCCCCGCCAACACCAGACTGGCGGGATCGGCCTCGGTGATCTCTTGCCCTTGATAGACAATCCGCCCCGTGGTCACTTCACCGCGTTCGGCCCGCACCAGGCTGGAAATCGCCTTGAGAGTGGTGCTTTTGCCGGCACCATTGGCCCCGAGCAACGCCACCATCTGCCCTTTGCCGACCTGCAACGAGACACCGCGCAAGGCGAGAATCGACTGTTCGTAGAAAACTTCAACCTGCTCCACGCTCAGCAGCGGGTCGGCTATCGGGCTCTGGCTCATCGGACCTTATTGCTCCTGGCTGCAATTGCGCGGGGTGATGCCTTTTTCCTTGGCGTACTGCGCGGCGGAGGCTTCGATGATCGGCCGCAACAAGGCGCGGTCGGCCTGGACCCAATCACTGATCAGGTTCCAGCGCTGCCCATCCCATTGCTGGAAGCGCACCGCACCGCCGCCTTCATGATCGGCGCACGACAGCTTCAGTGGCTGCACCAATCCTTTGGCGCCCAAGGCCTGCAAGCGTGCATCGTCGAGGTTCAGGTGTTCGAAGCCCCAGCGCACTTGCTCGCCGGTCAGAGGTTTATTGCCGTACTTTTCCTGGGCCAGGCGCACGGCTTCAACGTTGAGAATGCCGTTCACCACGCCGAGGTTGTAGTACACGGTGCCGAAGCGTTTCGGATCAGCCAGGTTGCCCTTGCCCGCGTCCACCACACTTTGCTTGATGCCTTGCAGCACCGGGAAGTCGGTGCCCGACGGGTGCGTGGTAATCGCGATGAAACCCTTGGCCGCCGCGCCGGCCGGCACCACGTCTTCTTCCGAATTGCTCCAGATATTGCCGATGATGTGATCCGCCGGGTAACCGACTTTTTGCGCCGACTTCAGCGCCACCGGATTCATCACCCCCCAGCCGCGCAGGATCACCCAGTCCGGTTTGAGGCGACGGATATTCAGCCATTGCGATTGCTGCTCGTTGCCGGGGTGCGGCACTTCCAGCAGGGTCAGTTCGAAACCGGCGTTTTTCGCCAGGGTCTCCAGCACGCCGTTGGTTTCCTTGCCATACGGCGAGCCGTGGTAGAGCACGGCGATTTTCTTGCCTTTGAGTTTGTCCGCCCCGCCTTCGCGCTCACCGATGTAGTTGATGATCGCCGACACTTCTGAATACGGGTTGAGCTGCAACGGGAACACGTACGGAAACACACTGCCGTCGGTGGAATCCGTGCGCCCGTGGTTGATGGTGATCAGCGGCAATTTGTCGGCGGTCGAGCGATCCAGGGTCGCGTAGGCAATGCCCACCGACAGCGGATTGGTGGCGGCTGCCGGCGCACCGTTCAGGCCACCCTTGAGGCGCTCATAGCACTCGACGCCCTTCTCCACCACGTACTCGGTTTCGCATTCGCTCCAGGTCAACTTGACCCCGTTCACCCCACCCTTGGCGTTGATGTATTGCAGGTAATCGATAAACCCGCCGAAGAAACCGGTGCCGCCAGCGGCGTAAGGCCCGACGCGATAGCTCTGCAATGGGAAATACTGTTCGTTGGCAGCCTGGACCCCGGCACTCAGCCCGGCAGTCAGTAAAGCCAGGCCCAGTGCCAGGCGGCGCAGCGTTGTGCGGTGAGTCATGAAGGCAGTTCCTCGTGGGAGATCGATGGTGTTTTTGTCAGGGATGAAAGCAATCAGTACCGCAGCGGCCAGACCCTGGCCCGTTGCCGAAAGCGCTGCCACAGTCGGGCCAGGCCTTCGGGCTCCTTGATCAGGAAGGCGATAATCAGTGCGCCAAAGAGCATTTTCTGGATGTTTTCCAACTGGCCTGAATCGATCAGCCCCGCCGGTAATAACCCGCAGACATTGGCCAGCAGAATCGGAAACAGCACGATGAACGCGGCGCCGAGGAAGTTGCCGAGCACGCTGCCCAGGCCACCGATAATGATGATGAACAGCACCTGGAACGAACGACTGAGATCGAAGCCGTGGGGTTCCACCGTGCCCAGGTAAGCGAATGCCCACAGCGACCCGGCAACCCCGAGGTAGAAGCCGCTGATGGCAAACGCCAACAACTTTGCCTTGAACAGGCGGATGCCGATCACTGCGGCGGCGGTGTCCATGTCGCGCACCGCCATCCAGTTGCGGCCCAACTCGCTGCGCACCAGGTTTTTGCCGAGCCAGAACAGCACGACCACCACCGCCAGGGTCAGCAGGTAACGGCCCCGGGGCGAACTGAAATCCAGCCCGGCGATCAACAGCGGCGGCGAGGTGATGACCCCGGAGGCGTTGTCGTTGGTAAACCAGCTGAAGCGGGTCAGCACCCATTCCACGACAAACTGCGCGGCCAGAGTCGCCACCAGCAGGTAAAAGCCCTTGATCCGCAGGCTCGGCAAACCGAACAGCACCGCCACCAGCGCGGCGATCACCCCACCGAGGGCGAAGCTCACCAGCAACGGCAAGCCCGGCACGCGCAATTGCAGGTTGTAGGCGGCAAACGCCCCGACCGCCATAAACGCCGCCGAACCCAGGGAGAGTTGTCCGGCATACCCAGTCAACAGGTTCAGCCCGAGCCCTGCCAGGGACAGCACCAGCAGCGGCACCAGAATCGCGCTGAACCAATAGTCATTGCCCAGCCAAGGCACGGCGACGAAGGCAAAACCCAACAGCAGCCACAGGCCGAGGCGATCCTGGCGCAAGCGAAACGTACGCCGCTCGGCCGCGTAGGTGCTGTTCAGTTGACCGGCTTCTTGATAAAGCATGGAGGCATTCCTTGAAAAAAGTCAGACCCGCTCGATGGCGCGCTCGCCGAACAACCCGGCAGGCCGCACCAGCAGGAACAGCAACGCGAGGACGTAAGGCACCCAGTTTTCGATGCCGCTGCCGATGATCGGCCCGAGGTAGATCTCGGCGACTTTTTCCGCCGCGCCGATGATCAAGCCGCCGACAATCGCGCCACCGATCGAGGAAAAGCCACCGATGATCAACACCGGCAATGCCTTGAGCACCACCAGCGACAACGAGAACTGCACGCCGAGGCGCGCGCCCCACAGCAGCCCCGCCACCAGCCCGACAAACCCCGCCACCGCCCACACCAGTGCCCAGATCCTTGGCAAGCGAATGCCCACCGCCAGGGACGCCAGCGGATCATCGGCGACTGCGCGCAAGGACAGACCTACCCGGGTTTTGTTGAACAGCAACGACAAGGCGATCACCAGCGTTGCGGCGGTGCCGGCGGCGAACAGGTCGAATTGCGAGAGCAGCATCCCGCGAATTTCCAGCGGCTCATCCGGGATGCCCAATTCCAGGCCATGCACCTGCGCCCCCCATAGAAATTGCGCCAGGCCTTCGATCATGTAAGAGAGTCCGAGGGTGGCCATGAACAGGATGATCGGCGGGCGATTGACCAGGGGCCGCAGCACCATTTTTTCGATCAGCAACGCCATCACCACCATGCTCGCCAGCGTCGCGACAAACGCCCAGAAGAATGGCAAGCCGCGCTCCAGCAGACTGACAAAGGTCAACGCGGCGAACAGCACCATCGCGCCCTGGGCGAAGTTGAAAACCCCGGAGGCCTTGTAGATCAGCACAAATCCGATCGCCACCAGCGCATACATGACGCCGGCCAGCAAACCGCCAATCAGCACTTCAAAGAAAAATTCCATGTTCAACGGGCCTCCGCGCGGGAACGTCGGGTACCCAGGTAGGCCGCGATCACTTCTGGATTGGCGCGCACTTGCTCGGGAGTGCCGTCGCCGATTTTGCGGCCGTAGTCGAGCACCACCACGTGATCGGAAAGCCCCATGACCACACTGATGTCATCTTCGATCAGCACGACGGTGGTGCCGAACTCACGGTTGATGTCGCGGATGAACTGGCTCATCTCGCCCTTCTCTTCCGCGTTCATGCCGGCCATGGGTTCGTCGAGCAGCAGTAATACCGGTTCAGACGCCAGGGCCCGGGCCAGTTCCACGCGTTTTTGCAAACCATAAGAAAGCTTGCCCACCAGCACATGGCGCCAGGGATGGATGCGCAGGAACTCGATGATTTTTTCGGCGTGACGGCGTTGCTCGTCGTCTTCGCGCGGGGCGCGGCCGATGCGCAACATTTGCTCGATCCAGCTGCTGCGGCGCTTGAGGTTGCGCCCGGTCAGCACGTTGTCGAGCACGCTCATGCCTTTGAACAACGCGATGTTCTGGAAGGTCCGGGCAATCCCGCCCTCGGCGGCCTGGTGTGGACGCATGCGGCGCCGGGTCTGCCCGGCATAGCTGACGCTGCCGCTCTGGGCCTGGTAGACGCCATTGATCACGTTCAACAGCGAACTTTTGCCGGCGCCATTCGGACCGATCAGGGCACAGATCTCCCCGGTCTTCACGGCGAAGCTGATGGAAGTGATGGCCTTGACGCCCTTGAACGACAGGGAGATGTCATCGAGCCGCAATAAGATGGATTCAGTGGTTGCGCGCATGGGGGCTCGTCAGACGGAGTGAGGAATCAGGTGGGCCGGGACTTCGGCGGGCTCACGCGGGGTGGACGGTTCTTGCCAGTGGCCGGGGCGAATCCCCAACGCCGCGAAGAACGTCGCGCTGTCCTCGGTCAGGGCCGGCCCCACCAGCAACGGCACGCGCAAACGGCTCATGCCCAGCACATCGAGCAAGGGTCGGCGGATCAGCCAATGGCCGAGCCAGCGCCGTAACCCATGCGGATCCGGGACCATCGCCCAGCGATACAGGTGATGACTGAGCGTCCCCGGCAACGGCAAGCGTTCCCGGGCCCACTGCTCAAGGCGTGCATAGGATTCGCGGGTGCCCAGCACCAGGGTCGGCCCGAGCTCGCGACGGTCGGTGTCGCGGGTGGCCAGGGCTTCGGGAAAGTTCAGGCGGAACCCGGCGTTCAGCCAGGGCGCCAGCAGATAACGGGCCTGACCACTGGCGGCGAAGACCCTGGCGGCCAGCGCGTCTTCGTTGGCAGTGAGGTGTTCCCGCGCGACCAATTTGCGCGCGCCCTCCAGCAACTGGCCGTGGCTCAGGCGCTGGGGTTGGCTGTCATTGGCACGGTGAAATACGAAGGCTGTTGACGCTGATTCAGTCACCGGCGCCGGCGGCTCGACCGTGATACCCGTCGTCAAATCGGCATACGCGCTCAATCCGGCATCGGCGGCGGCATTCAGGCCGCGTCCGTCGAGGTACAGCAAAACCCGTGGCGCGTGATCGGCGGCGCGCACTTGCTGAACCGCGTCCAGGGTGTCGGCCAGGACAAACGCCGGTTTCAGCGTGGCCAAGCGTTGGCGGTGATCGAGGTCCGGGTCCAACAGCGTGACACTGCCACCCAGCCATTGCGCCGCCAACGCCAGCAACACGGCTTCGACCTTGGCCTGGCTGATAATGAGCAAGTCATCGCCGCGGCTGAACCCGCGTTGCTGCAAGCCCACGGCGAGACGACCGACGTCCTGCGCCACATCGCTCCAGCGCCGGACCTGCCAAATGCCTAACTGCTTATAGCGTAGGGCGATCGCCGAACCTCGGGTGGCGGCTTGCAGTAACAAGGCCTGGGGCAGTGTCTGGGTCATGGGGCGATCTCTTCGGGGGCGACTGCAAACAGCCATTGCAGCCGTCGTGCCAATCACTAAAAGCTTAACTATCAATCAGTTAAGCCATAGTGTTGGTTCGATAGCGTGTATCGCCCGCGCACAGCCTGCCGAATCCCTGTTGCCCCACCAACACTTGCGCCCCGCCATTGCCCCTATAAGAACCAAAACGAATTAATAAATACAAAATCAGTATTTATCGTTATAAAAATATTCGAGTACTGTCAGCTCATCCCGTCATTCATCACACAGTGAAGTGCCCCATGAATCCGACTGCCAACGTCATCGACTTCGCCAGCTACCGCAAACGCAAACAGGCTCAGCAACGGGCACGGGCCATGTGGGAAATGTACGCACGCAACGCCGGCTTGCAGGCCTTTCAATGGGTGCAAGCGGCCAAGGCTTCCGAGACGCGTCACGCGTGAACGGGCAGCAACCCTCGCGCTTTCTGGCGAGCGCCGACGAACCTGTCGTGGATTTGAATAACCTGGAATCACAGGAAGAAGACCCGATCTGCGAGCGTGTCGCGCAGAACCTGCAACGCCTGCGAGGCAAGCGGCATCTGTCCCTTGATGCCCTCGCCCGCCAGTGCGGTGTGAGCCGGGCGATGCTGGCGCAGATCGAATCCGGGCGCAGCGTGCCGTCGATCAAAGTCCTGTGCAAAATCGCCAAGGGCTTGAAAGTATCGGTGGCAGCGTTTCTTGAGCACCGGGCCTTTGAAGGCGTGGCGGTGTTGTCAGCGAGCCAGAGCAAACGCCTGGTCAGTGCCAGCGGCGCGTTTGTCAGCCGGGCGCTTTTTCCGTTCGACGTGGCACGGCAATCGGAGTTTTACGAATTGCGCTTGAGCCCGCTGGGTGAGGATGTTTCCGAGGGCCATGGCCCCGGCGTTCAGGAGAACCTGGTGGTGTCCCAAGGCGTGCTGGAGATCAGCGTCAACGATGAACGTTATCTGCTTTCCACCGGCGATTCGATCCTGTTCTATGCCGACCAGCCCCACCGCTATCGCAACCCGGCGGACAGTGAAGCTGTCGCGTATCTGGTGGTGACCTACCCGGAACGCCTGGACTGAACCACATCCCCCGCTCCCACAGGGGTTTGTTTTTTACAGGGGATTTGTGGTGTTTGCGGACATGAAAAAGCCCCCGCGGCCTGATGGCCTGCGGGGGCTTTTTTTATGCTGCCCGGTATCAGCAGGTGCAGCACATCAGCGGCATGCCGTTGCAGCTCATCATCATCGGCATGCTGCAGTCGTTCATCATTTTCATCATCAGGGTGCAGCAGTTTTTCATCATGTCCATGTTCATGCCGGCCATCGGCATGATTTTGCACATCATGCAGTCGTCCATCATGGTGCATTCCATCACGCACTTCATCGATGGCATCGGCATGCCCATCATCGGCATTGGCATCATCATGTTCATCATCGGCATGGTCATGGCCGCCTGGGACATGCACATCATGCTCATGTTGCCGCAATGCATCATCATCGGCATGCCGCAGTTCATCATCATCTGCATCATTTCAGCGCTGTTCTTGAACATCGCCATGTCCATGCCGGCAGCCGGCATCATTTTGCACATCATGCCGTCGTCCATCATGTCGCACGACATGGTCGCCATCATCATCGGCATACCCATCATCGGCATCATTGGCATGTTGGCGTTCATCGGCATTTGCATCTGCATGGCGTTCATCATGGTGTTGTTCCCCGAAGGATTGAATAGTTGGACGAAGCTGATGGAGTGGATTCTAAGGATTAGCGACCGGCCGACAAGAGGGCGACAAAACAGCAAAAACGGACGCGGGAGCCGACTTAGTGTCGCGCACGGGACACTCGTGACTGCTGTAGCAGCTTATTGATGGTTATTACGGACAAGAAGATGACTGCGACGTGTTTTCAGCGGTCATGGATATTCGACGGAAAGCTATACAAATAACTGAAAGAAATATTCGTTCTAAACAGCCGCAACTTTTTTCACTCGACTGCTTATTCCGTTAGTTACCACCAGTCCGACTTTTTAATCTTTTCTAGCTATTAACCCGCCCCCTTATAATAACGGCGTTCTCCAACTCGCTAAATAAGGATGTTCCATGCCTCAACGCCTTTTATTGGCTGCACTGTTCCTGGCGGTCGCCGGGTGTGCCAGCCCACCGCCCGTTGCTGTTCATACCAAGGATCCCTCCAGTTCGACCCTGCAAGGCGACGCCTCGCGGCCGGCGCAGGCGCAATGGGTGCGCACCGAGTTGTATTTCTCGGTGGGACCGCTGGAAGGTAAGGAAGGTGTGATCAGCCCCGCGCGCTGGCGCGAGTTTCTCGATCAGGAAGTCACGCCGCGCTTTCCGGACGGTTTCAGCGTGCTCGACGCCTACGGCCAATGGCGTGACCACGGGGCCAAGGAGCCGGAGCGCCTGGGCACCAAAGTCATCGTGATTCTTCACGAAAACGACGCCGGACATGACAAGGACATCGAAGCGATTCGCCTGGCCTGGAAGCGGATTACCGGCGACCTGTCGGTGCTGCGGCTGTCGCAACCGGCGCAAGTCTCTTTCTAAATATACGGTGAACCGCCACCCACGCAGGGTGGCGGCAGCACTCAGAAGCCGTAAGTGGCGCGAGCGTAGTAGTAAGCGCCGTTGGTGCCGATCGGCGACAGCACGTCATACGGCAGGTTGCCACCGTAGTTGATTTCCGACTTGGAGCGCTCCGGGTAGTTGTCGGTCAGGTTGTTGCCGCCCAGGGCGATGTCGAACTTGGGGGTGAATTTGTACTGAACCTCGGCATCCAATTGCCAGACCGCGCCGTAGGTTTGCTCCGGCTGCGAATCGCCGAAATCGAAGACTCGAGTGGTTTCGCCTTGACGGGTCAGGCGCCCGAGCAAACCCCAATGCTGACTGGCCCAATTCGCGGAAATCATGAAGCGATCCTTGGGTGCGGCGTCGGTCAGGGTATTGCGTTCCTCGACGCCGACCAACGCGTCGTTGCCGATCCCCAGTGCGGTGAGTTGCGAAGGCGTGCCTTTGGTCTTGGTAACTTTGGTGTGGTTGTAGGTGTAGGCCGTGGTCAATCCCAGCAAGCCTTCGTACAACGGCTGATGGTAATTCAGCACCAGTTCGGCGCCGTCGGTGCGGGTGTCGGCGGCATTGGTGAAAAAGTTCACGTCGTGCACGCCGGCCACGCCGAAGTTGTCGTTGATGTACTGCTCGAGCGCATCACTGCCGATGCGTTGCGACAGTGTCACGCGATCCTTGACGTCGATGCGAAACACATCAAGGGAGGCATCGAAGCGCTCGCTCAGTTGCGCGGTCAGGCCGAGGCTGAAGTTCTTCGAAGTTTCCGGATCGAGCTTTTCAGCACCGAGGGCGCGGGCAATCGGGTCGTTGACCGAGAGCACCCGAATGTCGGTGAGCGTGCCGCCGTCGCCGAAATTGCTGGTGGTGTTCTGGAAGCCGATCTGCGCCAGGGACGGCGCCCGGAAGTTGTTGGAAACCGCGCCGCGCAACGCCCATTGATCAGTCAAACGATAACGCCCGCTGAGCTTGCCGGTGAGTTTGCTGCCGGCGTCGTCGTAACGCTCCCAGCGCGTGGCGGCGTCAACGAACAAGCGGTCGGTGAGGTCGCCGGACAACTCGGCGTAGGTGCCGAACACGTTGCGGTCCAGGTCCACCTCTTCACTCGGGCGCAAGCCGTTGGCGCCGTCCGCGCCAGTGCCGATGTACGAGGCCTCGTCGCCGGCAAAGGTCAGGTAGTTTTCGTAGCGATATTCGCCGCCCAGGGCCAGCACGAACGGACGCCCGGCCAGACGCAATTCGCGGGTGAAATCGAGGTTGGCGGTGGTCTGGCGCAACTCGTATTCGCCGGTGTCAAACCGGGTCGGCGAATCGGCGCCCAGGGTGACGTTAAGGGTGCGTCGGGTCGCGGAATCGAAGTGGTTGCGCCCATGGGTGACGCTGCTGTCGAAGTCCCAGTCGTCGCCGATCAAGCCCTTGAAACCGGCGGTGGCGGAGATGTCCTGGTTGTCGCCGAGGGATTGCGGCAGGTAGCCGTTGGGGTAGAACTGCGGTTGCTCGGACGGGTAGCGATAGAACTCGGCGCCGGTGGTGTGGCGTTCGTTGTAGGTTCCGAACGAGTAGGCCTTGCCGCCGGCCAGGAGCAATTCGGAGTTGAACCAGGCGTTGACATCTCGCGCGATGCCGTCGCCCATCACGTAGTTGCGCTGGCCCGGCGTATCGGCGAAGCCGTCGAAACCGGCGCGGTTGGTCGGGTCGCGATCCTTGTACTCGGTGCCGCCACGGATAAACCCGCCCTCCTCGCCAAGCCGTGTGCCGATCTTGGCCGTGGTCATGCTGTTCTGGCCGTCGGTGGTGGTCTTGCCGATCGCATCCTGATGGGTGTGGTAGGCGCCATAGGTGGTGGAGACTTCGCCGCCCTCCGGCGCATCGTCGAGGATGATGTTGATCACCCCGGCAATCGCATCGGAACCGTATTGCGCACCGGCGCCGTCGCGCAGCACTTCGATGCGCTTGATCGCACTGATCGGAATCGAGTTGAAGTCCACCGGCGCCGTGCCCCGGCCGATCTTCGACGAATCATTGACCAGCGCTGAAGTGTGACGGCGCTTGCCGTTGACCAGCACCAGCACCTGATCCGGGCTCATGCCGCGCAACTGCGCGGCCCGCACATGGTCGGCGCCGCCGGAGTTGGATTGACGCGGAAAACTGAACGACGGCAACAAGGTCTGCAACGCCTGACCGAGTTCGCCATTACTGGCCCCGGCGGACTTGAGATCCTCGGCGGTCAGCACGTCCACCGGTACTGGTGAATCCAGCACCGTGCGGGCGGTGCCACGGGTGCCGGTGACCAGCACGGTCCCCAGCCGTGTGTCGTCGTCGGCGCGCGCCGAAACTTCTTCGGCCTGCACGGGAAGTTGCGTCATTGCTGTGACTACAGCAGCGGCGAGTAATGAACGAGAACGGTGATACATGGAACAGCTCCTTTTATCGCAGCTAATACCCGGCCCTTGCCAACAAAAAGAAGTCGGCCAACAGTGCACGGCAATGTCTGCTGTAGTTTTAGTAATCAGGAAGGCAGCGAAGGCTGTTAAAGCATGTTTTCAAGTGCAATAGCACCCGAACAATAGAACCCCAAAGTTAGTGAATGCCGATGCTAGACGAGGGGCTGAAGTTTGGAAAAGAACCAATACTACTTAGGTTATATCGGCAAAAAACCAACTAACAAACGCAGGCTATATCAAGTCAATCACAATAAAACTGTGGGAGCGGGCTTGCTCGCGAATACGGTGTGTCAGTCGACATTAATAGTGCCTGACACACCGCCTTCGCGAGCAAGCCCGCTCCCACAGGAAATTTGTGTATTAACTTAGTCCGCGGCAGGAATCCACGAAGTCCGCGCCACATTCGCCGTATCACCAAACGCCGGCAGTTTCTGCGCCAGGTCCCGCACGTTCTTCACATCGAGGTCCAGCAGTTGTTGTCGGGTAATCAACGTCGGCGGTACCAATACTTTGTGCCCAGGATTCTCCCCGGCAATCAGCATCGCCAAACTGCGCACGCTGATCGCCCCGGCCACTTGCGGATTCACCGCCGCCGTCGCCGCCCACGCACTGTCCGGCTCTTTCATGATCTGGATATCGGCGGTGGAAATGTCCGCGCTGTAGATTTTCACCTTCTTGCCAAGCCCCGCCTCGTCCACCGCGATTTTCGCGCCTTTGGCGAACTCGTCGAACGGCGCGAAGATCACGCTGATCCCCGGATTGGCGCGCAATACGGCGCTGGCCTGGTCCGCGACCGAGTTGGCAATCGGTGGGTTAAGCGTGCCGAAGCGCGCCTTCTCGATGATTTCCGGATTCGCGGCTTTGACCTGGCTCCAGATTTCGTCGCGGCGCTCCATTGGGGTGAAACCGCTGATGTAGACGTAACCGGCATCGAAGCGCGTGCCGTTGTCCTTGACCGCTTGATCCAGTGCCAGACGCGCCAGGGCATGGTGATCCTGCTCGACCTGAGTGACTTGCGGGGTGTTGAGGTCGACGTCGAACGCGACGACCTTGATGCCCTTGGCGATGGCCCGGTCAATCGGGCCCTTGAGGGTTTCCGCCAGACCGAGCTGAACGATGATGCCGTCCACGCCAAGGTCAATCGCCTGATCGATCATCTCCCGCTGGCTGGCCGCCTGCTGCCGGGCGTCGAACACGCGCAAGGTCGCGCCCAGGGCTTCGGTCTGTTTCTCGACGCCGCGCAAATAGGCTTCGGTGAAATCCCCGGAGAACAGATAACCCACCAGGGCTATTTGCACATTGCCCTTGTCGAACGGTGCCGGTGCTCCCGGCAGTGCCTTGGCCTGAGCGTTCAGCGCCAGTGCCGAAAGCACAGCGGTGGCCAGGCAATGACGAACAAAAACCTTGAGTGATCCGCGCATACAGCTTCCTTGGTCGAACGTTAAAAGCGGCTCAACGCGCCCGATGCGCGAGGCCGAAGGTGAACATCAGGGCCAGCACCAGCACCAGTCCCTTGACGAAATCCTGGGCGTAATACGGCGCGTTGAGCATGGTCAGGCCATTCAGCAATGTGGCCACCAGCAACGCGCCGACCAAAGTGCCGAAGGCATTCGGTTTCTTCGCCCCGAGCACGGCAAAACCAATCAGCGCCGCGCCCAGCGCATCGAGCACCAAGCCGTTGCCCGAGCTGACATCGCCCCGGCCCAAACGCGCCGCCAGCAACAACCCGCCCAACGACGCGAGCACGGCTGAAAGCACATAGGCCAGCAACTTGAAACGCTGCACCGGCGCCCCTGCCAGACGCGCAGCCTGCTCGTTGCCGCCAATGGCGTAGAACAAACGGCCGATGCGCGTTCGCTCAAGAAACAGCCACACCACCAGCGCCACCACGGCGGTGATCAACACCGGTATCGGCACCGTGTCCCACAGCCGGCCGCGACCGAGGGCGAGAAACAGCGCATTGAAGGTGCCTTCGGCCTCGTCGCCATTGGGCAGGGTCATGCCCACCGCAATCGAGCGTCCGCCGGTAGGAATCAACTGCACACCGATCACCAGAAACATGCTGCCGAGGGTGGCGAGGATGTCCGGCACCCGCATCTTCACGATCAGCCAGCCGTTGAGCAGCCCCACCAGCGCGCCGCCCGCGAGGCTGATCAGCACCGCCGGCACCGCGCCCCAACCGAGCACCACCATCACGTAACTGGCGATCATCAAACTCATCGCTGCCACCGCGCCGATCGACAAATCGAGGCCGCCGACCGCCATGGTCAAGGTCACGCCCAACGCCAGCAACGCGACAATCGACACCGACTGCAAGATGCTGAACAGGTTGCCGACTCGCAGGAACGCTGGTTCGGCGACGCTGAAAAACACCACGATCAACGCCAGCACCCAGAGCAATCCATAGCGAATCAGCGCTTGCAGCAGACGCTCCCCGGGTGCGGGGGTGGTCGATAACAACGAACTCGAATCAGGCACTCGCTCTACTCCTTGGCGTGGCTTGAACAGGTGAAACCGGGGCCTCGACGCCGGCCAGCGCCGCCACCAGCGTGGCGCGGCTCAAATCGGCGCGGGGGTATTCGGCGACTACCGCGTGATCGCGCACCAACAGAATCCGGTCGGCGATTTCCAGGGCTTCGTCGACATCGGCGCAGATCACCAGGGTCGCGCGGCCAGCGGCACTGTCGCGCAGCAATTGGCCGATCTCGCGGCGGGCGCGCACGTCGACACCCTGGAACGGCTCATCAAGAATCAACACCCGCCCTTCCCCCAACAGCCAGCGGCCCAGCACGACTTTCTGCTGGTTGCCGCCGGACAACGCGCTCATGGGCACATCGATGCCGGCAGTCTTGATCCCGAGGGCCGCAACCTGCGCTTCCACCGCTGCGGCTTCAGCCCGGTTACGGATAAAACCGCCACGGGTGAAGCGTTCGAGGAATGGCAAGGTCAGGGTGCGGCGCAGGGAGAAATCGGCGATCAACGATTGGCTCGCGCGGTCCTCGGCGGCAAAGAACACCCCGCTGCGAATCGCCTCCCGTGGCGAGCCCGGTTGCCAGTCCACGCCATCCAGTTGCAAATTGCCGACCGCCGTTTCACGCAGACCGAACAACACTTCGGCGATCTCGGTTTTGCCGGCGCCGAGCAACCCGGTGAGCACTACGACTTCGCCTTCGCGTAGGGTCAAATCGAAGGCCTGCTTTTGCGGAGCGATTTTCGCCCCAAGCAAAGTCAGGACTTCCCGCCCCGCCGTGCGCGGTTCATAAACATGGGTGTCCAGCGCATGCCCGAGCATGGCTTCGACCGCTTCGGGCAACTGGCGGGCGCTGAATTCGCCGGCCAGTTGCCCGTCACGCAGGACGATGGCGCGGTCGGCGACCCGCTGCAGATCAGACAATCGATGGGAGATATACAGAATCGCCACGCCGCGACTGCGCAAGGTGTCGATCAAACCGAACAGCCGCTGGGCCTCGACGTCCGACAAAGCCGCCGTCGGCTCATCGAGAATCAGCAGACGCGGTTGCAGGGCGAAGGCCCGGGCGAGCACCACCAATTGCCGTTCAGCCTGGCCGAGACGTTCGATCGGTTGCTCCAGTGGCAGCTCCAGCCCGAGGCCGGCAGCGATGCTCGCGGCCCGCTCAAACAGACGCTTGCGGTTGAGCCAGAAGTCCGCGCCGGGCTGGCAGAGTTCATCGAGCAAGAGGTTTTCCGCCACGCTCAAACCGGGGGCAATGCCATCGTTGACCTGCTGATGCACCGCGACAATCCCGACCCGCCGCGCCGACAGTGGCGAGGCAAAATGCCGGGGTTGGCCATCGACCCACAGCTCACCGGAATCGGCGGCCTGACTGCCGCCGAGAATCTTCACCAGGGTCGATTTGCCCGCGCCGTTGGCACCCAGCAGCGCCACCACTTCGGCGGGATAAATATCCAGGCTGACCCGATCCAGCGCGCGGCTGGCGCCAAAGGTTTTGCTCAGTTCACGTACACGAATCAGCGGCTCGGGTACTACGGACAGCGGCCTCATCGACGGTGCGCCAACGAGCGAACCAACCGATCGCCGAGGCTTTGCACGCTCTGCACCAGAATCACCAGCACCACCACCGTGGCGACCATCACCTGGTTATTGAAACGCTGGTAGCCGTAGCGAATCGCCAAGTCGCCGAGGCCACCGCCACCAATAACCCCGGCCATGGAAGAAAAGCCGATCAGCATCACCAACGTCAGCGTGATGCCCGCCAGCAACGCCGGCAGCGCTTCGGGCAGCAGCACTTTGAAAATCACATGCCAGATGTCACCGCCCATGGCGAGGATCGCTTCGATGCGGCCCTTGTCCACTTCGTCCAAAGCGTTCTCGACGATGCGCGCGAAGAACGGAAAGGCGCCGATGGTGATCGGCACCACGGCGGCGGTGCTGCCCAAAGTGGTGCCGACCACCAGCCGGGTCAGCGGGATCAGGGCAATCAGCATCACCACGAAGGGCAGCGAGCGCCCCAGGTTGACCAGGCTGCCCAGACCTTTGTTGAGACGCGGCATCGGGTACAAACCACCGCTGCGGCTGATGAACAGCAACACACCGAGCGGCAAGCCGATCAGCAAGGTGAACAAACCCGCCAACAGCACCATGTACAGGGTTTCGCCGGTGGCCGTGAGCACCAGTTGGAAAATCTCGTTCCAGTCGATTACACGGTTCATGAACGCTCCACCCTGACGCCACGTTGCTTGAGAAACGCCACCACCTGGTTCAATTTCGGCTCATCGGCGGGCTGCCGGAAAGCTACGCGCAGACGCCCGACTCGTTGTCCGCCGATGGACTCGACGCCGCTGGCCAGCAGGTCCAGCTCTACGCCTTGTTGCTGCAGTTCGTTGAGTACCGGGGTGGCCAACAGGCTGTCGAAAAAACTCAGGTCGAGGGCATCGCTGCCCAACGTTGCGCTGTAGCCCGGTAGCAGTGAGCGGCCAAGGCTGGAATCCGGATTCGCCAGCAATTCGGCAATCGGCCCGGCCTCGACCAATCGACCGTGGGCCAGCGAAGCAGCGTGATCGCAAATCGATTTGACCACGTCCAGCTCATGGGTGATCAGCACGATGGTCAGGCCCAACTGGCGATTGATGTCGCGCAGCAGTTGCAGAATCGAGGCGGTGGTTTCCGGGTCGAGGGCGCTGGTGGCTTCGTCCGACAGCAAATACGCCGGTCGCGCCGCCAGGGCCCGGGCAATGCCTACCCGTTGTTTCTGACCGCCGGACAGTTGCGAAGGAAACGCCTGGGCCTTGTCGCTCAGGCCCACCAGATCGAGCAATTCCCGGACCCGCGCCTGCCGCTGGGCTTTGCCGACGCGGGCGATTTCCAGCGGCACGGCGATGTTGTCGAACACGTTGCGCGAGTGCAGCAGGTTGAAGCCCTGGAAGATCATGCCGATGCGTTGGCGCTGGCGGCGCAGTTCGATGTCGGACAGCGCCGTCAGGTCCTCGCCGTCCAGCAGAATGCGCCCGGCGCTGGGCCGTTCGAGCAGATTGAGGCAACGCAGCAGCGTCGATTTGCCCGCGCCGCTGCGGCCCAGTATCCCGTAGATCGCGCCATCGGGAATGCTCAGGGACACCTGATCCAGCGCCGGTGCCTGCCCTGGCCCGTAGGTTTTGCTCAACTGCTCGACGATGATCATGGCTTGTTGGCCGCGACGCTCACCGGCACCACCGGGATCACCGAACCGGCGAAGTTGTCAGTGATGAACCTGGCCACTTCCGGGGACGTCAGGTCCTTGGCCAGTTGCTTGATCCGTGGGTCGTCCTGCAATTTTGGCGTGGTCACCAGAATATTCGCGTAAGGGTTGTGCTCGGCCTTCTCCAGCCCCAACGCGTCCTTGGCCGGCACCAGACCGGCCTCCAGCGCGTAGTTGCCGTTGATCACCGCAAGGTCCACATCATCCAAAGCGCGAGGGATTTGCGGCGATTCGATTTCGAGGATCTTCAGTTGTTTCGGGTTCTCGGCGATGTCCTTCGGCGTTGCCTGATCGGTGGCCGGGTCGTTGAAGCCAGCCTTGAGTTTGATCAGGCCGTTGTCCTGCAACAGGTACAAGGCGCGGCTCAGGTTGGTGACGTTATTCGGCACGGCAACGGTGCCTTGTTGCGGGACTTGGGCGAAGGTCTTGTGTCGATGGGAATAGATCCCCAGCGGTTCGATATGCACGGTCGCCGCCACCGCGAGTTTTTCGCCGAGGGCCTGTTCCTGAGACTTCAGGTACGGCAAATGCTGGAAGTAATTGGCATCGACGTCGCCATGCACCAGCAGCTCATTGGAGTTCACGCCGTTGGGGATTTCGATGACCTTGAGGTTCAGTTTTGGGTCGAGCTTTTGCACGAACGCCAGAATCTGTGCGTGAGGCACCGGGTCCGCCGCAACGCGCAATGGCTCCACGGCCAACGCGCTAAAAGAAGTCACCAGAGCGCCGAGCACGGCCAGGGTCAATCCTGTTTTTTTCAACATGTTCGCAGTCCTTTTTGATTAAGCAGACAGTGCTTTGGGGATCAGTGCATCGGCGTAAAAACGCTGGGCCACATCGGGATGGGAACGCAGGCGGCCCTTGAGGTAGTTCCAGCCCACATCGCGAAACAATGGATTGTCCGGATCACTCGCCGGGCCTCGCGCTTCGCGCAACAGCGCCGTGGGCAAGGGATACAGCGGCACCACCGCGTCGAGTTGCGCGCCGAGGAAAAACGCGATCGACAAGCGCTCGCTGCCCTTGGGCGGCGACACCACCCGGTGCACCGTGGCGCGCAGGTAACCGTTGGTGGCCAACTCCAGCAATTCGCCGATGTTCACCACCAGGGTGTTGTCCCGAGGCAGCGCATCGATCCAGCGGCCCTCTTCGATCTCGACTTGCAAACCGGCCTGCTGGTCTTGCAGCAGGAAGCTCAGGAAGCCCGAATCCTTGTGCGCGCCGACGCCTTGGTGACTGCCGCCAGGCCCCTGCCCCGGATAGCGCATCAGCTTGATGTGCTCGTTGGGTTTGTCGCCGTACAAGCGGTCGAACGCGTCGCTTGGCAACGCCAGCGCCTGGGCGAAAGCCTGTAGCAGGCGCAGGGACATGCGGGTCATGGCGTGCTGCCAATCCAGCAGTAACGGCTTGAGCGCCGGCAGTGCGTCCGGCCATTGATTGGGGCCTTGCAGACGCGCCCAGAACGGGCTGTTTTCATCTTGCGGCAACACCTCGCGCTCGGCGCCCAGATCGAACTGTTCGCGCAAGTCCGGCTTGCCGCGAGTGATCTCCGAAGCGGCGCGGTTGTAGCCGCGAAAGTGTGGCGAGTTGATCATACCGACTGCGGCTTTTTCGCTGTCCGGCAGGGCAAAGAATTGACGGGCGTGATCTTGCACCTGGCTCAACAAATCGCTGTCGATGCCATGCCCGGTCAGGTAGAAAAAACCCACGTCCCGTGCGGCGTGGCGCAGGTCGTCGAGAAAGTCCTGGCACTGGGCCGGTGATCCGTCGAGCAATGACAGGTCGAGGGTCGGTAAGGTGGTGATGTCCAGTGGATGCGGCATGATTCACTCCCATGTGAAACGATGTTTTGTGTGGCGATGCATCCAAGCTAAACGATCTTAAAAACTCGTAATAAATATCTTTTTTGCATTAGCTTAGGTTCGCTTCACCCAGGCTTTTTCCGGTTTAGAAGCACAAAAACGCCCCTGTTCGAAACAGCAGCGTTGTTGAGGATCAACCCGGTTTTATTGGGCGGAAGTGCTTCGACTCAGCGCCAATGACTCACTGGAAAACACCTGCGCATCGGTGAATTTTTCTACGTCTACACGGTGCGGAAAGATCTTCTTCTCGACGAATAAATCATCCACCTGCTGCAAGGCCTGGACGTCCCGTGGCTCGACCGGCACCAGCGACTCATCGCCCCAACTGCGCAGCCGCTGCGAGACTTCCAGCGGTACATCATTGGCCTTGGCGAATACCCGCGCGTACTCGTCGGGGTTTTGCCGCGCCCATTCGAACGCCTTGGCGAAGCGCTGCAACACATCGCTGAGGGCCTGGCGTTTGAGCGGGTCGGTCAGCACCTCATCCGACGCCGTGATAAACGTCAGCCCGGTGTTGATCCCTTCGCCGCTGATCAACACCCGGGCGCCCTGCTGCTCGGCAAACGCCTGATAAATACCGAACGTGGCCCAGGCTTCGATCTTGCCGGCGTTGAACGCGGACAAGGCGTCGGTGGGCAGGACGAAACCGACGTTGACGTCCTTCTCATCGACCCCGGCGTTGGCTAAGGCACGAATCAACAGGTACTGGGAAATGCTGCCCCGTGCCGATGACACCACCACGTTGCGACCTTTCAGATCCGCGATGCTGTGGATCGGCGAATCCTGCGGCACCAGGATTCCGATGCCTCGGGATTGACTCCGGCGTACCGCGACGATGCGCAACGGCGTGCCACCGGTAGCGGCGGCGAGCACCGGCGTATCACCGGCCGGGCCCAGGTCCACAGCACCGGCGCGCAAGGCTTCGAACAACGGCGCGGCGCCCTGGAAATTCGCCCACTCGACCTTGTAGGGAATGCCCTCCAGCGCATGGGCGGCTTCGACCACCGTGCGCAGGCCCTTGGCTTGATCGCCGAGGATCAGTTTGACGCTGGACAAGTCCGCCTGGTTTTTTGGTTCGATGGCGTCACCGCAGCCACCGAGCAACAGCGCGGCACCTGACAGCAACAGCACCGCGGATTTCCATAGAGGTCGATCAAGCATGGGCAAACCGCCGAAGCACAGGCTGACGCTCAGCCACCGCAGCGCTTTCCACTTCGACGCCCAGCAGGCTCAGCAAGCGTGCGCGAATCGCCTGGAAACCGTCCTGCCCGGTGTCGCGGGCGCGGGGCAAGTCGATGGTCAACTGCTCGGCAATCTTGCCGTCGGCCAGCACAATGACCCGGTCGGCGAGCAGGATCGCTTCGTCCACATCGTGGGTCACCAGTAGCACCGCCGGGGTGTGTTTGCGCCACAGTTCGATGATCAGCCGATGCATCTTGATTCGGGTCAGGGCATCGAGGGCGGCGAAGGGTTCGTCGAGCAGCAATAGCTTGGGTTCGCGCACCAGGCCACGGGCCAGGGCCACTCGCTGGGCTTCGCCGCCGGAGAGGGTTGCCGGGTAGGCTTCCAGGCGATGGGCCAGCCCCACTTCGGTCAAGGCTTGCACTGCACGCTCCTTGGCATTCGGGATGTGCAGGCCGAGGATCACGTTTTTCCAGGCGCGTTTCCACGGCATCAGGCGTGGCTCCTGGAACACCGCGGCCCGAGCCTTGGGCACGCGCAACTGGCCGCTGTCGATGCTGTCGAGCCCGGCCAGGCTGCGCAATAACGTGGTCTTGCCGGAACCGCTGGCCCCGAGCAATGCGACGAACTCCCCCGGCGCAATGTCCAGGTCCAGGCCATCGATGACCCGTTGCTGGCCGAACTGGCGCACTACGTTTCGCAGTTGCACCGGCGCTGTTGACGGTGCGTCCAGAATATCGATATTCGACATGTCAGTTCCTCACAAAAGATGGGCGCCAGGCCAGGGCGAAACGCTCCAGCGTGCGGATCAGTCCGTCGATCAACAAACCGAGGACGCTGTAAATCAACAGGCAAATAACGATCACGTCAGTGCGCATGAAGTCCCGGGCATCACTGGCCAGGAAACCGATGCCGGCGGTGGTGTTGATCTGCTCGACAAACACCAGGGCCAGCCAGGAAATCCCCAGGGAATAACGCAAGCCGACAAAAAACGAAGGCAAGGAGCCCGGCAGGATCACGTGCCAGATCAACTCGCGACGATTCAGGCCCAGGGTGTTGGCGGCCTCGATCAATTTGGGGTCGATGTTGCGAATGCCGGAGAACAGGTTGAGGTAAACCGGAAAGGTCGTACCGGTGACGATCAGCGCGATCTTGGTGAACTCGCCGATGCCAAACCAGAGGATGAACAGCGGAACCAGCGCCAGGGAAGGAATGGTGCGCAGCATCTGCATTGGCGAATCGAGGATTACTTCGCCGCGCTTCGACAGGCCAGTGATCAGCGCCGCGACCACGCCAACGCTGACCCCGATGCTCAAGCCCAACAGCGCACGCTGCAGGGACACCAGCAAATGCTTGCCCAGCTCGCCGGAGATGATCATTGCCCACAGCGTGCCGCCGATTTGCGACGGCGCGGCAATCACCCGTTGCGGGATCAGGCCGAACTGTGACGCCAGTTCCCATAACAACAGCAGCGCGATCGGGCTGAGCAAGCGCAGGAAAACTTCCGGGGTTCGCCAATTGCTCAGCCAGTTGGGGATCAGCCGCGACGCACGTGGGCTATCAATCGCCTTGTTGACGGAAAATGAGCTGCTGGCGCTCGGTGTATCGAAGGTCTTTTCGGTCATCAGGCTTCCTTCCTCATCAAGAACATGGCTTCGGATTCATGCTATTCGCATAAAAAACGCCAGTGAAATTCTTTTTGGGAATAACCTAATATGATTAAAAATCAGATAGCGCATGATCCAGATAAATTATTTGCATAATTAAAGCGTTCAGCCCGCGCCCTTCGCCGCGTGCATCTCTGACCCGGATTAAAATGCGGATTACTGATATCTTCAATTTATTATGATTCGCTAAATTAATAATTAACTTAGAACAAAACGGCATTTCACAGCCCCGCCCCACTGCGCCTACTTTCGACACCACGGACCGACCCCCTGCCCGGCGGAGGTGAATCACGCCTATCCAAAGACAAGGAACTCAGCATGAGCATCGAATTTATCGGCTACATCGGCGGCCACCATTCCTCGGAAATCCATCCGCGCAGCGGCCCGGTGTTGCAACCCGACTATGTGGAGACCGTCGCCCGCGCCCACGACGAGGCCGGTTTCGACCGCGCCCTGGTGGCGTTCCACTCCAACAGCCCGGACAGCACGCTGATTGCCTCCCACGCCGCCAGCGTGACGAAAAACCTCAAGTTCCTGATCGCCCATCGCCCGGGTTTCGCTGCGCCGACTCTCGCCGCGCGGCAATTCAATACCCTCGATGTGTTCAATGGCGGCCGCACCGCCGTGCACATCATCACCGGCGGCGATGATCGCGAACTGCGGGCCGATGGCAGCCACATCGGCAAGGACGAGCGCTACGCCCGTACCGATGAATACCTCGACGTGCTGCGCCAGGAATGGACCAGCGAAAAGCCCTTCGACTATCAGGGCAAGTACTACCAGGTCGAAGGGGCGCATTCGGCCGTGAAGTCGCCGCAGCTGCCGCACATCCCGCTGTATTTCGGCGGCTCGTCGGCAGCGGCCATCGCGGTGGCGGGCAAGCATGCGGACGTTTATGCGCTGTGGGGTGAAACCTACGAACAGGTGCGCGAAGTGGTGAACCAGGTGCGCGCCGAAGCAGCCAAGCATGGGCGCAGCATTCGCTTCAGCCTGTCGCTGCGCCCGATCCTGGCGGACACCGAAGCGCAGGCCTGGGAACGTGCCGAAAGCATCCTGGAACAGGCTACGGCGTTGGCGCAAAAGAATGGTTTTGTGCGGAGGGAACCGCCGAATGAAGGCTCCCGGCGTTTGTTGGCGGCAGCGGCCCAGGGCTCGCGGCTGGATAAGCGGCTGTGGACGGGGATTGCCGGGCTGCTAGGGGCGCAGGGCAATTCGACCTCGCTGGTTGGCACGCCGGAACAGGTGGCGGAAGCGTTGCTCGACTATTACGACCTGGGCATCACTACGTTCCTGATTCGCGGTTTCGATCCGCTTAATGATGCTATCGACTATGGCAAGCGTCTGATCCCGCTGGTTCGCCAATTGGTGGCCGAGCGCGAGCGGCAGGCGGAGGAAAAAGTGGCGTAAATGGCTTGATTCGGCGGTGCATGTGAGGGCCCCTTCGCGAGCAAGCTTTGCTCCTACACAGGATTAGCTGCGTGTGCAGAGTTTGTGTCCGCCGGTGATTTATTGTGGGAGCGAGCCTGCTCGCGAAGGCGGTTTCACATTCCATATTGATGTTGGCTGATACACCGCTTTCGCGAGCAGGCTCGCTCCCACAAGGGGATCTGTTGCGTTCGCAATTTTTCTGTACAACCACAAACCACTGTGGGAGCAGGCTTGCTCGCGAAGGCGGCCTGTCAGCCGGTAAACATCTCACCTGACACCCCGCCCGGGTGTCTCGAAGGCTGATTCACAGCCTTTATCCTGCTACTGTCTTTGCACTTCGCAACGATGACAGTGCTCACACCATGACCAACCCAACGCCTGATCCTCAAGCCGTCTGCGCACCGATCACAAAAAGCGCGATTTTCATCGTGGCCACCTTGGCGCCCGGCAGCGATGCCGCGGAGAAAGTCCGGGGCTGGTGCGGTGACATCGCCGCCCTCACCCGCTCCGTCGGCAAGCGCGTGCCGACAGGTTACCTGTCCTGCGTCTGCGGCTTTGGTTCCAGTGCCTGGGACACGCTGTTTGGCGCCCCGCGTCCGGCCTCGCTGCACGCCTTCCGCGAGTTCGGCGACGAAGGACGGCGCGCGGTGGCAACACCGGGGGACATCCTGCTGCACATTCGTGCGGACCAGATGGACCTGTGTTTCGAACTGGCCACGCAATTGCTCTCGGCCCTCGGCGATGCGGTGTCGGTGGTCGATGAAGTCCAGGGTTTCCGCTATTTCGACATGCGCAGCATCATCGGTTTTGTCGACGGCACGGAGAACCCGGATGATCGGCACATGGCCAAATTCACCCTCATTGGTGATGAAGATCCGGCGTTTGCCGGCGGCAGCTACGTGCTGGTGCAGAAGTACCTGCACAAGATGGATGCGTGGAACGCGCTGTCTGTCGAGGCGCAGGAGCGCGTGATCGGGCGGACCAAACTGTCGAATATCGAACTCGATGATGCGGCCAAGCCGAGCAATTCCCACAGCGCCTTGACCACCATCACCCAGGATGGCCAGGAAGTGAAAATCCTGCGCGACAACATGCCGTTCGGCCGGCCCGGCGCGGGCGAATTCGGGACTTATTTCATTGGCTATGCGCGCTCGCCGGAGCCGATTGAACTGATGCTGGAGAACATGTTTGTCGGCCGGCCGGCGGGCAACTATGACCGTTTGCTGGACTTCAGCACGGCGGTCACGGGTGGGTTGTTCTTTGTGCCTTCGGCGGATCTTCTGGAAGAGCTGGCGGATCGCGAGCCATAAACAATCCCCTGTGGGAGCGGGCTTGCTCGCGAAGGCGGTGTGGCAGTCGATATTGATAGTGACTGACATTCCGCCTTCGCGAGCAAGCCCGCTCCCACAGGGGTTGTGGTGTCGATTCAATCCTTGTAAGCCGTATCGGTCCGCTCCAGTTGCCGAACAAGCGCATTCCAATGCCGCGCCACACCCGGCCCGTCGCCACTCTTGAACGCCTCCGCCTGTTTCTCGACCTTGGCCACCACTTCGGCCGGCGGGAACACCAGTTCGGCGTTGCCACCCGCCTGGGCCGCGATCTGAATATTGCAGGCACGCTCCAGGCTCTGCAGTTGCTGGAACGCGTGTTCAACGCTGACACCCGCCGTCAACAAACCGTGGTTGCGCAGGATCAGTACGCTTTTGTCCCCAAGGTCCGCCACCAGGCGTTCACGCTCGTCCAGGTCCAGGGCGATCCCCTCGTAACCGTGATAGGCCACTCGCCCGGAAAATGCGATGGAATGCTGGGAGATTGGCAACAGTCCGTCGCGCTGGGCCGAGACTGCAATACCGTCGCGGGTGTGGGTGTGCAACACCGCTTGCAGGTCGGGACGCGCGCCGTGGATGGCGCTGTGGATCACGTACCCGGCGTAGTTGATACCGAGCCCGGTCGGGTCGTCGACGATGGTGCCGTCGAGGTCGACCTTGACCAGGTTGGAGGCGCTGATTTCATCGAACAACAGCCCGAAGGCGTTGATCAGGAAATGCTCTTCAGGCCCCGGCACTCGCGCGGAAAAGTGCGTGTAGATGTGATCGGTCCACTTGAACAACGCCGCCAATCGATAGGCCGCGGCCAGTTTGACCCGCACTTCCCATTCTTCGGGGGTGACGCGCTGGCGAACATTTTTCGAGACACTGGACAACGGGCTGACGCTGCTCATGGCAAAACTTCCTGGATGGCCTTAAGAATTGCAGCCAGCCTATGGGAAGGCAAAAAATAATAAAAAGCACATTTTAATCTAAGCTAATTATCATTTTTTTTTATGTCTTCAGCCCGCCGTCATGCGGCGCTCTTGATCTTCTGCAGCGACCCGGCGACCAGTTTGCCGAAGGCATCCACCGGCCCTTGCAGGTTGCCAAGGAAATGCGGATAGATCAGCCACAGGTCCATCACCGGTTTGAAATCCTTGAGCGGCACCACCGCCAGTTGATCGAAATGCGCACTGCGCTCCAGCAACGGACGCGGCACTAAACCAAGGCCCAGGCCATCGGCGACCAGGCCCAATTGCAGCTCGGTGCCGAAGGTTTCCAGATTGACCCGCAGAGCCAGGCCTTGATCCGACAAGGTCCGCTGCAACCCGGCGCGGAAGCCACAGCCGTCGGGATTGAGGACCCAGCCACTCTGGTAAACGTCGGCCAGTTTGCACGGACGCTTGGGCACTTGCGCCTTGGCGCAGACCACCACCAGTTCCATCTTGCCGATGGACTCGCCGACGATGTTGTCCGGGAAAATCTTGCCCGCCGGAAACAGCGCCGCCGCCGCATCCAGTTCACCGCGTTCGATCTTGCCGACCAATTGACTGCCCCAACCCGTCGCCACTTGAGCGCGCAATTCCGGGTATTCGACGCGCAGGTGCTTGAGGGCATCGAGCAGTACCACATCGCCGATAGTTTGCGGCACACCCAGGCGCAACAGCCCGGTGGGCGGTGCGTCCGTCGCCACGAGTTCGCGCAATGCGTCCATTTCCCGCAGGATCAAACGGCACTGTTCATACACCCGGGTTCCGATCAAAGTAGGCTTGAGCGGTTTGGTGTTGCGGTCGAACAATTCCACGCCCAACGCTTGCTCGAAGTTCTGCACCCGCCGGGTAATGGCGGGTTGAGTCAGCTGCAACGACTCGGCGGCATGGCTGATGGATTGGCAACGGATCACTTCGACGAAGGCATCGATATCATCAATTTTCATTTGGGCCGCACATAGAGAACAGTCAATAAGATGTCTGAAAAGCATAGTTCCATTGCTGGCATCTGGATAGCCCGAAGCTTCAGGTGCCCATATCGATAACGATTAACGCTATTCAATCGAGTTCTAAATTCCTTTCAGCTATAACCTAATCATATAAAAATTGCATATTAAGACCAATCATTATGCTTAGATAACCACAACAACCTTCGAAACCAATGATGGAATCGCCATGACCCAGGCCCGACACCCGGAGAGACTCAGAGCATTCATAGGCGCCCTGGCGGAATTGATCGACAGCAATCCGCGCGAGGGTGACCTGTTGCATCGCGGCGGCAAGCTGCTCGGCCAACTGGTCAGCCACGACGACTGGCTGCCGGAAGACTTTGCCCGCCCTGACCCGGAGCGCTATCAGCAATTTCTGCTGCACGCCGATTCCCGGCAGCGTTTCAGTGTGGTCAGTTTTGTCTGGGGGCCGGGGCAACGCACGCCGATCCACGATCATCGGGTCTGGGGCCTGATCGGCATGTTGCGCGGCGCAGAATATTCCCAGGGTTACGCCCGCCATACCGACGGCACGCTGGTGCCCGAGGGCAACCGTATTCAGTTGCAACCCGGTCAGGTCGAAGCCGTGTCGCCGAAGATTGGCGACATCCATCAAGTCAGCAACGCCTTTGAAGATCAGGTGTCCATCAGCATCCATGTGTATGGCGCCAACATCGGTGCGGTGCGCCGCGCGGTGTATCAGCCCGACGGCAGCGAGAAACTGTTTATCTCCGGTTATTCCAACGCCTTTCTCCCCAACATCTGGGATCTTTCCAAAGAGAGCCAAGCCCTATGAGCAACGTACTGACCCGCACCTTCGCCGACATTCGCAAGGCTCTGCTGAAGAAGGAAGAACTTGCCCTGGTGGATGTGCGTGAAGAAGCGCCCTTCGCCGAGGCGCACCCGTTGTTCGCGGCCAATATTCCCTTGTCGAAACTGGAGCTGGAGGTGTACTCGCGGATTCCACGGCTCGACACTGCCGTGACGGTCTACGACAACGGCGAAGGCCTGGCACAGATCGCGGCGCAGCGCCTGCAAGGGTTGGGCTACGTGAATGTCGCCCTGCTGGAAGGTGGCCTGGACGGTTGGCGCCGGGCCGGTGGCGAGTTGTTTATCGACGTCAACGTGCCGAGCAAAGCCTTTGGCGAACTGGTGGAAAGCCAGCGCCATACACCGTCCCTGGCGGCGGAAGAGGTTCAGGCGCTGCTCGACAGTGAAGCTGACGTGGTGGTGCTGGATGCCCGGCGTTTCGACGAATACCAGACCATGAGCATTCCCACCGGCATCAGCGTCCCGGGGGCGGAACTGGTGTTGCGCGCCCGCGAACTGGCGCCAGACCCGGCGACGCGGATCATCGTCAACTGCGCCGGTCGCACCCGCAGCATCATCGGCACCCAGTCGTTGATCAACTCGGGGATTCCGAACCCGGTATCGGCGTTGCGCAACGGCACCATCGGCTGGACCCTCGCCGGTCAACAACTGCAACACGGCCAATCGCGCCGGTTTGCACCGACCAGCGAAGAACACCGCCACATTGCCGCCCAGGATGCCCGTCGCGTTGCCGACAAAGCCTTGGTTGGTCGAGCCACCCTGGCGGATCTTCAGCGCTGGCAGCAGGAATCGACCCGCACTACGTATCTGTTCGATGTGCGCACGCCGGAAGAATTCGAAGCCGGCCACCTGCCCGCCGCTCGTTCGACACCCGGTGGTCAACTGGTGCAGGAAACCGATCACTTCGCCAGCGTGCGCGGTGCGCGCCTGGTGCTGGTGGATGACGACGGCGTGCGCGCCAACATGTCGGCGTCCTGGCTCTCGCAACTGGGTTGGGAGGTGCATGTGCTGGACGACGTGCAGCCTGCGCATTTCAGCGAAAAAGGTGCCTGGCAGGCGCCGGTCCCTGCGCCCCGACAGGCCGAGGAAATCAGCCCCGACACCCTGGCCGAATGGCTGACCCACGGCGATAGCGTGGTGCTGGATTTCACCAGCAGCGCCAACTACGTCAAGCGCCACATCCCCGGCGCGTGGTGGGCGTTGCGCGGGCAATTGCGTGAAGCCCTGGCCAACGCCCCCAAGGCAGAACGTTATGTCTTGACCTGTGGCAGCAGCCAGTTGGCGCGGCTGGCCGTCGCCGATGTCGAGGCCCTGACCGGCAAACCGGTGTTCCTGCTCAAGGGTGGCACCGCCAGTTGGGTCGCTGCGCAACTGCCGCTGGAAGACGGCGAAACGCACCTGGCCTCGCCGCGCATCGACCGCTATCGCCGCCCGTACGAAGGCACCGACAGCCCACGCGAAGCGATGCAAGCCTATCTGGGTTGGGAATATGGCCTGGTGGCGCAACTGGCCCGCGACGCTACCCATGGCTTTTTTGTGATCTAACAACAACCCGTTGTAGCAGCTGCCGAGCAGCGCGAGGCAGCGTTCGGCGGCGAAGCCGTCGTGAAATCAGACTATGCGGTGTGTCAGGTAAGCCGCGGGCGCAGGGTTTGCGACGGCTTCGCCGCCGAACGCTGCCTCGCGCGGCTCGACAGCTGCTACAAAAACCCGTCACACACACAAACATCCGACCCCTCTCCAGGCGGAGGCTGAACCCACAACCGAGAGGAGTTTCACCATGACCGCAGTCTTGCACCGCACTGACTTACAGCCTCAACCGACCTTACACGTCACCCGCCTGGAACCGACCATCGGCGCCGAAATCAGCGGCATCGACTTGAGCCAGCCGCTGACCCCGGCCCTGCGTGATGAACTGCGCCAGTTGCTGCTCGAACACAAAGTGATTTTTTTTCGCGACCAGGTGATCAGCACCGAACAGCAGATCGCCTTCGCCCGGGAATTCGGTGAGCTGTACGTTCACCCAACCACCCAGCAAAACGACCCGACGCAACCACAAGCACACCTGATTCAAGCCCAGGATGAACGCAAGCTCTACGGCCCGAAAATCAGCGGCCGTTGGCACACCGACACCAGTTGGCTGCTGCGCCCGACCCTCGGCGCAATATTGCGCGCCGTGGATTTGCCGCCGGTGGGCGGCGATACCTTGTGGGCCGACACCGGCGCGGTGTATCGCGCCTTGCCCGATGAGCTGCGCGCAGAAATCGATGATCTGTATGTGGTCCACGACTTCAAGAAAGCCCTGGACAAGGTGGGCTACGACTATCCGATCCTCGCGCATCCGCTGGTGCGCACCCACCCGGAAACCGGCGAGGATGGCCTGTTCATCAATTTCTCGCAGAACCCTTCGGTGATCGGCTGGACGCCGGAAAAGAGCAAGCAACTGATCGATCGCCTGCTGCTGGAATTCAACAAACCCGAGCATCAGGTGCGCTTCAAATGGCGTGAAAACTCCGTGGCGTTCTGGGACAACCGCTCGACGCTGCACTACCCGGTCTACAACTACGGCGATTATCCGCGCCGCATGGAACGGGTGCTGATCGCTTATGACGACATTCCCCATCGGGTAAAACGCGCCAACGCGGCCTGACCGCAAACCCCAAGAAAAGACCTGGCAACCCAATGCCGATCAATTAGCCATTACACGACCCGTAGCAGCTGCCGAGCCTGCGAGGCTGCGTTCGGCTGCGCAGCAGTCGTAAAACCTGAGCATGCGGTCTTCCTGAAACACCGCGTCGCCTGATTTCACGACTGCTTCGCAGCCGAACGCAGCCTCGTGCCTCGGCAGCTGCTACGGGAGGCATGTTTGGCTAGCGATTTTTAGCTGATCGGTATTTTTGCCTGTGCGTGCAATCTTTCAGGAATTCGCGTCATGACCTCATCCAGCTCCCGAGTGAAATACGATTATTACGCCGCCGCAGCCTTGAGCCTGCTGACGGCCAGCCTTCAGGTCCACGCCGAAACCAGCGAGCCGGACAAGACCCTGAGCACCGTGGTGGTGACCGGCAACCGCGGCAATCAACCGCGCACCATCACCGACAGCCCCTCGCCGATCGATGTGATCAGCGCCGAGCAATTGCAGGCCAGCGGCAAGGTCGGTCTCAAGGAACTGCTCGCGCGCCTGCTGCCGTCCTTCAACCTGCCGGCGATCAATGGCGGCGGGACGTCCTGGTCGGTGCGCGGCGTGACCATGCGCGGTCTGTCCGGGGATCAGGTGCTGGTGCTGGTGAACGGCAAGCGCCGGCACAACACCGCGCTGATCAACAACCTGGCCCGCATTGGCACGGCGGCGGTACCGGTCAACCTCGACCTGATTCCCGTCTCCGCCATCGATCATATCGAAGTGCTGCGCGACGGCGCCTCGGCACAATATGGTTCGGACGCCATCGCCGGAGTGATCAACATCATCCTCAAGGAAAACGACAGCGGTGGCAGCGCCGAAACCTCTTTCGGGCGCTACGGCAGTGGCGATGGCGACACTGTGCATCAAACCGTCAACTACGGCCTGGCGCTGCCGAATGACGGCTTCGCCAACCTGGCGCTGGACAGCAAGGAACAGGAGCCTTTCGACCGCACCGGCAGTGCCACGGGCAACCTGTATTCATCACCCGGTTTCCCCGACAGCCGTGACCAGACCGTCAATCGCCACGGTTGGAACCCCAGTTACGGATTGGGCCGGGAGAAGGTCACCAACGCCAGCTACAACCTCGAATTGCCAATCCAGGATGATTTGAAGTTCTACTCGTTCTCTACCGCCAGCTACATGGAAACCACCAAGGTCACCGGCAACTATCGACCCAACGACATCACATCCCTGGCCGGCGACCCGAACACGCCCTACCCCGATGGTATTCACGCCCAACGGCGCAACCGCACCATCGACTTTCAAGTGGCGGGCGGCTTCAAGGGTGAGGTCGGTGGCTGGAACTATGACGCCAGTTCGACCTGGGGCGAGGACGACTCGACCCTCAATGCCAACAACACCCTCAACCCGTCCCTGGGGCCGACCAGCCCGACCTCGTTCAACCTGGCGTCGCAGATTTTCGATCAGTGGACCAACAACCTCGACTTCAGTCGCGGTTTCGACATTGGCCTGAAAAATCCGCTGCAAACCTCGTTCGGTTTCGAATACCGCTGGGAGAAATACCAGATTGAGCCGGGTGACTTTGCGTCGTATACGCCCGGTGACTATGTGATTCCCAGCGGACCGTTTGCCGGCCGCACACCGTTGCCGGGCCTGGCCTCCTACAACGGCACCAGCACCGCCGATGCCGGGGAAATCAGTCGCAGCAACGTCGCCAGCTACGTCGACCTCGGGTTGGACGTGACGGATAAATGGTACGTCGGCACCGCTGCGCGCTATGAGCATTACACCCAGGACATCGGCAGCACCTGGAGCGGCAAGTTCTCGACCCGCTACAAAATCACCGATGCCTTCGCCCTGCGCGGCACGGTCAACAACGGCTTCCGCGCACCGTCCCTGGCGCAGACCATTTACGCCTCGTCCACGTTCACCTCTGGCGGCGTGGTCAATGGCGAGCAGGTTTCGGTGCCGGTCAAGGTGTTGCCGGTGGACACCCCAGAAGCCCAGGCGTTGGGCGCGGAAAAACTCAAGCCGGAAAAATCCCTGAACTACAGCCTCGGCTTCACCTACGACCCCACGGCCAACTACCGGTTGACCACCGACCTCTATCAGATCGGCATCCGCGACCGCATCGTGTCCACCAGCCTGTTGGGCGGCCCGGCGGTTTCGCAAATCCTCGTCGCCAACGGCCTGTCGCCGGGACTGTTTGCCCAGTACTACACCAACGCGGTGGACACCCGCACGCGCGGCATCGACATCATCAACGAGTACCGCCAACAACTGGATGAGTACGGCCAAGTGCGCTGGAGCGCTGCCTACAACTGGAACCAGACCAAGATCGAAAAACTCCAGGACAACCCGGCCAAACTCACCAGCCTGGGCTCCAATTACCAGTTGTTCGATCGCCGTTTGCAGAAGGACCTGACCGTTGCCACGCCGCAATCGAAACTGATCCTGGCCGCCAACTGGAAAGTCACCGACTACAACCTGAACCTGGCGCTGACCCGCTTCGGCAGCTACACCGAGGGCGACAACAACCCGGTGAACGACCGCAAATTCAGCGCCAAATGGATCACCGACCTGGACGCCGCCTACGACTTGACCAAACACCTGACCGTGGCGCTGGGCGCGAACAACCTGTTCAACGTGTACCCGGACAAAAACGGTATCAAGGACTGGGCCGGCGGCTACAAATACGGACAGTTTTCACCGTTTGGATTTGGCGGGGCGTATTACTACACGCGGTTGGCTTACAACTTTTGACGGTACAGACCTGTGGGAGCGGGTTTCACCTTCAACATTGAGAGTGCCTGACCCACCGCCTTCGCGAGCAAGCCCGCTCCCACACAGGGTCTGCTGTGTACGCAAAACTTATGCTCGGCAAAGATCCCCTGTGGGAGCGGGCTTGCTCGCGAATGGGGATTCACATTCAACATCGATGGTGACTGACACGCAGCCTTCGCGAGCAAGCCCGCTCCCACAAGGGGCCTGCTGTGCTCAAAAATTTTGTGCCCGACAGAGATCCCCTGTGGGAGCGAGCCTGCTCGCGAAAGCGGTTTCCCATTCAACATCAATGGTGGCTGACCCACCGTCTTCGCGAGCAGGCTCGCTCCCACAAGGGGCTTGCCGCGCTCACAAATTTAGTGCCCGACTAAGATCCCCTGTGGGAGCGAGCCTGCTCGCGAAAGCGGTTTCCCATTCAACATCAATGGTGACTGACACGCAGCCTTCGCGAGCAAGCCCGCTCACACAGGGGGGGTCTGCGTTGGCGTTGCTGTCTTCGATCGCACTAAATGCATTTATTTAATATTACAAACAACGATAATCAGCTTACTTAATAATTAGCATATAACCAGAAAGACTTTCCCAACTGCTTTTTATAGAGATAACGTCAAACCCAGACCAACCCCTTTCTCCAGGCGGAGGTGACCACAACACCAACACTCGCCTGGAGCCCGCATTTCATGACGTCAAACACCCCCTCCCAACCGACCCTCGACCTGGTCACCGATGTATTGGTGATCGGCGGCGGCCTGGCCGGTACGTGGGCGGCGGTCGCTGCTGCCCGTGAAGGCGCGCGGGTGGTGCTGGTCGACAAAGGTTATTGCGGCACCAGCGGGGTCACGGCCAGCGCCGGCCCCGGTCATTGGTGGGTGCCGCCACTGCCCGGTGCGCGGGAAGCGGCCATCGGCAAACGCCTGGCCAGCGCCCACGGACTGGCGGATGCACGCTGGATGGCGCGCATCATCGACACCACCTGGAACAGCCTGCCGCCCCTCGCCGGCTACTACGACTTCCCGCAAAACGAACACGGCGTGACCCAGTATCGCGGGCTGCGCGGCCCGGAATACCTGCGCGGCATGCGCCGCCTGGTGCAGGACAGCGGCGTGACCATTCTCGATCACAGCCCGGCCCTGGAATTGCTGCGCAACGATCAGGGCGAAGTGGCCGGCGCCCGGGGCTGGCGTCGCCAAGCCGGCGGCGACTGGCGGATCCGCGCCGGCGCGGTGGTAGTCGCCAGCGGCGGGTGCGCGTTCCTCTCGCGGTTGCTGGGTTGCCACACCAATACCGGCGACGGATACCTGATGGCAGCCGAAGCCGGTGCTGAATTGTCCGGCATGGAATTCTCCAGCTATTACTGCATCGCTGCCGCAGGCAGCAGCATGACTCGCTCAATGATTTACAGCTTCGGCGAATACTTCGACGCCGCCGACCGCCCCCTCGATATCCCGCAAGGCCCGGACTTCACCAACGCCCTCGCCCGCGCCTTGCTCAATGGCCCGGTGTACTGCCGCTTGAATCGCGTCCCGGCGCAGATCCGTGTGCAGCTGCCGAGCATTCAACCGAACGTGATGTTGCCGTTCGACCGTCGAGGCATCGACCCGTATCGCGACAAATTCGCCGTCACGCTGCACGCCGAAGGCACCATTCGCGGCGTCGGCGGGCTGCGGGTGATCGATGACGCCTGCCAGACCACCGTGCCCGGCGTGTTCGCCGCCGGGGATGCCGCCAGTCGCGAATTGATCGCCGGGGCCACCTCCGGCGGCGGAGCCCAGAACTCCGCCTGGGCCCTGTCCTCCGGGCAGTGGGCCGGACGCGGTGCCGCACAACTGGCACGGCAAAAGCCCGCCCACAGCGCTTCACTCCAAGGTTTCAACGGCGTCGGTCTGCAACCTCGTGCAGCGCTTACCCAGACGCGCCCCAATGACTTGATTCAACGCATTCAGGCCGAAACCCACCCGCTGGACAAAAACCTGTTCCGTTCCGGCCAGCAGATCGACCGCTCGCTGCAGGCACTGGAAAACGTCTGGGATGAAGTGCGCGACGGGCTCCCGGCCGATCCGCACAACCCGCTCAAGGCCCGGGAAATCGCCGCCATGGCCGCGACCGCGCGCTGGTGCTATCGCGCCGCCGAACAACGCCAGGAAAGCCGTGGCATGCACCAGCGCAGCGACACCCCTGAACAGAATCCGTTATTCGACGCGCACCTGCGCATCGCTGGCGTCGATCAACCCTGGCTTCGCCAAGACCCGGTGCTCGCCGCCACCCCACAGCCACAAGGTCACGCCCAATGATCGAATTGATTTATCAGGACCTGTGCAGCGGCTGCGGCCAATGCGTCGCGGTGTGCCCCACCAATGCGTTGGGGCTGGACCCACAGGCCCGGCCACGGATCATCGACCAGCAAGCCTGCCAGACCTGCTTCATGTGCGAACTGTATTGCGCCAGCGATGCGCTGTACGTCGATCCCGACTGCGAACAGGCGCGCCATCCCGACCCCGAAGCGGTCCGCAGCGCCGGTCTGCTCGGCCAGTACCGGCGTGATTCGGGTTGGGACGAGTGGGCCGCTGACCCGACACACACCAATCAACACTGGCGCATGGACGGCATTTTTGCCCTGGCCCGCGGTGCGGCCGATACCGCCGCCCTCCCCACCAAAACACGATAAAAGGACGCCAACATGTCAACACCACGACTGCCCTTCAAACGCCTGCTCCTGGGTGCCGTCCTCTCGCTGGGGCTGGGCGCGATCGCCCACGCCGCCGACCTGCAACCGCTGCTGGTGGCCAATCAAAAGTCCTCGATCAAGGTGCTGCTGGAAGTCTCCGGCGAACTGAAAAATGTGCCCTACGAAATCCAGTTCTCCGAGTTCCCTGCCGCCGCACCGCTGGGCGAGGCCTTGAATGCCGGCGCGGTGGACATTGGCGCTCTCGGCGATGCGCCTTATGTGTTCGCCCTCGGCGCCGGTGCACCGTTGAAAGTCGTCAGCATCATCCACGCCGAAGGTCGCTACACCACCGCGATTCTCGCCCTCAAGGATTCGCCGCTGAACAACGCCAGCGACCTCAAGGGCAAGCGCATCGTCACCACTCGCGGCTCCATCGGCCACTTCCTCGCAATCAAGGCCTTGCGCAGTGTCGGCCTGAGCACCCACGACGTACAGTTCATCTACCTGCTGCCGAGCGAGTCGCGGATCCTGCTGGACAATGGCAGCGCCGATGCCTGGTCGACCTGGGACCCGTACACCACGATTGCCACCACCCAGAGCCAGGCCAAGGTTCTGGCCAGCGGCGATTCCCTGCTGACCAACCATTTGTACCTCGCCGCCACCAGCCAGGCGATCACCGGCAAGCGCCAGCAACTCGACGATTTCGTCGCCCGGGTCGATCGCGCCTACCGCTGGACCAACACTCATCCCGAGGAATATGCCGCCGCCCAGGCCAAGGTCACCGGCCTGCCGCTGGCCGTGCATGTCGCCGTGGCCAAGGGCACGCACATGCAGCCGGTCGCCATCGACGACACGGTGATCAGCGGCCTGCAAACCACCGCGGACATTTATCAGGAAGAAGGAATTCTGACCAAACACATCGACGTCTCCCAAGGCTTCGACAAGAGCTTCAACGCCCAGCGTGCCCCAACCACCCAGGCATCGCGCTAATTCAGGAGTAGAACCATGAGCAAACAACGTCAACTGAAACTCGGGGCGATGGTCCATGGCGTCGGCCACGGCTGGGGCGAATGGCGCCACCCGCAGGCCCAGCCCAATGCCAGCGTGAACTTTGATTTCTACAAGCAGCAGGCGCAACTGGCCGAAGGCGCGAAGTTCGACTTCGTGTTCATCGCCGACAGCCTGCACATCCATGAAAAATCCAGCCCGCACTACCTCAATCGCTTCGAGCCGCTGACTATCCTCTCGGCGTTAGCGGCCACCACCCAACATATCGGCCTGGTGGCGACCGTCACCGTCAGCTACACCGAACCGTTCCAGGTCGCGCGGCAGTTCGCGTCACTGGACCACATCAGCGGCGGTCGCGCCGGCTGGAATGTGGTGACGTCCTGGCTCAGCGGCACCGCCGACAACTTCGGCAAGACCGAGCACCCGCCCCATGCCGTGCGCTATCGCATCGCCAAGGAGCATGTGGATGTGGTCAAGGGTTTGTGGGATTCCTGGGAAGACGACGCCTTCGCCTACAACAAGCAAAGCGGCGAGTTTTTCACCCCCGGCAAACTGCATGCGCTGGAGCACAAGGGTGAATTTTTCTCGGTGAAAGGCCCGCTCAACATTGCGCGTTCACAGCAAGGTCAACCGGTGATTTTCCAGGCTGGCACCTCGGAGGCCGGGCGCAATTTTGCTGCCGAGAATTCCGATGCGATTTTCGTCAGCCCCGAGTCCTTCGACGAAGCCCGCGCCTACTACAAAGACCTGAAACAACAAGCCAGCGGCTTTGGTCGTGACGCGCAGAAACTGTCGATCCTGCCGGGCATCCGCCCGATCGTGGGCCGCGATGAAGCGGAAGTGGAAAGCCGCTATCAGCAAGCGGTGGAACTGGTGGGCATCGAGGATGCGATTGTCGCCCTCGGCCGGCCATTCAATGACCATGACTTCAGCCAATACCCACTGGATGCGCCGTTCCCCGAACTGGGGGATCTGGGTTCCAACAGCCAGAAAGGCGGGTCCGACCGGATCAAACAATTGGCCAAGGACGAAGGCCTGACCTTGCGCCAGGTCGCCCTGCGCTTCTCCCGGCCACGGCGGGATTTCGTCGGCACGCCGGAACAAGTCGCCGACGCCCTGCAGACCTGGTTCGAAGAAGGTGCTGCGGACGGTTTCATCATCAACTCCCTGCTGCCCGATGGCCTGCAATATTTCACCGAACTGGTGGTGCCGGTGCTGCAACAGCGCGGTCTGTTCCGCGATGAGTACAGCGGTAAAACCCTGCGCGACAACCTTGGGCTCGACGTGCCTACCAACCGTCACACCACCCCTCAGGCTCACGAAAAAAGCGAGGCACTGGCATGAGCGAATCCCTCAATCAACTGCTCGCGAACCTGCACGCCGAGCGCGTGGCGACCTGGGAGCCGGCGGCCCTGCAAGTCAATATCGATCAGCGTCAACGCCTGGTGGATGAAGCCAGGGTCGAGGATTTCGTCAAGGTCGGCGACACCCTGGAACCGTTCACTCTGCTGAAGGTTGAAGGTGGCAGCCTGAGCCGCGACGAATTGCTCGCCAACGGCCCGGCGGTGCTGATTTTCTTCCGTTTCGCCGGCTGCCCGGCGTGCAATATCGCCCTGCCCTATTACCAGCGCCGGCTCTATCCGCAGTTGCATGCGCTGGGGGTTCCGCTGGTGGCGGTCAGCCCGCAAGTGCCGGAGCGCCTGATCGAAATCAAGACCCGTCACACCCTCGACCTGCAAGTAGCCAGCGACCCGGATAACCAGCTCGGCCGGCGCCTGGGCATTCTCTACAGCTTCGATGAAGCCTCGCGCAACGCCGCGCTGGCCAAGGGCAAAAGCATCGGCGAAACCACCGGCACTGGCACCTGGGAATTGCCGCAGCCGACCGTGGTGGTGATCGCCCGGGACGGCAGTGTGGCCTTCGCCGAGGTCAGCCCGGACTGGCTGGTGCGCACCGAAGCCGATCCGGTGTTGCGCGCCGTTGAACAACTGCTGGGGCAACCCGCCTTGCAACTCGCTATCTGACCAGAGCCCGACCATGACGAAAAACATCTCACAGGGGCAGTTCAATCGTCGCGGCTTCCTGACGGCCAGTTCGATTGCCGTCGGCGCGCTGGGGTTGTCCTCGCTCGGCTTGAGCCCGCGTGCATTCGCGCAAAACACCCAGCTTTCGGACCTGACCCTGGGCGTCGCCACCTACCGTGGCCAGGAGTCGTATTTCACCGAAGACGCCGGCACTGCCAACCGTCCTTACAAGGTCGACTACGCGGAATTCGCCGGCGGCAACCTGATCGTCGAAGCGCTGGCCTCGGGCAGCCTGGACATCGGTTCCATGAGCGAAATCCCGCCGATTTTCTCGCTCCAGAGCCATCGCGAGCCGAAGCTAATCGCGGTAATCCAGGGCGACGTGAACAACCAGGTGTTCCTGATTCCCAAGGATTCAAAACTCGAATCCGTCGGGCAGTTGCGCGGTAAACGGGTCGGGTACGTGCGCTCCACCACTTCGCATTACTTTTTGATCAAAGCCCTGAAGGAACAGGGCCTGACGATGAAGGACATCACCGCAGTCGCGCTGACGCCGCAGGACGGATTCAGCGCGTTCCAGAGCGGTCAGCTCGATGCGTGGGTGATCTATGGCGTGTTTATCCAGTTGGCGAAATTCCGCAGCGGTGCCCGGGTGTTGAAGACCGCACTGGGTTACCTGTCCGGCAACTATTTGATGGCTGCCCGCCCCGCCGCCCTCGAAGATCCGCTGCGCAAGCAAGCGATTCAGGACTACTTGCAACGCACCGCGCGCACCCTGGAATGGATCAACAACAACCCCGAGCCGTGGGCGAGCAAATCCGCGCAACTGCTCGGCGTGGACAAAGCGGTGTTCCTCGACATGTACAACAGCCGCAGCCAGCCGTGGAAAGTCCTTGAAGTGGACGACCAGGCGATTGCCTCGCAGCAGGAAGTCGCGGATTTGTTCTTTGATGCCGGGGTGCTGAGTGATCGGCTGGATGTCGGGCCGTTGTGGGACAAACAGTTCAAGTTGTTGCCGCTGTGAACCCTAGGCCGAACACAAAACCCTGTGGCTGGGGGCTTGCCTGTGGCGAGGGGGCTTGCCCCCGTTCGACTGCGAAGCAGTCGCAAAACCTGCTGGCACGGTATGACTGAAAAAATGCTGGGGCCGCTTCGCACCCCAACGGGGGTAAACCCCCTCGCCACAGTTGATTGCGTTGATACAAATATCGGCTCTCACCTTTTGATCGAGTGAATCCATCATGAGTCTTTCGTCTCAACACGCCCCGCCGCTGCGCTCCATCGAAGCGGCCAATTTTGAAGCACTGCTGGAAACCCTCGGCGCACAACTCGGCGCCTCGGCCCACGTCTATGACGAAAACGGTGCTTTCCCCCACGACAATTTCAAACTTCTGCATGAGCACGGCCTGGTCGCGCTGACCGTGCCCAAAGCCCTCGGCGGTGGCGGCGCGAGTCTGATCCAGGCACGCAAGGCGATCAGCGCCATTGCCAAAGGTGAGCCTTCGACAGCGTTGATCCTGGTGATGCAATACCTGCAACACACTCGCCTGCAGGACAGCAAAACCTGGCCCGAAACCCTGCGTCTGCAAGTGGCTCGCGACGCGGTCGAGCACGGCGCGCTGATCAATGCCCTGCGGGTCGAGCCCGACCTTGGCACCCCGGCTCGCGGCGGCTTGCCAGCGACCGTGGCCCGACGCACATCCGCCGGTTGGCGCATCAGCGGGCGCAAGATCTACTCCACCGGCAGCCATGGCCTGACGTGGTTCAGCGTCTGGGCGCGCAGCACCGATGAAGATCCATTGGTCGGCGCCTGGCTGGTGCACAAGGACACGCCGGGCATCAGCATCATCGACGATTGGGACCACCTGGGCATGCGCGCGACCTGCAGCCATGAGGTGGTGTTCGACAACGTGCTGGTGCCGCTGGATCACGCCGTCAGCGTCAGCCCGTGGAGCGCACCGCAACCGGAACTCGATGGCGATGGCTTCCTGTGGATGTCGGTGTTGCTGTCGTCGGTGTATGACGGCGTCGCCCAAGCCGCCCGCGACTGGTTTGTCGGGTGGCTGGAACAACGCAAGCCGTCCAACCTCGGCGCGGCACTCTCCACCCTGCCGCGCTTTCAGGAAACCGTCGGCCACATCGACACGCTGTTGTTCGCCAACCGCAGCCTGCTGGATGCCGCCGCCGAAGGCCGCACACCCGCGAGCAACGCCGCGCAGCTGAAATACCTGGTGACCGGCAACGCTATCCGCGCCGTCGAGCTGGCCATTGAAGCCTCCGGCAACCCCGGTTTGTCACGGCACAATCCGCTGCAACGGCATTACCGCGATGTGTTGTGCAGTCGCGTCCACACCCCGCAAAACGACGCCGTGCTGCAGGGCGTCGGCAAAGCCGTATTCGCCCAGCGCCAGCAAAAGGACAGCCAATGAGCCAGCTCGTGATCGCCAGCCAACTGGACGCCGATTTCAATGAGGTGATCCGCCAGCGCCTCGCCCTCACGCATCCGGGCGCCGAAGTACTGGACGTGCCGGCCGGCGTGCCCAGCGACTTGCCAGCCGAGGTCAGTATTCTGCTGGCGCGGCCGATCAACGTGCGCGGTTACCTCGCGCCGGACACGCCGCCACCGGGTTGGCCCTATGGCTTGAAGTGGATTCAGGTGGTGTCGTCCGGCATCGACTTCTACCCCCAATGGCTGTTCGACGGCCCGCCGCTGAGCACCTCGCGGGGCAGCGCCGCCGAGAACATCGCCGAGTTCGCCCTGGCCGCGATTTTCGCCGCCGCCAAGCATCTGCCGGACATTTGGGTGCATGACTCACAATGGAATTTCACCGCGCTGACACCGCTCAAGGGCAGCACCTTGGGGATTCTCGGTTTCGGTGCGATTGCCCGCAGTCTGGCGACCAAGGCCCACGCCCTGGGGATTAACGTGGTCGCGTTACGACAGAGCCAAACGCCGTTCGAAGTGGAAGGCGTCGAGGCGGCGCGGGACATCCATGACCTGTTTGCCCGGGCCGATCACCTGGTGCTGGCCGCGCCGCTGACCGATGCCACGCGGCATATCGTCAACAGCGCGGTGCTCGCCAGTGCCAAGCCTGGTTTGCACCTGATCAACATTGCCCGGGGCGGTTTGCTCGACCATGGGGCGTTACTTGAAGCGCTGGACAGTGGCGCGATCGGCCTGGCGTCGCTGGACGTGACCGAGCCCGAGCCGTTGCCGGACGGGCATCCGCTCTATTCCCATCCACGGGTTCGCCTGTCGCCACATACTTCGTCGGTTTCCAGCAACAGCCGGCATGAGATTGCGGACAGTTTCCTGGCCAATCTTGAGCGCTTCCTGAACGGGTTGGCGCCGGAGAATCTGGCGAACGTACAGCGCGGGTATTGATTCCAACACCCGTCAGTCAAGCGCAATCCAATGTGGGAGCGAGCCTGCTCGCGAAGAGGGCGTACCGGTCGACATTAATGTTGCCTGATACACCGCTTTCGCGAGCAGGCTCGCTCCCACATTGGGTTGCGCTTTCCGCCAGAAACAAACATCAGCTTTACGCATCTCTACACAGCACTTAATGCCTATTTTTTATAATTAACTTATAACTAATCGGACTTTTACAGCGCCGTATTATACAAATATTGTTACAACCATCACCGACCCCTGACCAGGTGGAGGCCCACGGAACTGCTCGTTTTTCCGGCCGACACCACTCCACGGTCAACCGCCACACCCAAAACCTGAAAACGGCCCGAGCCCTCGCCGCCATGGCTTTCAAACCCTGGCCCCGGCAACGCTTTGCCTAAAAAAAACCTTACACCGCCAACGCTGCACCTACACACCTGGGGCTCACCATGCACAACACCTTCACTGCAAACCGTCTGACGCTGGCCGTCTCGCTGGCCCTGTTCGGCTTGTCGGCCCACGCCGACGAAAACACCAAGGATGGTGCCCTCCCCGTCGTCACGGTCACCGCCGAACACCACAGCGAAGACCTGCAAAAAACCCCGCTGGCGATCTCGGCGTTCGACGAGAAGACCCTGGACGACAAGCAGATCAAAAGCATCCGCGACCTCTCCGGGCAAGTGCCGAACCTGACCCTGAGCCGCCAGTCGATCTCCTACAGCGCCCAGACCTACGGCATCCGTGGCATCGGCGAAACCGACCCGATCCAGGAATCCGCCGTCGCGGTGTACGCCGATGACCTGTACATCCCGCGGGCGATTTCTTCGATGCTCGACTTCAACGACGTCGAGCGCGTCGAAGTGTTGCGCGGGCCGCAGGGCACGCTCTACGGACGCAACAGCAGCGCCGGTGCGATCCGCGTGATTACCCGCGATCCAACCCAGGAAACTCGTGGTTTCTTCGAACTCGGCGCCGGCAATTACAACGCGCAGAACGGCCGCTTCCTGATCAGCGGCCCGCTGGTGGACAACGCCTTGTTCGGCAGTTTTTCAGCGATTCGCCTGACCCGCGACGGCACTGTCTCCGACCCGACTCGCGGCAAGGATGTGAACAACGTCGACATCCAGTCTTATCGCGGCAAGTTGCGCTTCAACCCCATCGATTCGCCGTGGGATGTGCAACTGACCCTGGCCGGTACCTTCGACCGTGGCGACACCACCAGCTACACGCCGTTTGACGCCAACGGCCACTTCGACAAATTCAAGAGCTACAGCAGCCTCAATCCGAAGAACCGCCTCGATCAGGGCAGTTCGGTGCTGCGCGCCATCTATACGATCAACGACAACCTGAGCTTCAAATCTGTGAGTGCCTATTCGGCGTTCAACCAGCCGGTGGATTACGACAATTCCGGTCAAGCGGCGCTGATCCAGAACAACCTGATCACCTACAAACAGGACTACGCCACCCAGGAATTCCAGCTCAATGGCGACTACGACAAATTCAGTTTCAGCACCGGCCTGTACCTGTACCGCGAGAAATTCGAAGCCGACCGCGACAACCTCACCTATTCCGTAGCGCGCAACCGCGTGATCGGCCAGGGCCAATACAGCACGACCAACACCGAAAGCTACGCGCTGTATGGTCAGGGCAGCTACAAAATCACCCCGCAACTGTCGCTGATCGCCGGGCTGCGCTTTACCCGCGAGCACAAGAATTTCGATTACACCAACTACGCGATCAACACCAATCGGCAGATCACCGGGACCAACTTCACGGCGGATTCGAGCAAGTCGTGGCAGTCCACCAGCCCGAAAATCGGCTTTGAATACGCCTGGACCCCGCACCTGAACCAGTACGCCTACGTCGCCAAAGGCTTCAAGGCCGGCGGCTACGACAACCGCGCGCCGACCCAGGCCGCCGCCGAGCAGGCGTTCTCACCGGAAGACGTGACCACTTGGGAAACCGGCTTCAAGGGTGACTTCTTCGACCAGCGCCTGCGGGCCAACGTCGCGGTGTTCTACAACGACTACAAGGACCTGCAAACCAACGCTTACGACCCGGCGCTGGGCGTGAGTCTGCGGACCAACGTCGGCCAGGCCCACACCTACGGCGTCGAACTGGAAACCCTGACCGCCCTGACCCGCGACCTGCAACTGACCGCCAACATCGGCTACTTGCAAAGCCAGTACGACGACTTCGAAAACGCCAGCGGCGCCGGGGTGGATGCCAACGGCAAGCAGTTGGTGTTCTCGCCACGCTGGAATGCCAGCGTCGGCCTCAACTACACGATCCCGGCCGGTCTGCCCGGCACCTGGCTGGCGGGCACCGATGCGCAGTTCCAGACCAAGTCCTACGCCAATGCGTTGAACGATGACGTGCAGGAAATCCCCAAGCAGACCTTCTGGAACGCCAACACCCGCTACATCTCCAGCGATGGCCACTGGACCACGACCCTGGCGGTGAAAAACCTGCTCGACCGCGCCTACCCGCAATCGGTCGGCTACGTGCCGTCCAGTGGCGCCCGCTACTACTCGATCAACGACCCGCGAACCCTGTTGTTGTCGGTGCGTTACGACCTCTGATTTCCGAAAACATCGACATAACTCTTGATGGTCGCAACCCCCCTACGCCGGATTCGACATCGCTTAATGCCAAGGAGCAACACAATGGCTTTTACCCGCAGAGAACTGATTTCCCGCATTGCCGCGGTCGGTGGCTACTCCGCCGCTGTCGGCGCCCTCGGCGCGCTGGGGCTTACACCTCAGGCCGTGGCCGCGAGTTTCAAACCGTTGCAACTGGGCAGCAGTGGCAAAGGCAAAAACGTGGTGATCGTCGGTGCCGGCATCTCCGGTCTGGTCAGTGCCTATGAGCTGCGCAAGGCCGGTTTCAACGTGACGATTCTGGAAGCCCGGGAGCGAGTCGGCGGACGCAACTGGACTTTGCGTCGCGGCACCAAAGTTGATTTCGACGACGGCGTCAGCCAGACCGTCGACTTTGATGAAGGGCAGTTCTTCAACGCCGGTCCGGCGCGGATTCCCAGCCATCACCAGACCATTCTCGGCTACTGCCGGGAGTTGGGTGTCGAGCTGCAAGTGCTGGTCAACAGTAGCCGCAACGCGCTGGCCCTGCCGGACCCGAGCAAACCGGCGTTCCAGTTGCGCCAGGCGGTCAACGACACGCGCGGTCAGTTATCAGAGTTGCTGGCAAGGACCGTCAGCCGCAAAGCCCTGGACCAGGACTTGAGCGTCGACGACCGCAAGGCGTTGCTGAATTTCCTCAAGGTCTATGGCGACCTCAACGCCGATTTCCAATACAAAGGCTCGGTGCGTTCCGGCTACACCCGGGTACCCGGCGCCGGCGATCAAACCGGCGTGACCCGCGCACCGCTGGAACTGCAAACCTTGCTCAATCCCAAGCTCTGGGGTGCGTTGGTATTTGACGAAATACCGGAGTTTTCCTCGACCATGTTCCAACCGGTCGGCGGCATGGACCGGATTCCCTATGCCTTCTACGACAAGCTCAAGGACGCGGTGCGCTTCAATGCCGAAGTCAGCGATATCCAGACTTCCGAGAGCGGCAGCCGCATCACTTATCGGGATCGCAAGACCGGCAAGACCCAGACCCTGAGCGCCGACTACGCCGTGGTCACCGTGCCGCTGCCACTGCTGGCCAAGCTGCCGAGCAACTTCAGCCCGCCGTTCAAGCAAGCGATCCTCAGCGCACAAAGCGATCAGGCGAACAAAGTGGCCTGGCAGTCGCCGCGCTTCTGGGAAACCGACTTCAACATCTACGGCGGCCTCTCGTACCTGGATCACGAAGTCAAAGGCTTGTGGTATCCGAGCGATCGGCTGAACAGCGCCCAGGGCATTTTGGTCGCGGCCTACAACACCAGCGAATCGGCCCAGGCCTTCAGCAAAAAATCCCTCGCCGAACAGTTTGCCTCGTCCCGGCAAGCCGTCGAACTGCTGCACCCCGGCCACAGCGCGCAACTGCAAAAACCGGTGGCGATCAACTGGGCCAAGGTGCCGTTCAGCAAAGGCCCGTGGATCGTCAACGACGAAGTGGGCGAGAGCGCTTACCAGATTCTCAACGAACCCCAGGGCCGCACCTATCTGGCCAGCGATGCCCTCGCCCACGGTGGTGTCGGCATCTGGCAGAACAGCGCCGCCGATTCGGCGCGGCGCATCGTCGGGCTGATTGGCCGGCATGCCGAACGCACTCAATCGGGCGTTGCTGCCTGATGCGCAAACTCCTGTGGGAGCGGGCTTGCTCGCGAAGGCGGTGTATCAGCCGCCATCAATGTTGCCTGACACACCGCTTTCGCGAGCAAGCCCGCTCCCACAAAGGTTCATCACTCCCTGACGCTTTTCCATTAAAGGACTGAACGATGAAAGCCATTACCTTGCTCACAGGATTGCTCATGACCGCCACCGCCCTCACCAGCCAAGCCGACGAGATCAAGCGCATCGCCCTGCCCAACTCCAACTTCCCGATCTCGCTAGCAGTGTCGGTGCCGGCGCAAACCGAGTTGCTATTCGTCAGCGGCTTGCTCGCCGATTTGCATGATCCAAACGCACCGAAGGATTCCTTCGCCGCTTATGGCGATACCGCGACCCAAACCACCTCGATCCTCAACAAACTCAAAGGCGTGTTGCAAAGCCAGGGCCTGGACCTCGGTGATGTGGTGCAACTGCGGGTGTTCCTCGTGGGTGATCCGGCCAAGGGCAACAAGCTCGATTTCGCCGGTTTGCAGGAAGGCTATACGCCGTTCTTCGGCAGCGCCGCGCAACCGAACAAACCGGCGCGCACGGCGATTCAAGTCGTGGCCCTGCCGCTGCCCGGTGGCCTGGTGGAAATCGAAGCCGTCGCCGCACGCAAGAAATGACACGGACAACACCCGACATTCAGGAGCTTCACCTTTATGCGCAACTGCCCAGTACCTGCCTACCGCCCCTTGTTATTGCCGCTGTCCTTTGCTTGCAGCCTGACCTCGTTCAGCCTCGAAGCCGCTGAAACCGGCGCGCCGACCCTCGACACCGTCGTCGTGACCGGCAACCGTGGCGCCGAGCAACGCACCGTCACCACCAGCCCGACACCCATCGACGTGGTGACCGGCGAACAACTGCGTTCCGTCGGCAAACCGAGCCTGCTCGAAGCCTTGAGCAAATTCATTCCCTCGTTCAATTTGCCGGACCGCGCCGGTTGGGATGCCAGCGGCGTGGTGCGCTCGGCGACCCTGCGCGGGCTGACCGCGTCCCATGTGCTGGTGCTGGTCAACGGCAAGCGCCGGCACACCAGCGCCACACTGAATATCAACGGGCTCAACAGTGGTGCCGCGCCAACCGACCTGGACCTGATCCCGGTGGCGTCCATCGACCATATCGAGGTGCTGCGCGACGGTGCGGCGGCGCAATACGGTTCGGATGCGATTTCGGGGGTGATCAACATCATCCTCAAACAGACCACCGGCGGCAGCTCCGACACCACCCTCGGCCGGGGTTACGACGGCAAGCGCGGCACCGGCCAGGAAGCGCTGAATTATGGTTTCCAGGTCGGCGAAGCGGGCGTGCTCAACGTGTCCCTCGACACCCGCTATCAGGAGCGCGACAACAAGGCCGGCAGTAACGGCTACAGCGCCCATTACTACCCGCAGGCCGACGGTTCCCCCGATCCGCGCGAGGCTGACGCCAGCCATCACACCTATAAAGGCTACGGCTTGCCGCGCAGTCAATTGGCCGATGCCGGCTACAACCTCGACTTGCCGCTCAATGATGCGCTGACCCTGTATTCGTTCTCGACCGTGGCCACCCGTGAGAACAACGACGGCCAGAACTTCCGCCTGCCCAACGGGCGCAACACCATCACCACCGGCCCCAACGGTTATCCCGACGGCTACAGCCCGTATTGGCTGGTCAATGAAACCGACTTCCAGTCCGCGTTCGGCGCCAAGGGCGACAATTTCGGTGGCTGGGCCTGGGATTTGAGCAGCACCTACGGGCGCAACTACGCCAAGCAACGGACCTACGACAACCAGAACCCGTCCCTCGGCGAGAACACCCCGAACAAGTTCACTTCCGGCATCTACATCGCCGATCAACTGACCAGTAACCTCGACCTGAAAAACAGTTACGACATCGGCCTGGCCAAACCCATGGACGTGGCCTTCGGGTTCGAGCATCGGCGCGAAAGCTACGAAACCCGCGCCGGCTCCGAAGCTTCGTATATCGATGGCGGCTACGTGTTCCCGGTCGGTCATCCACGGGCCGGGCAACGTCCGGATCCGGGGGCGCAGGTTACCAACGGCATCACGCCGGAAGATGCGCAGAAAGTCAGCCGCAACAGTGTCGCCAGCTACATCGACCTCGGCTTCTACCCGGTGGAACAGTGGTACGTCGGCGTCGCCGGGCGTTACGAGCATTACAACGAAGGCGTCGGCGGCACCCGCAGCGGCAAGCTCAGCACCCGCTACGAGTTCAACCCGGTGTTTTCGGTGCGCGGCAGCGTCAGCAACGGCTTTCGCGCGCCGTCCCTGGCCAACCAGATTTTCACCGCGCGCTCGACCGGGTTCGACACCATCAATGGCGTCTACCAGTCCTATAACTACGTGATCCTGCCGGTGGATTCGACGGGCGCCCAGGCCCTCGGTGCCGAAGCGTTGAAGCCCGAGCGCTCGACCAACTTCAGCCTCGGTTTCGCCCTGACCCCGAGTGAAGACCTGAGCCTGACCGTCGACGGTTACGTGATCAACCTGCGTGATCGCCTGGTGCTCAGCGAACGCTTTCAGGGCCCCGGCGTCGCCGCCCTGCTTGACAGCATCGGCGTGCCGGCCACGGCGGGTGCGCAGTACTTCACCAACGGCGCCAACACCCGCACCTCCGGGGTCGATGTGGTGGGTAATTATCGGCAGAACCTCAATCGCTACGGCACGGTGAAATGGACAGCGGCGCTGAACTACAACCACACGCAGATCCTCAGCGTGAACGACACGCCGGAGCAACTGACTGCACTGGGTAATTTTCAACTGATGGGGCGTCAGTCCCGGGCGTTGATCACCAAGACGTCGCCGAGCAGCAAGATGATTTTCGCCGCCGACTGGGGCATCAACGACTTCGACGTCAACTTGCGCCTGACCCGGTATGGCACCTACACCGAGGTCAACAGTTCCAGCGATCCGAGTCTCGACCGCGAGTACTCGGCCAAATGGATCACCGACCTCGACGTCGCTTACGCCCTGAGCAAACAGCTGACCGTGGCCGTGGGTGCGCAGAACCTGTTCGACAAATACCCGGACCACATCGGCGTATCCAACTCATCGTTCGGCGATAACTGGGGCAGCTATTCACCGTTCGGCTTTACCGGCGGTTACTACTACACCCGTTTGCAATATGCGTTTTGAAAAGACAAATCGCAGGCAAAAAAAAATCCCAGGCAGCTGATGGACGCCTGGGACTTAAAAATGCATAAACCGTGGTGGTGAACGCGGGGCGATATTAACCTACTAAAACACTTTGAAACAATATTTTTCTGCGCACCGTTCGGTTAATTAAAATCGTAAGCCCTTATATATCAACACTATTTGTGCGGACTTCTGCGCCTCAAGCGATGGGGATCAGCGGATCCGCAGCGGCCCACGCCGTTTCGCGATTGGCCGCTGGCGGGTAAATCCACACGGTGTTGATCTGGGTCTTGAGCGCCTTGCCTTCCTGCTTCACCAGTTTGACCTGGCGATCCCATCCCTCGGTGTACACCGCACCCCAGGCGCCCAAATCCAGGCACGTCACGTACTTCGGCTGGCTGTACGGCGTAGGGTCCACCCCGAGAATCTGTGCGGCCACGTTGTTGCCGGCGTGACGTCCGAGGACGATGGCGTGCTGGCAGGTCATCAGCGCGTGGTTGCCGATGTCGTCGGAGGCTGCGTAAGCCACGTCGCCGGTGGCGAAGATATCGTCCTGGCCAATGACTTTCAGGTGCGCGTCTACGTGCAGGCGGCCAAGGTTATCGCGTTCGCCGGGGATCTGTTCGGTCAGTGAGCTGGCACGCACGCCGGTGGTCCAGATCACGGTGTTGGCTTCGATACGCTGACCATCGGCCAGGGTCACACCGTTTTCATCGACCGCTACCACCGTCGAATTCAGTTGCCACTTCACCCCCAGTTCAGTACTGGCTTCGGCGATGGACTGGCTGATTTCAGCCCCCATGGACGCGCCGACCTTTTCGCCGCGATCAACGATGATCACGTTGATGTCGGCGCGCTCGCCCAGGATTGCGCGCAGACGAGCGGGCATCTCGGTCGCAGTTTCAATCCCGGTGAAGCCGCCACCGGCGACGACGACGGTGTTGCGGGCATTGCTTTCTGGCAGGTTGGCCAAGGATTTCAGATGGTTCTCCAGGCGCACGGCTTGTTCGATCTGATCGACGTCGAAGGCATGTTCGATTACGCCCGGGGTGTTGGACGATGCCAGGCGGCTGCCGGTAGCCAGAACGAGTTTGTCGTAGCTTCGCACCTGTTTCGCGCCGGAAGCATCGATGTAGCCCACTTGTTTTTGCTCGACGTCGATGGTTTCAGCGGCACCCTGGATGAACTTCACGCCCACTGCATCGAACAGCTCGCCGATCGGCGCCGCCAGTTGATGGGCATTCGGTTCGTAGAAGCGCGGACGCACCCGCAGCTCGGCCTGTGGGGCCAGGACGGTCACTTCAACGGCGTCGTGGCCATGAATATCGAACAGCCGCGTGGCGCTCAACGCTGTCCACATGCCACCAAAACCTGCACCAATGACCAGAATCTGCTGTTTCATTTTTAACTCCGAGTGGAAAACCAGGTGATGAATTTGTTTAGGGTCAACGACCGCTGCCGACTGAATAACTACGACTCTATTGGTCGCCTTTAAATCAAACAAGTCAACATTACTGATCATTCCAATCGGTTTATCAGATCTGTTTGCGTAACCCTCCTAAACCGGCCATCACTGGCCTTTCGCATCTTGAAAACATGAACCATCAAGCTATTGCCGCCGATAAAGCGCGTTGCCGCCCTCCCGTTCCGCTGCTAATATTTGCGACTACATTAGTCGGAGATCACTATGTCTCTTTACAGCGCAGGCGTTGAGTACGGCATTCATTGCCTGCTTTTTCTGGTGGGCAATGGCGGCAACTCCCGCGAGGCGAGCGTGCGAGACCTCGCGGAGCTGCAAGGCGTACCGCTGGATTATCTGGCCAAGATTTTCACCAAACTGGCCAAGGCCAAACTGGTGGTGGCCACTGAAGGCGTGCGCGGCGGTTTCAAACTGGCCAGGTTTGCCGATGAAATCACCTTGCTGGATATCGTCAACGCCATCGACGGCCAGAAGCTGATCTTCGATTGCCGCGAGATCCGTGGGCGTTGCGCCTTGTTCGAAGGCTCGGCGCCAGCCTGGGCGCTGGACGGTGGTTGCGCGGTGCACGGCGCAATGATGACCGCGCAGAAACGCATGGAAGACGCCCTCGCCCAGACCACCATTCTGGACCTGGCCCGGAAGGTCGGGCGCAAGGCGCCGCCGGAATTTGCCGGGCAGGTGGATGAATGGCTGGTGGATCGTCGGGAGAAGAAAGGCGCCGGCAGCTCAGAACAGAACATCACGCTGACCGACATCACCCACTAATCATTGTGGCGAGGGAGCTTGCTCCTGCCCGAGTGCGCAGCGCTCGCAAAAGGGGCTGCTGCGCAACCCGGCGCGAGCAAGCTCGCTCGCCACAAAAAAGCCGAAGGCGGAATCATCCGGCTTCGGCTTTTTTTAAATCCAATTTCCAGCTTTACAGACAGTCCCGCACCGCCTGTCGCAACGCCGCCGATTTCGCCCACGGCGGCCCCTGGTACAACGACACCCGGCTACCATCCTTGGATTTCACGATATCCAGAATCTCGTCCGCCGTGATGATGCTCGGTGCGTTCAGGCGATAGCCGTTGGAAATGCCAACTTGAGTGGTCTTGGGCACCTGCTGTTGCCATAACGGCAGCACACACGCGACGTAATCCTTGGGCGGCTTGCTGCTGTATTTGCTGACATTGGGCTCGCCTGGCACCAGGGACGCGGGCAATGAGCAGCCCGCCAACATAGCCACCGCTACCCCCGCTAGCAACATCCGCATGACGCTTCCTCATCCTGAAAAACGGCGAATGTAACGCGTCGTTGCAAAGACATCCAGCGAACGATTGGTAAAAGCGACAGACCGCCACGCGGCCTTACGAACGGAACGCCCGGCGCGGCAAACGGGGCTAATCTTTCGTAGCGGGGATTTGCAGGAGATCATCATGTGGCTTAACGAACTCGAACAGGAACTTCGGCGCGACCTCCAGAGCGTGGAGTCGAATCTGCGGTGGTCAGCGGTAGAACTTTTGCGTCTGGCGGAGCAGTTTCGCCAGGCTGGCAATGAAGTAGATGCCCAGGTGGCCCTGAGGCTGCGGGAAGTGCTCCAGGGGGACGAAGAACGGCTGAAAAGCTACGCCGAGGAAGTGAAGGCGAGGCACATCAGCCGGACGAAACCTCAATAACACCCCTCCCGGCCGTCCGGTGTCATTGGCAATGAGGGTGGCAACCGATCGATCACCCATAAAAAAGCCCCGGCACCGGCCGGGGCTACTCGTACGACGTTGACTACTGGCTACGCGCCAGCCGACTCGCCCGCGCTTTATAGGCAGGCAAGGACGCCGCGAAGGCCAGAGCCTCTTCCCGGCTGCCAAAGGCGCCCAAGCGGTCACCTTTGGTGCACACCCGCCACGGGCCGTGGTTCACGCTGAGTACGTCGTAACCGTTCATGTGCATCTTGGTCAGCATCTCAATGCTCATAGTCACCTCCTTTTGGGCAGTGAAAATCAAAGATTGACTGGCCTACCTTACACCCGGCCCCGGCGCGGATGCCGACCAGACGTCGCGACATCCGGTGGCACTTTCGGCTGGCTGCGTAGCTCCAATCCTTGAAACCGCCGAAACACGGGGCCTCGGCCCGAATATTGCATTTTTATTACGGTTTTATGACAAACGGGCAATCAGGTAACACATGAAAGTACGCGCCACCGTTATTTGCGAACAAGACCGACACGTCCTCCTGGTGCGCAAGCCAAGGTGTCGCTGGACCTTGCCCGGCGGAACGGTCGAGCCAGGCGAAACCAAAGTGGACGCTGCCGTGCGAGAACTGGCGGAAGAAACCGGGCTCGGGGTCGACGGCATGCTGTACCTGATGGAACTGCAAGACGGCAGCACCCGCCACCATGTTTATGAAGCGTCGGTGGTGAACCTGCATGAAGCCCGACCACTCAATGAGATTATCGATTGCATCTGGCATCCGCTGGACGCCGTCCACAACCTGAAAACCAGCGAAGCCACGCTGCGAATCGTCAAGGCGTTTCAGCGTCGCCTCTAAGGTGTTCAGCCCTGATCGCCGCCGCCCACCGGCATGATCATTCCCGTGATAAACGAAGCCTCGTCGCTGGCCAGAAACAGAATAGCGCTGGCCTGCTCATCCAGCGTGCCGTAGCGCTTCATCAGACTGCTGTCGAGGGTCTGATCGACGATCTGCTGGTACCAGACTTTCTCCTGGGCACTTTGCCCGGCGCTGTTGCGCGGAATCACTCGCGGCGGCGCTTCGGTTCCGCCCGGCGCCGTGGCATTGACCCGAACCCCGCGACCGGCGGTTTCGAACGCCAGGCATGCGGTCAGTGCATTCACCCCACCCTTCGCCGCGCCGTAAGGCACGCGATTGATACTGCGGGTGGCAATGGAGGACACGTTGACGATGGCGCCACTGCCTTGCTCGAGCATGAACGGCAGCGCGGCGTGGCAACACCACAGTGTCGGGAACAGCGAGCGCCGGACTTCGGCCTCGATCTGTTGCTCTTCGTAATACTCGAAAGGCTTGGCCCAGATTGTTCCGCCGACGTTGTTGACCAGCACATCCAGACGCCCGAAGCGCTCGACGGCGGTTTTCATCACGCGACTGCATTCGCTGTATTGCTCAAGATCGGCGGTCAGCGCGAGCACCTGATGGGTCTGGCCCAATTGCTGTTGCACCTCGAATATCAGCTCCGAACGATCGACCAGTATCAATCGCGCGCCCTCTGCCGCCATGCGTTCGGCAACGCGCCGGCCGATGCCTTGAGCGGCACCGGTGATCAGCACGACTTTTTCCTGAAACCTGTTCATATATCCCTCACTTGCACAAAACGCGATCTGTAGCAGCTGGCGAAGCCTGCGTTCGGCTGCGAAGCAGTCGTAAAACCTGGGCGCGAGGTCTTCCTGGAATACCGCGTCGCCTGATATCACGACTGCTTCGCAGCCGAACGCAGGCTTCGCCAGCTGCTACAAAAATATGTCGTAGCGAAGACAGTCACGCCGCGCTGGCGGCAAATTTTTCGTAGTAGAAGTTTGCCGGTGCAATGCCTTGCTCACGGATGAACTGGCTGACCGCCTCGACCATCGGCGGCGGGCCGCACAGGTAGACGTCGACGTCGCCATCGTTCAAATGCCGGGGCTCGATGTGCTGGGTCACGTAGCCCTTGAGCGGATGCTGGCTGTCGGGGTTGGCCACGCAGGCGCTGAAACTGAAATTCGGGATGCGCGCAGCGAAGGCTTCCAGTCGGTCCAGCTCCACAAGGTCGAAGTCATTGGTCACGCCGTAGATCAGGTGCAGCGGCTGCTCACTGCCCTGCTCGGCAATTTTTTCCAGCATCGCGGTGAACGGTGCCAGGCCAGTGCCGCCCGCCAGCAATAACAGCGGTCGGCGGATATCCCGCAGGTAGAAACTGCCCAGCGGTCCGGCCAGGGTCATGCTGTCGCCGGCCTTGGCCATGCCGGTGAGGAAGCTGCTCATCAAGCCGCCGGGCACGTTGCGAATCAAGAAACTGACCTCGCCATCGCGCTGCAACGAGCTGAAGGAATACGCGCGAGTCTGCTCGCTGCCGGGCACGCCGAGGTTCACGTATTGCCCCGGCAGGAACGCCAGTTTGCTCAGGGCCTCACCCTTGATCGACAGCGCGATGGTGCTGTCGGACAACTGGCGCACGGTGCTGATGGTCGCCTCAAAATTGGCCTGGCGAGTGCGGCAGACATCCGACGACGCCGGCACCCGCACCACGCAATCGCTCTGGGCACGCATCTGGCAGGTCAGGACAAAACCCTGCTCGGCCTCATCGGCGCTGAGGGCATCTTCGATGTACTCACCGCCCAGGTCATAACGACCGGCCTCGGCGAAACATTTGCAGGTGCCGCAGGCGCCGTCGCGGCAGTCCAGCGGAATATTGATGCCCTGGCGGTACGCGGCGTCGGCCACGGTTTCGCCGGGGTTGGCGTCGATGAACCGGGTGACGCCGTCTTCGAAATTGAATGCGATGGAATGAGTCATGACGGCCGCCTCACAAGTGGTAAACGTCGATGACCTGGCGAACGTAATCGTTCTTCAGGATCACTTTCTTGGCCTTGATCAGCGGGTTCTCGCCGCGCACATCGAGGGTGTAGAAACTGCTGCCGAAATAGCTGTCGACGGTCTTGTAGCGAAAGCTCAGGGTGTGCCAGTTGAAGCGCACCTTGCATAGGCCCTCGGCGTGTTCGAGCAGCTCGATATTGCTGATGTTGTGGGAGGTGCGGGTGTCGGGAATGCTCGCGCTGGAACGCTCGGTCTTGATGCGGAAGATGCGGTCTTCCAGGCCGGTGCGATTGCCGTACCAGATCAGCGAGATTTCCCGCTGCGGGTCTTCGGTGAGTTCGTCGTTGTCGTCCCAGGACGGCATCCAGAACGACGCATCGGCGGCGTACAGTTCCAGCCAGTCGTCCCATTGTTTGTCGTCGAGGTAGCGGGCTTCGCGGTAGAGAAAATCGCGCACGGCTTCATAGGTGATGGTCATTGCACGGCCTCCACAGCGATCAGTTCGGACTGTTCGTCGGCCAAGGCCTTGAGCATCGTCTGCTGCCAGTATTTGTGTTGCAGCACGAACAAGCCTTCGTCTTCGGTGCGCACGCCGCTGAGCAGGGGATGCAGGTCAATTTCCCTGGCCGCGTCGTCGGCGCCTTCGACCCAATGCTCGGCGCCACGGGACATGTCGTTCCAAGTGGTGACGCTGCCCTGGTAGCCGGTCTGGCAGGAGCGAAACTCCTCGAGATCGTCCGGCGTGGCCATGCCGCTGACGTTGAAAAAATCCTCGTACTGGCGAATCCGGCTCGACCGAGCGACGTCGCTTTCGCCTTTGGGGGCGATGCAATAAATGGTGATTTCCGTGCGGTTGACCGAGATCGGCCGGGCGATGCGAATCTGTGAGCTGAACTGGTCCATCAGGTACACGTTCGGGTACAGGCACAGGTTGCGCGAGTTCTCGATCATCCAGTCGGCGCGGGCCTGGCCGAAGTCCCGGGCCAGCTCGTCGCGACGTTCGAACAACGGGCGATCCTCGGGGTTGGACCAACGGGTCCAGAGCAGCATGTGGCCCTTGTCGAACGAGTAAAAACCACCGCCCTGCTTGGCCCAGGTGCCGGCGCTCATGGTGCGGATGTCTTCGCCGGCCTCGCGCTGTTTGCGCTGGCTCTGGGTGGCCGCGTAGTTCCAGTGCACCGAGCTGACGTGGTAACCGTCGGCGCCGTTTTCAGCGGTGAGTTTCCAGTTGCCTTCGTAGATGTAGCTGGAGGAACCGCGCAGCACTTCCAGGCCATCGGCGGACTGGTCGACGATCATGTCGATGATCTTCGCCGACTCGCCCAGGTGTTCCACCAGCGGCACCACATCGGCCTTGAGGCTGCCGAACAGGAAACCGCGATAGGACTCGAACCGCGCGACTTTGGTCAGATCGTGGGAGCCATCGCAATTGAAACTCGCCGGATAACCCGCTTCGGCCGGGTCCTTGACCTTGAGCAGCTTGCCGGAGTTATTGAAGGTCCAGCCGTGGAACGGACAGGTGTAGGAGCTTTTGTTGCCGGTCTTGTGCCGGCACAGCATGGCGCCGCGATGGCTGCAGGCGTTGATGAACGCGTTGAGTTCACCGGCCTTGTTGCGCGCGATAAAGATCGACTGGCGGCCCATGGTGGTGGTGTAGAAATCGTTGATATTCGGGATCTGGCTTTCGTGGGCCAGGTACAGCCAGTTGCCTTCGAAGAGGTGCTGCATCTCCAGATCGAACAGGCGCGGGTCGGTGAACATCTCGCGCTTGCAGCGGTAGATGCCGTGTTCTTTGTCGTCTTCCAGCAGGGAGTGAAGGTATTCGGGTCGCAGGGACATGGCCGCCGCCTCCATTGTTTTTATTCAGGCAGGGCCATGCTAGGGCGGGGGGATGAGGCGCACTATCCGATGGGTGCAGACCTTTATCCGTTTACTGCAGTCCTTTAGTGATCGTTCCCACGCTCCGCGTGGGAATGCAGCCCGGGACGCTCCGCGTCCCATCCAAAGCCGAACGCGGAGAGTCCGTTGAGGCATTCCCACGCGGGAGCGTGGGAACGATCAGGGCTGGTTGTCAGCGATTCAATGCCGACGCTTGAGGGTATCGGACGGCAATTCGCCAAACTGCTTGCGATAGCTGTCGGAGAACCGCCCCAAATGCAGGAACCCGTAATCCATCGCCACTTCGGTGACGTTGCGCACGTTGCAGGTCGGGTCGCTCAGGCAGGCGTTGATGCGTTCGAGGCGTTTCTGGCGGATGTAGTTTTTCGGCGTGGCCCCGGCGTTGCGCTCAAACAAGCCATACAACGAACGCACACTCATCCGTGCCTGGCGGGCCAGTGCTTCGCTGTCGAAGTCTTGCTTGAGGTTGCGCGCGATGTAGTCAGCAATCATCTCGAACGTGGCCGAAGGCGAACCGAGGCTGACCCGGCTCACATTGGTCTTCATCAGGCTGAGCATTTTGCTGACGATGATCTGCGCGTAATGCTCCTGCACTTTAAGCATCGGCTCGGTGGCCTCGGCCTCCTGACAAATCATCGCCAGCAGGCTGACGAAACCTTCCAGTTGATCGAGCTGATAGCGATTCTGCAGAAACCGCACGCCCTGCCCCGGATAACCCCAGCGTTGTTCATCGCATACCGATTCCAGCAAACGCGTTGGGACTTTTAGGATGAATTTTTCGCAATCGTCGGAATAGGTCAGGTCCACCGGATCGTCAGGGTTGATCAGCAGCAACTCGCCGGGTTCGAAGTAATGTTCCTGGCCATGCCCGCGCCACAGGCAGTGACCGCGCAGCAAGACTTGCAGGTGATAGATGCTGTCGAGCGCACCGGATGTGACCCGCACGCTGGCGCCGTAGCTGATGCGGCACAGGTCCAGGCTGGCGAACTTGCGGTGATCGAGGCTGGCCAGCGGCCGACCGGCACGGGGCATCAGAATGCAATGGTTGCCGACGTGCTGATTGACGTAACCCGACACCGCGTAAGGGTCGGCGTGGTCGAATACTCTGCTGCGCTGACTCAACAGTTGCGCGTGCATCATCGGGTCACTCTCGTTGTTGATGTAGGTGTGGGAGCGGGCTTGCTCGCGAAGGCGGAGTGTCAGTCAACGATGATGTTGAGCTGATTCCGTCTTCGCGAGCAAGCCCGCTCCCACAGGAGGCGGTCAGTCTTCGAGTGCGCGCACCCGCTCGATGCGCTGTTGTTCCTCAGGTTGGGCGGACGATTGCAAGGTGAAATCGAACTCGATTTCAGCAAAGCGACCGCTGACACCGTGGGCCGCCGCCCGTTGCGGGTCGTCGCTGAAGGTGATGTGAGCGATCAGCTCGTCACGGGTGGCATAGGCGAAATCGTCGTGCAGGTATTTGTCGCCGTCGAGGTTGATCTGGGTGGTCAGGTGACGATGATCCGGCGCCGAGATAAAGAAGTGGATATGCGCCGGCCGCTGCCCGTGGCGACCCAGTTGATCGAGCAATTGCTGGGTCGGACCGTCCGGCGGGCAGCCGTAGCCCGACGGCACGATGCTGCGGAAACGGTAACGGCCTTCGGCGTCGGTGACGATCCGACGGCGCAGGTTGAACTCCGATTGCGTGGCGTCGAAGTACGAATAGGTGCCACCGGTGTTGGCGTGCCAGACATCCACCACCGCCCCGGCCAACGGTTCGCCAGCGGTATTGAACACCTGGCCTTGCATGAACAGGGTCACCCCCGGGTCGACGCCATCATCCAGCCGCGCCTCGCCGTCAGACAGCGGCGCACCGGCCACATACAGCGGCCCTTCGATGGTGCGTGGCGTGCCGCCGGACTTGCCGGCCTGCTCGTCTTCGGCGTCCATCAACAGGTCGAGGTAATGTTCCAGGCCGAGCCCGGCCACCAACAAACCGGCCTCCTGACGCGCACCCAGCACGTTGAGGTAGTTCACGGCTTTCCAGAACTCTTCCGGGGTCACGGCCAGGTCTTCGATGATGTTTACCGAATCCCGCAAGATCCGGTAAACCAGCGCCTTGACCCGTGGATCACCGGCCTCGTTGAGCAGACCACTGGCCTCTTCGAGAAACTTCTGGGCGCTGGCGGTGTGGGAGATCTTGATGTTCATGGTGGTTCCTCATCTTGTCATTATTATCGTAGCTAACTGAACGGGCCGGGTTCAGCGGTCATTCTCGTGAATCGAAGAAGGATGCCGGCACAGCGCATCAACCTCGATGGCCATGTACGGAAACAGCGGCAATTGCAGCAGCAGGTCGTGCAGTTCCTGGACGCTGTCGACATCGAACACGCTGTAATTGGCGTAGTGCCCGGCGATGCGCCACAGGTGGCGCCACTTGCCCTGCTCTTGCAGGCGCTGGGCCAGGGCTTTCTCGTCGGCCTTGAGGCTCGCGGCGGTTTCCGGGTTCATGTCGAGCGGCAGGTTCACGGTCATTTTTACGTGGAACAGCATGATGCTCTCCTCAGGCTTGATAAACGGCAGTGGTTGACTTGTCACGGCGGAAAAACGCCAGACGTTCTTCATCCAGGCTCAGGCCCAGGCCCGGTGTTTTCGGGACGTGCAACTCAAAATCGCGATAGACCAATGGCTCGCTGAGAATGTCTTCGGTCAGCAGCAGCGGGCCGAACAGTTCAGTGTCCCAGGCCAGTTTGTTCAGGGTGACAAAGGCATGGGCCGAGGCCAGGGTGCCGATCCCACCTTCGAGCATGGTGCCGCCGTACAGGCCGATACCGGCCGCTTCGGCAATCGCGGCGGTACGCAGCACGGCGCGGGGGCCGCCGTTCTTGGCGATCTTCAGGGCGAACACCGAAGCTGCACCTTCGCGAGCGAGGTTGAAGGCGTCTTCCACACATTCGATGGACTCGTCGGCCATGATCGGCGCCGGGCTGATCGCGTTCAGGCGTGCCATGCCGGTGCGATTGTTGCGGGAGATCGGTTGTTCGATCAGGTCGATGCCATTGGTGCCGAGGATCCGGCAGGCGCGCAGTGCCACCGCTTCGTCCCAGGCCTGATTGACATCGACCCGCACACTGGCGCGATCGCCCAGGGCTTTCTTGATTGCGATGACGTGGGCCAGGTCGCGGTTGACCTCGCCAGCACCGATTTTCAACTTGAAGATCCGGTGGCGGCGCAGGTCGAGCATTTTTTCCGCTTCGGCGATGTCCTGCTCGGTGTCGCCGCTGGCCAGGGTCCAGGCCACCGGCAACGCCTCGCGAACCCGACCGCCGAGCAATTCACTGACCGCCAGCCCGAGGCGCTTGCCCTGGGCGTCGAGCAACGCGGTTTCGATGCCGGACTTGGCGAACGTATTGCCACGAATGCTGCGTTCCAGACGCAACATCGCCGCGTTGACGTTGCCGCTGTCCTGGCCGATCAGCAATGGCGCAAAGTGTTGGTCGATGTTGGTCTTGATGCTGTCGGGGCTTTCATTGCCATAGGCCAGGCCACCGATGGTGGTGGATTCGCCGATGCCTTCGATGCCATCGGCGCAGCGCACACGGATGATCACCAGGGTCTGGTTCTGCATGGTGTGCATCGCCAGTTTGTGCGGGCGGATGGTCGGCAGATCGACGATGATCGTCTCGATCGATTCAATGGCTGTTGCACGCATGTCGATACCCGTCAGGTTCTTAAAGTTCTGAATCGGATTCTCATACGGCTTTTACGTGGCGGCCAATATAGAATTGGTCTGGCTTGATACCTTAAAGGTATTCAACTCGTGAGCATTTGGAGGCCCCATGGAACTGCGTCACCTGCGTTATTTTCAGGTGTTGGCTCAAACCCTCAACTTCACCCGCGCCGCCGAGCTGTTGCACATCGCCCAACCGCCCCTGAGTCGACAGATCCAGCAACTGGAAGACGAACTCGGGGTGATGTTGCTGGAGCGTGGACGGCCGCTGAAGCTGACCGACGCCGGGCGGTTTTTCCATGAGCATTCAAGTGCGTTGCTGGAGCAACTGGGCAAGGTCTGCGACAACACGCGACGGATCGGCCTGGGGGAAAAGACCTGGCTGGGTATCGGCTTTGCGCCGTCGACGCTGTATGGCGTGCTGCCGGAACTGATTCGGCGCTTGCGCAACCACGAGCGCCTGGAACTGGAACTTGGGCTGTCGGAAATGACCACCCTGCAACAGGTGCAAGCGCTTAAGGCCGGGCGCATTGATGTGGGTTTCGGGCGCATTCGCATCGACGACCCGGCGATTATCCAGACCGTTTTGACCGAAGATCGCCTGGTCGCCGCCCTGCCCGCCGGCCACCCGCTGCTGGCCGGCCCTATCAGCCTGCGGGACCTGGCAAAAGAACCCTTCGTGCTCTACCCCGGCAACCCGCGCCCAAGCTATGCCGACCATGTGATCGCCCTGTTCGAATCCTATGGCGTAAGCATCCACGTGGCGCAATGGACCAACGAACTGCAAACCGCGATCGGCCTGGTGGGCGCAGGCATCGGCGTCACCCTGGTCCCCGCCTCGGTGCAACTGCTGCACCGCGACGACATCGGCTTCACCCCACTGCTGGAAGACAACGCCACCTCACCGATCATCCTCAGCCGCCGGGTGGGCGACGTGTCACCGGGTTTGAACCATTGTTTACAGATGATTGATGAGTTGGTGCCAAACGATTAAATGGGCGACGTATAACCTGTGGCGAGGGGGCTTGCCCCCGTTCGGCTGCGAAGCAGTCGTAAATCCTACCGATACGGTTTGCCTGACAGAACGCGGGGGCCGCTTCGCGACCCAACGGGGGCAAGCCCCCTCGCCACAGCAAGCCCCCTCGCCACCAGGACTCATTGCTTCAGCCGGTAAACGCCCGCCGCCCCGCGCGCATTTCGGTGCGAAGTTCGCCGATCAGGTTGGATATATCGCGGACGGTGGTCAGTTGCGCCGGCGAGACGCCGGTGAGCAACAGATCGATGCGCCCGGTCGCCGGTTCGAAGACCTTGATCCGCAGGGTGCCGTCGGGGTTTACCGAGCAGTCGCACGAAAGCGGCTGAAAACCGGACGTCACGATGCGGCAAAGTTCTGGAATCGAAACCATGACGGGGGCCTCCATGGCGGTTGATTGAACTCGACCCGATCAGCATAGATACGCTTTTGCCAGCCTGCACATCGAGCGCCAAAAATTATTCGCGATCCCTCAATGGCTATCGCCGTCCCACAGCCAGTTCCAGATGCCCGGCAATTGCACCGGTTCCGCACTTTCGGTGACGGTGCGGGCCATGGCCGCGCGCAGCAGTTGCCCTTGATCGTCGTAAAACGGCTTCGGCGCGGTTTTCACCCCGGTGGCTTTGGCGCTGTCGATCAGGATCTGCAGGTATTCACGGGTATGCCGGGCGGTGTAGCGGTTGAGGTCGTGGAAGGTCACCACCACCGGTATCACCCCGTCCACCGTGGGCAGCTCACCTTGGGCGATGCGCTCACGAATTTCCGATAACTGGCGCAGCATGTTCGCCCGGCGCCGGGGGCTGGCGTTGAAGCCCCAGATCTTGCCGTCATTCGCGCTCACGTCGGTCAACAATACGTGCATGCCATGCCGTTGGTAGGCGGCGAAGGTGCGCGTGTCGTAATTCCAGAACGGCGGCCGCATCAGGCTCGGCGGCGCCCCGGTGATCGCGGCGATGGCGGCGCTGCCGTTGCTCAGGGACTGCTCCAGGTCTTCAGGACTCAACGAACGATGATTGGTGTGAAAATGGGTGGCCGTATGAAAACCGAGAATCTGCCCTTCGGCATGCTCGCGCTGCATGACTCGCCGACCGATGTCGCTGTCGCCGGCCCGGGGCGCGCCGGTCTGGACGAAGAACACCGCTTTGATATTCGGTTGCAACGGGTTTTGCGCGAGGCCGTCGAGTACGGTGTCGGTGGGGTTCCAGAAGCTTGACGCACTGGGGCCGTCATCGAAGGTCAGCAGAAAACGGATCGGCGCCTGGGTTTGCAGACGCTGTTGTGTCTGCGGCGTCAGTTCGATAGGCGATGCGATGCAGCCCGTCAACCCGATAGCCAGGGCAAGCGCCGATAGAACCTTGAACAGTTGCGTCATGTTTTGCCTTGGGCCAGACCGTTGCGGTCGTCACGTTAATGGCAAAAACCCCTCGCCCGGTGATCCTCCAATGGGCCCGCCGGTGGCGACGGGCCCAGGTTGGAACAGGGTACACAGTTTTGGTTCAAGTGCCGCTATGTCAGGTGTTTCAAAGCTCCAGATCGAGCAACGCAGCACCCAGCGCCTTGCCGTGGGCATCGATGGCCAGGGATCGGGTGACGCCACCGCGCAAAATGCCGGGCAACACGAAATTCAGCGCGTGGACGTTGGGCAATTCGTAGCGCCGTACCGGCGGGCCTTGCAGGTCCAGCAGTTCAGCGAAATGCGCGGTGACTCGCTCCACTGTCAGCCATTCACGCAGGCGGGGAAAGTCCTCGGCGCGAAAGGCAATCACCGAAATGTTCGAGGTATCGCCCTTGTCCCCGGTTCGGGAATGGGCCAGTTCACGCAGCTTCATGCCAAGTCCTCTGAATGAATCTGCAACGTAACGGTATCCCGCGGCAACAACAGCGAAGCCACCGCTACCACCTGGCGCACCGACTTGCTCGCCCCGCCGCCGCCATAAGGTCCGTTGGTGTACAACGTTTCCACTTCATTACCAATTCGCACGGCTTCGGCGCGATCCGCGCAACGGGCCGCGACGCGCAGGCGCACTTCCCAAGGTTCGCTGTCCGTCCGTGAACCCAATTCACCACCGTGCAAGGCATCGACGCCAATCAACTCGGCACGAATCTCTTCAAACACCACGCCGGTCAGCTTCAAGCGCTCCAGCACCACGTCCCGTGCCAGTCGCCCCCGAGCCAGCGCACCGGGGCCACCATAGGAAATCTGGCCCTCGCCAATCCAGCCATCGAGATAACCCACCGAGACCTTCAGCGACTGCGGTCGCGCCCGACCGTCAGCACCTGACGCCAGTACCCGGTCCGGCCCTTGAACGCTGAAGGACACCCCGGAAAAATCGGCGCTGACATCCGGCGTGAGATACGCCGCCGGGTCATGCACTTCGTAGATCATCTGCTCGGTACAGGTCGCGGTATCGATGCGCCCACCGGAGCCGGCGACCTTGCTGATCACCGCCCGCCCCGTGGCATCGACCTCGGCCAGCGGGAACCCAAGGCGCGCCAGATCCGGCACATCCTTGAACCCCGGATCAGCGAAATAACCACCGCTGATTTGCCCGGCACATTCGAGCAAATGCCCGACCAACGTACCGCGCCCCAAACGCGACCAATCGTCCGCCGCCCAGCCGAATTCGAACATCTGCGGCGCGAGAAACAGCGACGGATCCGCCACGCGACCGGTGATTACCACGTCGGCATCAGCCCGCAGCGCGTCGATGATGCCGTCCACACCCAGATAGGCGTTGGCCGAAATCAGGCGCTCGCCCAAGGAAGCCAGGGTCTTTCCGTTATCCAGAGTCTGCGACGGATCGCCCAGCAGAGTCGCCAGTACATCGTCACCGGTCAGCGCGACCACTTTCAGCCCCGACATCCCCAGTTCCCCGGCAATGCGCCGCACTTCCTGCGCCGCCGCCAGAGGATTGGCCGCGCCCATGTTGGTGATCACCCGCAAGCGGCGGCGCTGCCCCTCGGCACCGCGCCCGACAAAGGGCAGCACCCGGCGCATGCGTTCGCTCAGCAGCGGGTCGAAACCGGCGCGCGGGTCGAGCAACCGCGCCTGTTGCGCCAGGGCAATGGTGCGCTCGGCCAGGCATTCGAACACCAGGTAATCCAGCTCGCCGTGCTCGGCCAGTTCGATCGCCGGTTCAATGCGGTCGCCGGAGTAACCGGCACCCGAACCGATGCGTAAGGTTTTCATCAGAACACTCCAAAGAGCAGCGCGGTCACGGTCATGAGCACCGAGGCAGCGAACAGAAACGGGATGGTGAAGCGTTGGTGATCCGCCAGTTCAATCTTGCACAGCCCAACCAAGAGGAAGGTCGCCGGGGTCAACGGGCTGACCGGGAACCCGGTGGTGTGCACGCCCAATAGCGAGGCCTGGGCCACTTGCAGCGGATCGACACCCAGGGCGCGGCCGACTTCGGCCACCACCGGCATGATGCCGAAGTAGAAGGAATCCGGATCAAACAGCAGGCTCAGGGGCATCGAGATAAAGCCCACCACCATCGGAATCAACTTGCCATGCCCGGCGGGAATCTGCGCCACCGCGACTTCAGCCATGGCCTTGAGCATGCCGCTGCCCTGCATGATCCCGGTGAACACCCCGGCGGCCAAAAGAATGCTGGCCATGGTCAAAGCGGTTTTGGCATGGGCGTCGATCCGCGCACGTTGCGCATCGACGTTCGGGTAGTTGATGCACAAGGCCAACACAGTGCCGAGCATGAACATCACCACCGGGTCGACAACCCCGGCAATCATCACGCCCATCACCACCACCGTCAGCACCAGGTTGAGCCAGAACAGCCGTGGCTTGCGCAGGGCCACTTCGGCCTCGGTCAACACTCGTTGCGGCATTACGTCCACCACCGCGCCGGCGCCCAGGCCCAAGCGTTTTTCTTCGCGGCGACCGAGGAACCAGGCGCAGGTGAAGACGAAGATCAGGCCGACAATCTGCACGGGAATCAGCGGTTGAAACAGGTCCGCCACCGGCACATGCAACGCCGCTGATGAACGCAGCACCGGGCCGGTCCACGGCAAAAAGTTAACCCCGGCTGCCATTGCGGTAACGCAGGCGAGGATGCGTTTATCCATACCAAGCCGCGTGTACAACGGCAGCATCGCCGGGATGGTCACGAGGAAAGTCACCGCCCCGGAACCGTCCAGATGCACCAGCAACGCCAATAGCGCAGTGCCCATGACGATGCGGGTCGGGCGAGTGCCGACGCGTTTGAGGATGCGGTCAATGATCGGGTCGAGCATCCCGGCGTCGGTCATCACGCCGAAGAACAGAATCGCGAATACAAACATGCCGACCACCGGGGCGACGTTCTTGATCCCGGTAATGATGAAGGCGCTGGTTTGCAGGCCGAAGCCACCGAGCAGCGCGGCAATGATCGGCAAGGCGATCAGGGCAACCAGGGGCGACAGGCGTTTGCTCATCACCGCGACGAGCAAACAGAGAATGGTGATGACACCGAGTGTGGCAAGCATGGGCAGGTCCTGTTCGGCATTTCTGCTCGCGGCGGCGATGAAATGCGCTGTTGTTGTTTTCACCGAGTATTGGAATTGCGGGTAATCTTTGTAAATTGAAATGTTCGGCTGCCTGCATTCGGAAAAACAAAATGAAGAATTCAATCCAGCACATCCGCGCCTTCCTGGTCGTGGCGCAAACCGGCAACTTCGCCAAAGCGGCGGTGGCGCTGAACCTCTCGCCGTCGGCCCTGACCGTGCAGATTCAACAACTGGAAGACTGGCTCGGGGTCGCCCTGCTCGAACGCAGCCCCCGGCATGTGGCGCTGACCAGCGCCGGGCAAAGTGCGCTGCTGCCTATGGAGAAGTTATTGCTGGATCTGGACAACATCGTCAGCGCTTCGCGGGATTTGGCGTCGTTGCGCCGGGGCGTGGTGACTATCGCGGCCCTGCCATCGTTGTGCGCCGCCGCCCTGCCGCCGCTGTTGAAGCAGTTTCGCGAGCAGTTTCCGGGGGTCGAGGTGCGATTGCGCGATGTGGTGGCGCAACGGATCGACACGCTGGTGCGCGATGGCGAAGTGGATTTCGGCCTCGGCGTGCGGGCGCGGATGAGCCATGGGTTGGAGTTTCAAACGGTGCTGGAGGATCGGCTGTGCCTGTTCATCCCCGCCGATCACTCGTTGGCCGGGCGGCGCTCGGTCAAACTGAATGAACTGACGGATCAACCGATCATCCTGACCGGGCGCGACAGCAGCGTGCGGGAGTTGGTGGAGCAACTGTTCGCCGACGCACAGTTGCCATTGTCACCAGGGCTGGAAGCCAATTACATGTCGACGGTGCTGGCACTGGTGCGCCAGGGTTTGGGCGTGAGCCTGCTGCCCGAATCAGCCGATGACGGCCGGGATGATCTGGTCAAAGTGCCGGTGGATCATCCCGGCGTCACGCGCCAGATTGGCCTGATCACCCGCACGGGTCAGGCCATGGCGCCGGCAGCGCAGCGCTTTATCGACATGCTGCAGGGTGACGGTTTACTCGGCGAAGGACTTTTGGAATGAGTTGTCGATGATCGGCGCCGTCGCGAAGGCTGCCGGCAGCGCCTTGACCTTGAACAGGAAGTCCGCGGTGCTCTGCAAATCCGCTGCCGCTTGCTGATCCACCGGGCCAACGGTCATGTGGGCCTGGCGCAGCCAATGACGGGAAACCTCCTGATCAAGGTTGGCCTTCTTCGCCCAGAGGTCGGCGTACTCGTCGGTGTGGTTATCGACCCAGGCCCGGGCCTTTTTCAGGCGTCCAAGGAAGTCGGCGATGGCTTCGCGCTTGCTGTCGATGGACGGCGTCGAGGCGGCAATCGCGCTGAGGCCGGGCATCAAGCTCTTGGCGGTGAGAATCGGACGGGCGCCGGAGAACAGAATCTGTTGCGAGATGTACGGTTCCCATACCGGGAACGCATCGATGCTGCCCTGAGGCAAGGCTGCTGCCGCGTCAATCGGCATCAACTTGATGAAGTCGACATAGTCTTCCGGCAGGTCGGCTTTCTCCAGGGCGCGCAAGGTCAGTTGCTGGCTCCAGGCGCCGGGCCAATACGCGACTTTCTTGCCCTTGAGGTCGGCGATGGTTTTGACCGGAGAATCCTTGGGCACCAACAACGCGATGGTGTCCGGGTTCTGCCGCGACACGCCGATCAGCTTCACCGGCGCCTGTTTCGCGGCGAGGAACAGAAAGCCTGAATCACCGAGAAAGCCCAGGTCCAGTGCGCCGGTGTTCAGCGCTTCCGCCAATGGCGCGGCGGCCTGGAAGTGTTTCCAGTCAACGGTGTACGGCGCCCCTTCCAGCACACCCGAGGCCTCCACCGAGGCACGAACGTTGTAGTAGTTCTGGTCGCCGACGTGCAGGACGACGGGGTCATTGGCGTAGGCAAAAGGTGCGGCGAATAGCGCGCTGATCAGCACGCTGCGCAAGAATCGGGACGGGTTCATCGGAGGCTCCGGGGGTGTTATTCCGATAGACCATAACGCTCTTATCACAAGCTTTTTAAATTCGATTTATGCATAAGCTCATGACTGGCAAACCACAGTGTTGGCCCAGCAACAGCGACTCAACAGACTGTTCTGCTTGAGTCATCGATTTGCCAACTTAACCCCCGCCAGCGTCCCGAAAACCGGCAAAACCTAGGACATGGCACAGAGCCTGCAATATTCCTTTTATGCAGGATGCATTCGTAGCTACCAATCATCAGGACATAAGAATCCCGTTGCCTTGCCGGAGTTTCACCCCCATGAATCGCCTCTTCCGTTTTGCCAAAGCCAGGCACCTGATCAGCGCCGTCGCTATCGCCCTGAGCCTGCAACCCCTGGCCCAGGCCGCCGAAACCACCCCGGCCGAAGTGCATCTGGATTACGCCTATTACTCGCCCGTCAGCCTGGTGCTCAAGCACTTCGGCTTCCTGGAAAAAGCCCTGCCCCAGACCAAGGTCGGCTGGGTGTTGAGCCAGGGCAGTAACCGCTCTTTGGAATACCTCAACAGCGGTGGCGTCGATTTCGCTTCGTCCGCCAGCCTCGCGGCGGTGTTGAGCCGGGCGAATGGCAGCCCGATCAAGTCGGTGTACGTGTACAGCCGCGCCGAATGGACCGCGCTGGTGGTGCGCAAGGATTCGCCCTATAAAACCGTGGCCGACCTGAAAGGCAAGAAAATCGCCGCCACCAAAGGCACCGACCCGTACCTGTTTACCTTGCGCAGCCTGCAACAGGCCGGCCTGAGCAAGGACGACGTGGAACTGGTGCACTTGCAGCATCCGGACGGTCGCACCGCTTTGGAAAAAGGCGACGTCGACGCCTGGGCCGGGCTGGATCCGCACATGGCCGCGAGCCAGGTCCAGGCCGGTTCACGCTTGCTGTATCGCAACACCAATTTCAACAGTTACGGCGTGGTCAGCGTCACCGACAGCTACGCCAAGGAACACCCGAAAACCATCGAAACCGTGCTCAACGCTTACGAACAGGCGCGGGAATGGGCGGTGAAAAACCCGGAAGAACTGGCGCAGTTGCTCGCCACGGAATCGGGTTTGCCGCTGGAAGTGGCCAAGCTGCAACTGTCGCGTACTGACCTGAGCAGCCCGCAATTGACCGCCAAGGATGTGATTGCGTCCAAGGCTGCGGCGCCGATTCTGGTGTCCGAAGAGCTGGTTCGCAAAGGGGTTAACGTCGATCAAGTCATTGATCAGTTGATTGACACAGGCTTCAAGGAAACCGTGGCCCGTCAATAAAAGCAAAAGATCGCAGCCTTCGGCAGCTCCTACGCGCCTGTGGGCGCCGCCGCAGGCTGCGATCTTTTGATCTTGGCCTGGAGAAAACCCATGACCAGCAAAAGTAAATCGCTGCCCGCCCCTCTGGCATTACCCGCCCCCCGCCGCCTCAGCAACGCCTGGCAACTGCGCCTCAAAGGCCTGGCCCTGCCGGTCCTGATCATTCTCATTCTGGAATTCGTCGTGCGCATCGGCTGGCTGCCGTCCTACCAGATGCCCGCCCCCAGCGAAGTGGCGATGACCCTCGGTGACCTCGCCGAAGGTGCACTGTGGAAACACATCAGTGCCAGTCTTTTGCGGGTGTTGCTGGGCTTCGCCATCGGCGCGAGCCTGGCCCTGGTGTTTGCCGCGTGGGTCGGTTTGAGCCGCGAAGCCGAGGCTTATCTGGAACCGACTTTCGCCGGCCTGCGTTCAATTCCGAGCCTGGCCTGGGTGCCGTTGTTGCTGCTGTGGCTGGGCATCGACGAGACGTCGAAAATCGTCCTGATCGCCATCGGCGCGTTCTTCCCGGTGTACCTCAACGGCGTCGCGGCGATCCGCGACATCGACCGCAAACTGGTGGAAGTCGGGCAGATGTACGGTTTCAGCCACGCCCGGTTGGTGCGGCGGATTTTGCTGCCCGCCGCCCTGCCCGGCCTGTTCACCGGGTTGCGCAGCGGCATGAGCCTGGCCTGGATGTTTCTGGTGGCCGCCGAACTTATCGCCGCGACCAAAGGCCTTGGCTATCTGCTCAGCGACGGTCGCGAAACTTCGCGCCCGGACATCGTCCTCGCGGCGATTATTGTGCTGGCGGTGCTGGGCAAACTCAGCGACGGCATCCTCGCCGGCCTGGAGAAACGTTTCCTGGCCTGGCGCGACACCTTCAACGGCCAAAGCGCAGAGGATTGAGCATGACCGAACACCTGCTGGACATTCGCGTGGAGCGCAAAACCTTCGCCGCCACCACCGTGCTCAACAACATCCACCTGCAATTGAAGCCTCGGGAAACCGTGAGCCTGCTGGGCCCCAGCGGTTGCGGCAAAAGCACCTTGCTGCGGATCGTCGCCGGACTGGAAAAGGACTTTCAGGGCGAACTGAAAAACAATGCCGGTGAAGTGGCGTTCGTGTTTCAGGAACCGCGCCTGATGCCGTGGCTGACGGTGGAGCAGAACATCGGATTCAGCGCCGACAACCGCTACGACAAAGCCTGGGTGGCGCAGTTGATCGAAGAAGTCGGCCTCGGCGGATTTGCCCAGGCGTTGCCCAAAGCCTTGTCCGGCGGCATGGCGCAACGGGTGGCCATCGCACGCGGCCTGTATTCGCGCCCGCAAGTGCTGTTGCTCGACGAACCCTTCAGCGCCGTCGATGCCTTTACCCGGATGAAACTCCAGGACCTGCTGCTGCAACTGGCCGAGCGCCACGCGATTGCCCTGCTGCTGGTGACCCACGATGTCGATGAAGCGCTGTACCTGAGCGACCGGGTGCTGGTGATGGATCATCGGCCGAGCCGCATTCGTCAGGAATTGGCGGTGGAACTCGCCCATCCCCGCGATCGTCGTGACCCGTTGCTGGCGCGGCTCAAGGCGTTGTCGTTGACCGAGTTGCAACTGGCGCATGTCATCTAAGCTGAAATCTCCAGTGGGAGATTTCGCTGATGTGCGGACGCCTGTCGCAGTACCGGGGCATTCACGATTTCGTGGCGGTGTTGAGCATCCCCGACGCGTTGATCAACCACGTCGGCGATGAACCGCTGGCCCGCTACAACGCGGCGCCCACCACGCAACTGGCACTGTTTTATCTGCAAAGCGATGGGCTGCACGCTGACAACGTGCGCTGGGGCTGGCGGCCACACTGGGCAAAGGATCGCGCGGCGCCGATCAACGCACGGGGCGAGAACGTTGCCCACGGGCCGTTCTTCCGGTCGATCTGGCCGCACCGGGCGATTTGTCCGGTCGACAACTGGTTCGAATGGGTGGATGAAGGGGAAGCCAAGCGTCAACCGTGGCTGATCCGCCACCGCGACGGGACGCCGATTTTCTGTGCGGCGATCGGGCAGTTTCCGGCCGGTGATCCCGAACCTCAGGCCGAGGTCGGTTTTGTGATCATCACCGCCGACAGCGCCGGTGGTCTGCTCGACATTCATGACCGGCGGCCGGTGGTGTTGTCGGCGGAATTGGCGCGGGAATGGCTCGACCCGGCCACTCCCAGGGATCGCGCCGAAGACATGCTGTTGATGCAGGGTGAAACCAGCGAACGTTTCCAGTGGTACAGGGTCGGCAAAGCGGTAGGTAATGTCCGGAACCAGGACGCCACGCTAATTGATGAGCTGCCATGAGGTTTATCCAGCCCTGCGTGAATAGCCGTACAAAAAACTTGCCTATATAAACAGGAAACTCAAACGTTACATTAAGTGTTTCATGGGAGAGACAGTTATATATACGCGGCTGTTTGACGCATAACCGCTTGTCTGACATTTCAACCGTCATACATACATTTAACAGGACTACAGATAGCATGCGCGCCGCATTTCCATAAGCACGCACAGTTGACCAAAGAGTCAACAACCCCAGGAAATCCCTACAACTTTTACACATCTTGCAGAGAAATAAGTTGCGCGACGATTTTGCACTCAAACAAGTCGGTGAGCTGGCGTGTGTCTATCTTTCGATGACAGAACACTTGCAACTCGACTGCTTTATCGGCAATTACATCAAGACTCGAAACCTGCGCTCAGTCGCTGAAATCAGCGGCGTTCTGCGCTCCACGCTGCAAAGTTATCCGGGCAAACCGCCGGTGATGATCAATGAGCTCAACGCCTGGCTCGACAAGACCCTCGGCTATCGAGCGGCCCACCCCGACTTTCCACAGTTGGAAGACGTCTGAAACAACGCTCCCAGGCCACGTCAGCACCAGAACTGAACGAACCCGCCCTGGGAGCACTCTGAATGTAGAGGCCGGATTGGCCTCTTGTTTTTCAGGCGACCCTATTTCTGCATGACACTGGTACCGCAGATCTCTCTGAATTCCCTGTTCAATGACTAAGCCACATCTGGCTGGCTCCAAATGGAATTACATGAGCGAACTTGTCCCTTATGCCGTGCATTACCTGCTCGACGGTGTGCGACAACACTTTTTCAAATTGGCGGCGGGGTTTTCCGATGTGGAAGCCATCCAGTCGGCGTCTGCGCATGCCTATCCCGAATCCGGGCAAAAGATTGCGCCCCACGCGAGTCTCGAAACCGCGCGTAATAAAGCCCAGCAATTGGGTATTACGCATATTCGCTGGAATGAGGCGATTTGATTTTGCCAAATACCTGTGTTGGAGCGGGCTTGCTCGCGAAGGCGTCCGTTCAGTCGATGTAGATGGTGACTGACACAACGCCTTCGCGAGCAAGCCCGCTCCCACATGGGTTCATTGCTTCCAAAGAAATCAGGGTTTCAAGGGAAATTCTCTATCGCGTTCCGACAGTTCTTTCCCGTCATCCGGATGCTTCCAGTCCGGCGTCGAGCGTCGCTGCCGCTGGATCTCTTCTTCGCTCGGTTCGTCCGTGTCGTCATCCAGGTCCGGCTGCTTGGGTTCGGTTGCCATGTGCACCTCGCTTCCTGAAGGGATCAAATATCCGCTTTAAGCGTAGAACATTTCCCCCCGCCCGGCTCACAGCCACCAGCGCAGCAAAAAGAAGAAGCCCATGCTCAACAACATGCTGAGCAGCGTGTTGCGGGTGTAGAGCACCAATCCCACGGCCACCAGCGAGCTGAGCAGGTAAGGGTTATCCCACTGCAGATTCAGCTGTTTGTCCGGCATAAACACGATCGGCCCGCAAATCGCCGTCAACATGCCCGGCACGGCAAAGCCGAGAAACTGCCGCGCATTGCTGCTCAGACGCACCGGCAGTCGCGGTTCGAGAAACACGTAGCGGTTCAAGAACACCAACATGCCCATGCCGATAATCACTGCCCAAACGATCATGTGCGCTCCAGATACAGCTTGTTGCAGATAAACCCGGCGGTCATGCCCGCCAGCCCCGACAGCACCAGGGCCGAGCCCCATTGCCAATAGCTGAACAGCACCGAACAGAACAGCGACACCGCCACGCAGACCACCGTCGGCACATTGCGCACCACCGGGGTGATCAGGGCGATAAAGGTCGCCGCGATGGAGAAGTCCAGGCCCAGGTGTTCCAGGCCCGGAATGCTGCTGCCTAACACGATGCCCGCCAGGGTGAACAGGTTCCAGGCGATGTAGAACGTCAGCCCTACGCCCAACGCGTACCAGCGGTTGAACTGTTGTTTGTCGTGCTGGCTGGTCAGGGCGAACAACTCATCGGTGAGCAGAAAACCCAACCCCACCCGCCAGCGACCCGGCAACGGTGAAATCACTGAACGCATGCTCATCCCATACAGCAAGTGCTGGGAGGTCAGCAGCAGCGTGGTCAGCAGGATCGAAAAGACCCCGGCCCCGCCCTTGAGCATGCCGATGGCCACCAATTGCGCGGCGCCGGCAAACACGATGCTCGACAAGCCCTGGCCTTGCAGCGGCGTGAGGTTGGCCTCGATGGCCATGGAGCCGGCCAACAGCCCCCACGGCGCGGTGGCCAGAGACAACGGCATGATCGCCGCCGCGCCACGCAGAAAGGCACTGCGCGGCATGTGTGAATTCGACATAACGCTCTACAACCCGTGGAAAGACCACCGACTGTGCCAGCAGACGCCGGCGAAGGCTTGAACAATCTTGCGCACTTTCCAGAAACCCATGTGGCGCTGCCTTTCATCGGCTGCCCGCTTGATTCGTGACGGTAGTATCAACATGATGGCCCTGCATTCCCTCCCATGAGGCCGGCCCTTTATGAGCTCCGTCGACACCGACAGCGATGTCTACAAAACCCTGCTTGAGTCGACCAAGGCGATTCCCTGGCGGATCGACTGGAAAACCATGACGTTCAGCTACATCGGCCCGCAGATCGAAAGCCTGCTCGGCTGGCAGCAGGACAGTTGGGTCACGGTCAATGACTGGGTCGAGCGCATGCATCCGGACGATCGCGATTACGTGGTGGAGTTCTGCGTCTCGCAATCCCGCGCCGGGGTCGATCACGAGGCCGACTACCGTGCGCTGACCCGCGACGGCGACTACGTCTGGATTCGCGATGTGGTGCACGTGGTGCGCAAGGACGGCGAAGTCGAAGCGCTGGTGGGGTTCATGTTCGACATCAGCGAGCGCAAGAAAACCGAAGAGCACCTGATTCGCCTGCAGAAGCAACTCGAAGAATATTCGTTCCAGGACGGCCTGACCGGCATCGCTAACCGGCGCATGTTCGATACGGTCCTGGAACGCGAATGGAGCAACGCCCAGCGCACCGAGCTGCCGCTGTCGCTGCTGATTCTGGATATCGATTACTTCAAGCAGTACAACGACCACTACGGCCACATCCAGGGTGACGAATGCTTGCGGCGCGTGGCGCAGACCTTGTCCCTGGCGGCCAATCGGCCACGGGATTTCATTGCCCGGATCGGCGGCGAAGAGTTCGTCTGGTTGCTACCGGAAACCGATGCCGAGTCGGCCAGGTTGGTGGCGCGCAAATGCCTGCACTTGATTCGCCAGCAGCAGATTGCCCATGGATTTTCGCCGGTTTCACCGCTTGTCACCCTGAGCCTCGGCGTCGGCACCACCGCCGCCAGCGAGGACAGCGGTGCCCTGGCGTTCGTCGAACAGGTCGACAAGTTGCTCTATCAAGCCAAGCACAACGGGCGGATGCGCGCGGAATTCGCCGATTTTCGGGATTGAAAACCAACCATAGAGCGCAGTCCGTCGCCCGAGTAACATGGAGCCATTCAATCGAAGAGTCAGGGAATCGACATGCTTTACCGAATCGCCGCCGACGGGCTGGTGCTGTTTCACCTGTTGTTCATTCTGTTCGTGCTGTTCGGCGGGCTGCTGGTGCTCAAATGGCGCCCCCTGATCTGGTGGCACCTGCCCGCCGCCGCGTGGGGCGTGATCGTCGAAGTCTTTCACCTGACCTGCCCGCTGACCTATTGGGAAAACCTGATGCGCGAAGCCGCCGGGCAAACCGTGTATGGCGGCGGTTTCATCGAGCACTACGTGTTGCCGGTCATCTACCCGGCCGGGCTGACACCGACGATTCAACTGGGGCTCGCCAGCGTGGTGCTGGCGGTCAACCTGGTGGTTTATGTGCGGTTGATTCGGTTGTGGAAGTTGCGTCGGGCGGCATAAGGCAAGCGAACACAAAACCTGTGGCGAGAGAGCTTGCTCCCTCGCCACAGGTTCACCGGAGATCTCGAAAGATGCTGTCGATTGAAGACCTGGCCCTGCTTGAGGCCATCCGCGCAACCGGCAGCCTGTCCCGCGCCGCTGCCCATCTGGGCAAGGCGCCGTCCACCGTGTCCTACGCCGCGCGGCAACTGGAAGAACGCTTCGATGCCCTGCTGTTCGATCGCCGTCGCTACCGTTTGCAGCTCACCGCTGCCGGTGAATTGCTGGTGAACGAAGCGGCGCGGCTGATGCAGGACGTCTCTCGCCTGACCCAACGCGTCCAGCAAGTGGCCAATGGCTGGGAGAGCCGGTTGTGGATTGTCACTGACGAACTGCTGGAGTTCGACACCCTGATCCCGGTGATTCACGCGTTCGACGTGCTGGAATCCGGCGTGCCGTTGCGCATCACCCAGGAAGTCCTCAAAGGGGTCTGGGAAGCGTTGCGGGAAGGTCGCGCGGACCTGATCATCGGCGCCACCAACGAGCCGCCGGCCATTCCTTCATTGCGCTGGATGCAACTGGGGGAAATGGAATGGGTGTTCGCCGTCTCCCCCAAACACCCGCTGGCCAAGGCCAAAGAGCCGATCACCCGCGCCATGGTCACGCAGCACCGGGCGATTGTCGTGGCGGACTCGTCCCGGGCCACCGAAGGCAGCACCTATGGCGTTTCCGGCGGACAACCGGTGCTCGCGGTGCCGACCATGCGCGCGAAAATCCTCGCCCAGTGCGACGGCCTGGGCGTCGGATGGCTGCCCCGGCATCGGGTCGGCTCCCTGCTGGACAACGGCACGCTGATTGAAAAACAGATGGCCGACCCGCGCGAGCCGAACATTCTCTACGCCGGCTGGCGTGGCGACCACGACGGCCGCGCCCTGGGCTGGTGGCTGGAACAGCTCAAGCAACCCTGGCTCGCGAGCAAACTGGTCCAGGGCAGCGACCGCTTAGTCTGAATTCAGTTAGCAATAACGCTCATGTTCCGGCCACTGGCCTTGGCCACGTACAACGCTTTGTCCGCCGCGCCGACCAGATCGTCGGCCCCGGCTTGCGAGGCCGGGTGGTAGGCGCAGACACCCAGGCTGACCGTGACCACACCTTCAATGCCTTCCGTGTGCTCAATGCCCGCCAGCTGCACCGCGCGGCGGATCTTTTCCGCCACCAGGAAGGCCCCGACATAGTCGGTGCCGGGCAGCACCACGGCAAATTCCTCACCGCCATAGCGCACGGCCAAATCACCGGGACGCTTGATGTTTTCCGTGATGATGGCGCTGATTTTGCGCAAACATTCATCGCCGGCCACATGCCCGTAGTGATCGTTGAACAACTTGAAGTGATCGACATCGATCATCAGCAACGCCAGGCCCGACTGGCTGCGCCGGGCGCGGCCCATCTCCGCCACCATGAAAATATCGAACTGACGCCGGTTGGCCAGCCCGGTCAGCGCATCTTCCAGGGCCAGTAGCTCAAGGCTGCGATTGACCTCGATGAGTTTTTCCTGGGCGTCGAGCAAGACGCTTTGAATGTGATTCTGCTGCTTCATGACCCGGATCAGCCGATAGCCGAGCGTGCCCAGAAACCCCAGCAGCAAGGCCACGATCGCCGCACTGTTCAACGATTCCTGACGCCAGCCGGCGAGCACCTCTTCTTTGTTCAGGGCCGCGGAAACCACCATCGGATAACCATCAACTCGCCGAAATCCCAGGACTCGCTCGACTCCATCGATCACGGATTTGATCGTCGCCGTACCGAAGCTGGCGTGAGGCAGAAGCTGGGTAAACAACGGTCCGCTGGCGACGCTGGTGCCGATGTCAGCTTCTCTGAAGGGTCGGCGCACGATGATGGTGCCGTTGTCGGCCATCAGGTTGATCGCGCCGTTTTTGCCCATGTCGATGCTGTCGTACAGCGAAAGGAAATGATTGAGATAAATCGTGGCCACCACCACACCCGCAAAACTGCCATCGGGATGATTGAGGCGCCGCGACACGGTCATGATCCATTCGTCGGTCGAGCGACTCTTGATCGACGGGCCGATATGCGGGCCACGGTCGGTATGGTCACGATGAAAAATGAAGTATTCACGGTCGGAGTTGTTGGCATTGGGCATGGAGGAGCCATTGGAATTGACCAGCCAATGACCGTTTTCGTCGTAGATGAATAAACCATGGAGCTGGGATAGCTCAGTCCGCTGGGCGCCGAGTAACAGTTGCATGCGAGAAAACGGTGGCGACCCCATGCCGTCCTTTTCGATGCGATCGACCAGGGTAAACAGCAACGTGTCGGCCTGCTTGATCGTTGACTGTGCCTGGGACGCCAGGGTCTGCGCCAGGTTGGACATCGCCACTTCTTTGTCATGCAAGTGATAGTGACGCGAGTTCCAGGCCTCCCAGATCGCAATGGCGGTCATGGACAGGCACACCGCCACCAGCAAAACCACGGCGTAACGAACCTTGAGCTTCGCCTGGACCTGCTCGGCCAGAAACGACGCCGTGGGTTGGAGGGCTTCAATACGAACTTTTACGGACGGCTGTCCCATGACGTTCCCTGAATTCTGTTGAAGAGGCGATGCTTCCTGATCGCGTCTTTGGCCCCGCGGGCGCTTTACTATGCCTGATCATCGCTCAGATTAGGCGATACGCGCTTTCATTGCCCACAACGTCAGCAGAATCGCGAAAATCGCCGGCAACGTCACCGCCGCGAAATCCACCCGCAACGCCTCTGGCCCGCAGATCCCGGCGGCGACTTCCCAGAAATGAAACAGCGCATGGGCAGTCAGCCAGGTTGCCGCTGAAGCCCAGAGCAGCACGCGGTGCGTCGGGCTCAGGCTGCCGCCAGCGAACGCGGCGCCAATCGCCATGTAGAGCAAACCGATGTCGCGGATGAAATGCTGGTTGAACAGCCCGGTGCGCTCGACCCCGGGCACCGCGCTGTACCACAACGCAGGATTGATCAGCATGAACACGCCGTTGGCGGCCATGGCCACGCCGAGGACGATGGCGAAGATAAGGATCGGGCGTGTCGCGGTCATTGGGGTTCCTTTCTGGCAGCCGCCTCCCCCGTTCGGGGAGTGACCTTCAGCCTAGGCGCCAGCGCCGCGAAACCCTAGATCCAATCGGGCGGATTTCGCCCACACCACGGGTCTAGCGCGGGGTCTGCTTCACCGCCTCAAGCCACGCCGGATTCAATTGGGTCTGTTCGGTGTCGAGGCCCAACGCTTCCATCCGCGCCTTATGCTGGTCCATTTCCCGGATCAACTGGCTGTGATCGCTGGAGTTGCCGTCCAGTTCGTGCATCTGGTGCAACCCCAGGTGATAGAAGCGCAGCAGCTTCATGGCGTCCGGATCATCCTTCGCCACCGCCGCCGTCACCTGGTGCATGACGTTGGTAACGCTCATCAGGCTGCGTTTGAGGCGCCAGCCGTAGACCGCCGGAGCCATCCATTGCTGGTGCCAGAACCGGCCACGCATCAGCGCCACCATCAGCAAAACCGCGACAAACACGCCGCCGACGTTGAATCGCAGGTTGTCGCCACCCGGTTCGCCGAACAACGCCACAGCCGTCGTCGAGAGCACCATGGCCAGCGCCAGGAAAATCAGGGCGATGATCACCGTACTGCGACGGGTCTGGCTTCGGAAAACTTCGGCATTCATTGGCTGGATTTCGAACATCTTGGCGGGGTTCCCTGCATCAAGTAAAAGGCTCTGTGAGCAAAAAGAGTGCGCGCATTATCGCCTCTGTGGGGGATTTAGCTATGCTGGGGCTCCTTTTCATCTTTTCATCGTCAAAGGAGAACGTGGCGAGACAGCGTACTTCGTGCCATCTTCTTTCATGGATACATTTTATTCGGATGCCAATCGCTCCTCCTGTATGACTGGCATCGTTTTAAGGATCATTGAATGTCCCAACGCCAAGTAATCAACGCCTCTGTCAGCCCTAAAGGCAGCCTGGAAACCCTGTCCCAGCGTGAAGTCCAGCAACTGAGCGAAGCCGGTTCCGGCAGCACCTACACCCTCTTCCGCCAGTGCGCCCTGGCCATCCTCAACACCGGCGCCCACGTTGATAACGCCAAGACTATTCTCGAAGCCTACAAGGACTTCGAAATCCGCATTCACCAGCAGGATCGCGGCGTGCGCCTGGAACTGCTGAACGCCCCGGCCGACGCCTTCGTCGATGGCGAAATGATCGCCAGCACCCGGGAAATGCTATTCAGCGCCCTGCGCGACATCGTCTACACCGAAAACGAACTCGACGCCCAGCGCATTGACCTCAGCACCTCGCAAGGCATCAGCGACTACGTTTTCCATCTGCTGCGCAACGCGCGCACCCTGCGCCCAGGCGTGGAGCCGAAGATCGTGGTGTGCTGGGGCGGCCACTCGATCAATACCGAAGAATACAAATACACCAAGAAAGTCGGCCACGAACTGGGCCTGCGCAGCCTCGATATATGCACCGGTTGCGGCCCCGGCGTGATGAAAGGCCCGATGAAAGGCGCAACCATCGCCCACGCCAAGCAGCGCATCCACGGCGGCCGTTACCTGGGCCTGACCGAGCCGGGCATCATCGCCGCCGAAGCGCCGAACCCGATCGTCAATGAACTGGTGATCCTGCCGGACATCGAAAAACGCCTGGAAGCCTTCGTCCGCGTCGGCCACGGCATCATCATCTTCCCGGGCGGCGCCGGTACGGCGGAAGAATTCCTGTACCTGCTGGGTATCCTGATGCACCCGGATAACGCAGGCCTGCCCTTCCCGGTCGTGCTGACCGGGCCGAAACACGCAGCGCCGTATCTGGAGCAGCTGGACGCGTTCGTCGGCGCCACCCTGGGTGACGCGGCGAAGCAGCACTACACGATTATCATCGACGACCCGGCGGAAGTGGCGCGGCATATGACTGCGGGGCTCAAAGAGGTCAAACAGTTCCGCCGCGAGCGCAACGACGCGTTCCACTTCAACTGGCTGCTGAAGATCGACGAAGGCTTCCAGCGTCCGTTCGATCCGACCCACGAAAACATGGCCAGCCTGCAACTGAGCCGCAAACTGCCACCACACGAACTCGCCGCCAACCTGCGCCGGGCGTTCTCCGGCATCGTTGCCGGCAACGTCAAGGACAAGGGCATCCGCCTGATCGAAGAACACGGCCCGTACCAGATCCGTGGCGACGCGGCGGTGATGCAGCCGCTGGATCAGCTGCTCAAGGCGTTCGTCGCCCAGCACCGGATGAAACTGCCGGGTGGCGCGGCGTATGTGCCGTGTTATCAAGTGGTTGCGTAATATCGCTTGATTGATCGTTGTGATCGTTCCCACGCTCTGTGTGGGAATGCCTCTGCGGACGCTCCGCGTTCGGCTACTGATGGGACGCGGAGCGTCCCGGGCTGCATTCCCACGCAGAGCGTGGGAACGATCACATACCTTGTGGGAGCGGGCTTGCTCGCGAAGGGGGCGTCACATTCAACATGGATGTCGCCTGACACACCGCTTTCGCGAGCAAGCCCGCTCCCACATTTGGTTCGGTGCCTGGCTCGTTATCCTCTGAGTGCCGCAGCCTGTATAGCCGGCGCCTCCAGGACCGCACTCGCCGCCCCATGCCGGGCAACCTCCAACATCGCCTGCCCCACCGAAACGGTGGTCAGCACCTGCCGCGGAAACAGCCAGCGCAAAAGCGGCATTAACGGCGCCATCACGATGTAGGTCCAGCGATACACCGAGGTCTTGGACACTGCACCATTCAACGGCTGGATCATCCCCGGTCGAAACAGGTAAACCGCCTTGAACGGTAAACGCAGCAACGCGTTCTCGGTTCGCCCCTTGACCCGCGCCCACATGCTTTTGCCCTTCTCAGTGCTGTCGGTGCCGGCGCCCGAGACATACACAAAGGTCATGCCCGGATTCAGTCGCGCCAGCACCTCGGCCACGGCCAGGGTCAGGTCATAGGTGAGGCGCGCATACTGCGCTTCATCCATTCCGGACGACGACACGCCGAGGCAGAAAAAGCAGGCATCGAAACCCTGCAACTGCGCTTCAACCGCGCTGAGGCGAGTCAAGTCCGGCACCACCAGCGATTGCAACTTGGGGTTCGTCGCCTCGACCGCTGTTCGGCCGACGACGACCACCTGCTCGACATCCGCCGCCAGCAGGCTTTCGCGCAGTACGCCCTGGCCGACCATGCCGGTGGCGCCGAAGATCAGTGCTTTCATGAACGACGAATCCTGATTGAGTAGAGCGATTAGATTCCCTGTGGGAGCGGGCTTGCTCGCGAAAGGGCCGGCACATTCAACATCTTCATCGCCTGACACTCCGTCTTCGCGAGCAAGCCCGCTCCCACAGTAATTTGCGGCAGATGTTACAGGTGATCAGCGTCTATCACCGCTTTGGCAAACGCCTGCGGATCTTCCTGCGGCAGGTTGTGGCCGATGCCGCCATTGATCAGCCGGTACTCATATTTGCCGGTAAAGCGCTTGGCGTAATCTTCGGCAGCCGGATGCGGCGCGCCATTGGCGTCGCCTTCCATCGTGATGGTCGGCACGGTGATGTTCGGCGCCTTGGCCAGTCGCTGCTCCAGCGCTTCATATTGCGGTTCGCCCTGGACCAGGCCCAGGCGCCAGCGATAGTTGAAAATCGTGATCGCGACATGGTCAGGGTTATCCAGCGCGACAGCGCTGCGGTCGAAGGTGGCGTCGTCGAAGGTCCATTTCGGCGAAGCTATTTGCCAGATCAGCTTGGCGAAATCGTGGCGGTTTTTTTCGTAGCCAGCCTCGCCGCGGTCGGTGGCGAAGTAGAACTGGTACCACCATTGCAATTCGGCCTTGGGCGGCAACGGATTCTTGCCCGCGGCCTGGTTGCCGATCAGGTAACCGCTCACGGCGACCAGCGCTTCTACCCGCTCCGGCCACAGCGCCGCAACGATGTCCGCCGAGCGTGCGCCCCAGTCGTAGCCACCGAGCACGGCTTTCTTGATCTTCAGCGCGTCCATGAAGTCGATAACGTCACTGGCCAGCGCGGCGGGTTGGCCATTGCGCAGGGTCTTCTCGGACAGGAAATGCGTATCGCCATAGCCTCGCGCGTACGGGATCAGCACCCGGTAACCCTTGGCCGCCAACAAGGGCGCCACGTCGCTGTAGCTGTGAATGTCGTAGGGCCAGCCGTGCAGCAGAATCACCACCGGCCCATCGGCGGGACCGACCTCGGCGTACGCCACGTTCAGTAACCCGGCGTTGACATGCTTCAGCGCGCCGAACGGGTCCGCTTTGAGGGTGCTGGCACTGACTGGCACAGGCGCCGTGGTTTTTTCATCGGCATGGGCCGAAAATGCTGCAACGTTCAGGACCGCGAAGAAGCTGGCGACAGCGAGTTTGTTCCAGTTCATGGTGATTTCCTCAGGGGTGCAATGACCAGTGGTTGCCAGGCAAGTCGGCTTGCCTCAATGGATCCATTCAATCGTCCCGAGGTATCTGCCATGTGTCGTAAAACCACTGCTAATAAGGCATAACGTGTCCAACAGCGCGTGAGATACAGTGCGATACAAACAGGGTTGGCGGTGTACTGATAATAAGAGGGCTGGGCAATGGAGCATGTGGACCACATCCTGATTGTCGATGACGATCGCGAGATCCGCGAACTGGTCGGCAATTACCTGAAGAAGAACGGTTTGCGCACCACCGTGGTCGCCGACGGCCGGCAGATGCGCAGCTTTCTGGAAGCGAATCAGGTGGACCTGATCGTGCTCGACATCATGATGCCCGGTGACGACGGCTTGCTGCTGTGCCGCGAATTGCGCGCGGGCAAGCACAAAGCCACGCCGATCCTGATGCTCACTGCGCGCAACGATGAAACTGACCGCATCCTCGGCCTGGAAATGGGCGCCGACGACTACCTGACCAAACCCTTCGCCGCCCGCGAACTGCTGGCACGGATCAACGCCGTGCTGCGCCGCACCCGCATGTTGCCGCCGAACCTGCTGATCACCGAAAGCGGCCGGCTCCTGGCTTTTGGCCGCTGGCGTCTCGACACCACCGCCCGCCACTTGCTAGACGAAGACGACACCATGGTCGCTCTGAGCGGCGCCGAGTACCGACTGTTGCGGGTGTTCCTCGATCACCCGCAACGGGTGCTCAGCCGCGACCAGTTGCTCAACCTGACCCAGGGTCGTGACGCCGACCTGTTCGACCGCTCCATCGACTTGCTGGTGAGCCGCTTGCGCCAACGCCTTATGGACGACTCCCGGGAATCGACCTACATCAAGACCGTGCGCAATGAAGGCTACGTGTTCTCCTACCCCGTGGAGATGCTGGGTGCACCGTCGTGAAGATAGATTTGTATCCGTCTGTATAAAACCCCGCGATAGATACGCAACCTGCGACTTCGCGACGTTCCAGCACACATCACCGATACACCCGAGCGTTTAACTGTGTTCACCGGATAGCAGCAGCTACCGACCCACTCAAACTAAACGCACGGAGCATCACCCATGATCAACTTCTCGAAAGTTTCGTCCCTGGCACTCGGTCTGGCATTGATCGGCGGCCTCGGCCTGTCGAACCTGGCCTCGGCCAACACCGCGAGCGCTGCCGCCCACAGCCCGGCCCAGCAACTGCTGGTGGAAGGCGGTTCGGATCGGCTGCAACAGAATCGCGTCGCGGAATATGGCTCTGAAAACCTGCAAAAGAACCGTGTCGCCGAAGGTGGCTCGGATCGCTTGATCCAGAATCGTGTGGCCGAAGGCGGCGCCGATCGCCTGATCCAGAATCGTGTAGCCGAAGGCGGCGCCGATTGCCTGCAAGAACTGCGCGAACGTGTTGCGCTTTTCAGCCCGAGCAACGCCGTACACGCCGGTGTGGTCGTTGCGGAAAACCGTCCTGAGTTCGGCTCGAAATATCAGCGCTACTGATCCAATTGTGGGAGCGAGCCTGCTCGCGAAGGCGGCCTGACAGACAACTTCAATGTTGAATGTACTGGCCTCTTCGCGAGCAGGCTCGCTCCCACAATGGTTTTGTGCCTGGCACAGAAAATGCGCTCAACACCTATCAACTGTGGGAGCGGGCTTGCTCGCGAAAGCGGTGTAACAGTCGATACCGTTTTTGAATGTCAGGCAGCCTTCGCGAGCAAGCCCGCTCCCACAATGGTTTTGTGCCAGGCACAGAAAATGCGCTCAACACCTATCAACTGTGGGAGCGGGCTTGCTCGCGAAAGCGGTGTAACAGTCTACATCTTTGTTGAATGTCAGGCAGCCTTCGCGAGCAAGCCCGCTCCCACAGGGTTCGTGCGCGACACCCGGCCATGGATCAACGTTCTTGATATCGACTATGCCCAAGGGTGTTTTTTCATCGCCGCGCTCCGGCACTAGAGTGGCCACATCTTCTTCCCACTCTCTGGAGCAACATCATGAAAAGCATCATCGGTCTTACCTTCGCCCTTACCGTCCTTGGCACCACCTCGGCCATGGCCGCAACACAATCCATCGCTGCGGTGAAAGTCGGCCAACCGGCGACCCAGAACGTTAACACCGTCAGCATCGACACCGAACGCAAAGGCAGTGTGAACCTGCAGCAGAACGCCGAACAAGCCAAACTCTACGTGGCTGAAAACCGCCCTGAGTTCGGTTCGAAATATCAGCGTATTGATTCGTAAGTTTGCGCCGCTTCAAACAAGAAACCCCGGGTAGATCCGCTCTACCCGGGGTTTCTCCGTTTTAACAGCCAGCGATATCCGTGGTAGCAGTTGCCGAGCTGCGCGAGGCTGCGTTCGGCGGCGCAGCCGTCGTAAACCCGCTATGCACGGTCATCCTGGAACAACGCAGTCGTTGACTTCACGACGGCTTCGCCGCCGAACGCAGCCTCGCGGGCTCGGCAGCTGCTACGGCTAAGCGCGCCGCCAACGCCTTGGCCTGGCTCGCCACATCCGTCACCGCCGTACTTTCCCACCACATGCCACGCAATGGCGGGCCCATGGCGAATAAGCGCTGGGCAACTTGCCCGTCAACGTCCAACACCGCACCATCCACCGCCGCTGCAATCCCCAGCGCCAACGGCCCCGGTTTGATCAGCCCACGCGCCAGCAACTGCTGTGGCAGGGGCCGGGCGACCCGGCGCCAGTCGTATTCGATACCGCTGGAGTTGATCAACGCTGCGCCGCTGACAAACACCGTTTCCGCCTCGCCGCGACGACGGATACGAATGCTCACGTCACCGTTCACGGAAGGCGCCAAGCCTTTGAACGACGCCGCCTGAATCCGCAACCGCCCTTCCCCGTGCAGCCGCGCGACCAACTCCGCGCTCAACGGTGGCGAGCGGTGGTGATGACTTTCCCACCATGGCCGCACATGCCGCACAAACTGCCGGCGTTGCGCGTCCGTCGCCTGATTCCACAACCGACCGATGTGCGCCCGCACCGTGTCGAGGGGCGATTGCCAGTCGATGCCTTGAGCGATGGCGTCCTTGCAGTGACGACGCAATGCCCGCAGCAACTGGCGGGGCGAACGAATGCTGTGATCCTGCGCCAAAAAATCCACCCAGGCCGGCGGCTGGCGCCGGACATGCGGCAGCAATCCGTGCCGGGAAAACACTTCGATCGGCCCGCGATGCCCGGCCTGTTCCAGCGATACCACGGCATCGACCATGGTCAGGCCCGAGCCGATGATCAGCACCGTGGATTGCGCATCGAGTTGCTGCATGACGGCGACGTCCCAGGGGTCCAGCGCCGCCGCATTCAAACCGCTGGATTCGGTCTGCGGCGTGCGCGCAGCGGGGAACATTCCGGTGGCCAGCACCGCAAAAGCGCCCCGTAACTGCTGCCCGTCGCTCAAACTCAATCGCACGGAATCATCGAAGGTTTGCAGGTCAACCACCTCGGCCCGCACATGCTCGACAGTCGAGCCGTTCAACGCGCCCACCGCTTGTGCTTCCGCCAAACGCTGCTGCACGTACAGCCCGAAAATCCCCCTCGGCGGGAACAACTCGCTGACCGGCACATGTTGCTCGTCAGACTCCGGCCAGCCGCCCCCCGCGATGTATTCGGTCAGCCACTGGGTCAAATCATCGGCATTGTCCGGATCAACGCTCATCCGCGCCGCATTACCATTGAGCGTATGGCCCAACTCAACCGCGCTATAGGCCTCGCCCCGGCCCAGTTCGGCCCGGGGTTCAATCACCAGCAGCGAACGCTGGCCGGGCAACCGCAGCAACTGCGCCGCCAGCATCGCGCCGCTGAGGCCGCCGCCAATGATCAGGATGTCTGCGTGGCGGATGGCGTCGGTCGCCTGTCCGCTTGGGGTTTGATTCATCGCATTCTCACGGTCAGTGTTTGCCTAAATAGAAGTCGTGCAGATCGCCCCGGGCCAGCAGTTCTTCGGCGGTTCCAGACAACACCACGCGCCCGGTGTCGAGCACGTAGGCCTGGGACGCATACTTGAGCGCCACATTAATGTTTTGCTCGGCAATCAGGAAGCTCACCTGCTCGTCGCGATTGAGCTGGGCGACGATCTCGAAAATCTCCTGGACGATAATAGGCGCCAAACCCATGGAAGGTTCATCAAGCAGTACCAAAGTAGGACGTGTCATCAGCGCCCGGCCGATGGCGACCATCTGCTGCTCGCCTCCGGACGTCAGCCCGGCCTGGGTCTTGCGCTTGGTTTTCAGGCGCGGGAACCAGGCGTAGATCCGCTCCAGGTCCCGGGCCAGGTCCTGGCGACTCAAGCGCCGGACAAACCCGCCGCTGCGCAGGTTGTCCTCCACCGTCAGTTGCGGGAACACGTGGCGGCCCTCCAGCACATGCACCATGCCCTGGCGCACCCGCACGCTCGGATCAACGCCCACCGTATCGCGGCCGAGAAACTCGATGCTGCCGCGACTGACCTCCGCCCGCTCGGCCCGCACCAGCCCGGAAATCGCCTTGAGCGTGGTGCTTTTGCCCGCGCCGTTGGCCCCGAGCAACGCAACGATGCCGCCCTTGGGCACGGTCAGCGACACCCCGGCCACAGCCAGGATCGCGCCGTCGTAGATCACTTCGATGTCCTTGACCTGCAACAGCTGCTGCGCGGCGTTATCCGTGGCGGCTTGGCTCATGGTTTATTCATCCCCGGTGCAGGTGCGCGGCGTCAGGCCTTTTTCCTTGGCGAACGCCGCGGATTTTTCGTCAATCAACGGCCGCAGCAAGGCGCGATCCGCCGGGATCCAGTCGCTGATCAGCGTCCAGTTGGCACCGTCCCATTGCTGCACCCGCGCCGAACCACCGCCCTCGTGATCCTTGCAGGACAGCTTGAGGTTCTGCATCAGCCCGAAGTAGCCCATGTCCTTGAGCCGCGCGTCGTCGATGTTCAAGTGCTCCAGGCCCCAACGCCCTTCTTCGCCATTCAATGGACGTTTACCAAACTTGCCTTGGGCGGTGCGGATCGCTTCGACCATCACCGCCGCATTCACCAGCCCGGAGTTGTAGTAGACGCTGCCGAAATTCTTCAGGTCCTTGAGGTCGCTTTTGCCCTTATCGAGGATGTATTGCTTGAGGCGTTTGTGGATCTCGAAATCGGTGCCGGCCGGGTATGGCGTCAGCGCCAGATAGCCTTTGGCAGCGGCGCCTGCGGGCAACACGTCTTCGCTGGAACTGGCCCAGATATCGCCGACGATATGGTCCACCGGGAAGCCGAAACGCGCGGCGGTCTTCACCGCCACCGGCGTCGACACGCCCCAGGTGCGCAGGAACACCCAGTCCGGGTTGAGCTGGCGAATCTGCCGCCATTGCGAAGACTGTTCGTTGCCTGGATCGGCCACCGGAATCTGGATGTTTTCGAAGCCGTACTTCTCCGCCAACAGCTTCAACGGGCCGAGGGTTTCGCGACCGTACGCCGAGTCGTGGTACACCGTGGCGATCTTCTTGCCTTTGAGTTTGTCGAAGCCGCCCTCGCGCTGGACGATGTAATTGATCAGGCTGGAGGCCTCGCTGTAGAAGGTCAGCATCACCGGAAAGTTGTACGGGAACACTGTGCCGTCGGTGGCCTCGGTGCGGCCGTAGCCGAGGGTGATCAGCGGAATTTTGTCGACTTCGGCCCGCTCGCTCAGGGCATACGCTGCCGGGGCACCGTTGGGGGAATAGATCGCCACCGGCGCGCCGTCCAGGCCTTTCTTGAAGCGCTCATAGCACTCGATGCCCTTCTCCGCCGTCCACTCCGTCTCGCATTCCTGCCAGACCAGTTTCACGCCGTTGATCCCGCCTTCCACCTCGTTGATGTAGTTCAGGTAATCGAGCATCCCGGCCCACACCTGCACACCGCTGGAGGCATAGGCGCCCACGCGGTAGGTGGCCAACGGGAAGAATTGCTGGTCCGCCGAGGCCTGGACCACGGGCACCGCAGTGCCGAAAACCGCCAGCGTCAGAGCCGCGCCAAGCAGGGAACGTTTCAAGGATGCACGCATGTTGTCTCTCTAATAGGTCAGGAATTCAGAAGCGCAGCGGCCAGTGACTCAGCCGTTCACGAAGGTTGCCCAGCAGGCGAATCAGCCCTTCCGGTTCCTTGATCAGGAACAGGATGATCAACACGCCGAAGATGATTTTTTGCAGGTTCTGCAATTGCCCCGCATCCACCGCGCCGCCGAAAAAAGCTTGCCCGGCGTGGCTGAGCAGGATCGGTAGCAAGCTGATAAACGCTGCGCCGACGAAGTTGCCGGCGATGCTGCCCATGCCGCCGATAATGATGATGAACAGGATCTGGAAGGATCGATTGATATCGAAGCTGCTGGCACTTGCAGTGCCCAGGTAAGCGAAGGCCCACAACGCCCCGGCGATGCCGAGGTAGAACGAGCTGACGGCGAACGCCAGGTGTTTGTAGCGCACCACGGGAATGCCGATCACGGCAGCGGCGGTGTCCATGTCGCGGATCGCCATCCAGTTGCGGCCGATCTGGCTTTTCACCAGGTTCACGGCGACCCAGGTCAGCAACAGCACCGTGGTCAACGTCAGCAAATAACGCCCGACCGGCGTGTTCAGGTCATGGCCGAACAGCGCCAGTTTCGGCGCGGAAATAGTCCCGGAGGAACCGTAGTTGTAGAACCAGGGAAATTTGACGAACAGCCATTCGAGGAAGAATTGCGCGGCCAGCGTGGTGACCATCAGGTAAAAACCCTTGATCCGCGAACTGGGCAGGCCGAAGGCAAAACCGACCACGGCGCTGATCAATCCGCCGCCGAGCAGAGCCACCGGCAAACCCAGTTCCGGCAATCGCAGCAAAAATCCATACGTGGCAAACGCGCCGACCGCCATGAATCCCGCCGCGCCGACCGACGTCTGGCCGGTGTAGCCGGTCAGCAGATTGAGGCCGAGCCCGGCCAGGGACAGCACCAGGAACGGGATCAGAATCGCGTTCAGCCAATAGTCGTTGCCGGTCAGCGGCACAATGACGAAGGCGATCAACAACAAGCCGAGCAGGCCAAACGGCACACGACGCTGGATCAACACCGACGGCGCGGTTTCTCGGATAAGGGAAATCGACATGGGTTCAGACTCGCTCGATGGCGCGCTCGCCGAACAGGCCGGCGGGACGGATGTACAGGAAGGCCAAAGCCAGGACGTAAGCGAACCACGGCGTGATGCCGCCGCCGATCAGCGGGCCGATGTAGACCTCGGCGAGGTTCTCCGCCGCACCGACAATCAGCCCACCGACAATTGCCCCGCCAATCGAGGTGAAGCCGCCGATGATCAACACCGGCAAGGCCTTGAGCACCACCAGCGACAGGGAAAACTGCACGCCTTGGCGCGCGCCCCAGAGCAAACCGGCGACCAGACCGACAATCCCGGCCACCGCCCAGACGATCTGCCAGATGCGGTTGAGGTTGATGCCGATCGACAGCGCGGCGGTGGTGTCATCCGCCACGGCGCGCAAGGACACGCCGATCCGGGTCTTGTTGAATAGCAGCGCCAGCACCGTCACCAGCACGATGGCGGCTGCGGCGGCGATCAGGTCGAATTGGCTGACCATCATCCCGCCAATGAAAATCGGTACGTCATCGATGCCCAGGTCCAGCGCCCGCACCTGCGAGCCCATCAGCCCTTGGGCCAGGCCTTCAATGATGAACGACAACCCAAGCGTCGCCATGAACAGAGTGATCTGCGAACGATTGACCAAGGGCCGCAGCACCAAGCGTTCAATCAGCAGCGCGCCGATGATCATCACCACGACGGTGAGCAACAGCGCCAGAGCAAACGGCACGCCTTGGTCGTGCAGGCTGACGAAGGTCAGCGCGGCGAACAGTAGCATCGAGCCCTGGGCGAAATTGAATACGCCGCTGGCCTTGTAGATCAGCACGAAGCCAATCGCGACCAACGAATACATGGTGCCGGCCAGCAACCCGCCGAGCAGGGTTTCGAAGAAAAACGTCATCAGTGCACCACTCCCAGATACGCCGCGATCACGTCCGGATCGGCCTGCACTTCAGCGGGTGTGCCGTCGCCGACCTTGCGCCCGTAATCCAGCACCACGACATGGTCGGACAGACCCATGACCACGCTCATGTCGTGTTCGATCAGCACCACGGTGGTGCCGAGGTCGCGGTTGATGTCAGCAATGAACCGCGCCATTTCCTGTTTCTCTTCGGCGTTCATCCCGGCCATGGGTTCGTCGAGCAGCAACAGGCGCGGGCCGGCGATCAAGGCGCGGCCCAGTTCCACGCGTTTTTGCAGGCCGTAGGACAGATTGCCCACCGGCACGTCGCGGTGGGCTTGCAGTTCGAGGAATTCGAGAATGCCTTGGGCCTGTTGGCGGAAGTCTTGCGCTTCACGCCGGGCACGCGGCAGGTTGAGGGCTTGCTCGATGAAGCTGCTGCGCAGGTGGCGGGACAGGCCGGTGAGGATGTTGTCGATCACGCTCATTTTCTTGAACAGCGCGTTGTTCTGGAACGTGCGACCGATGCCCCGGCGCGCGGCGCTCAGCGGGTCGATGCGTTTGAACGGTTGCTGCTCGAACACGATCGAGCCGGCATCGAAGCGGTACACGCCGTTGAGCACATTGAGCAGCGAACTCTTGCCCGCGCCGTTGGGGCCGATCAGCGCGCAGATCTCGCCCCGGCGTACGTCGAAGGACAAGTCGTTGATCGCCTTCACGCCTTTGAACGACAGGGAAATGCCGCTGACTTGCAGGATGGAATCGGTCGAGCTCATGCGATGTCCCGTTTGAATTCGGCGAGCCAGGTCGGCGCGGGTTGGGCGCCTGGCGTGCGGGTGGCTTGCCAGATGAAATGCAGGTTGTGGAAACCCAGCAGGCGGCGAACGCGGTTTTTGATCAGGCGTTGCAGGGGTTTTTCCGGGTGGGCGATGGCCCAGTCGCACAGGCGTCGGCGCCAGGTACCTTGGGGTGCGAGGCGGCTGTCGATTTCGTCGGCCAGGCGTTGCAGGCGTTCGGCGGACAGCAGCAGACCGGAGGGCGCGACTTCCCGCCGATCACGGCTGGCACTCCCAGTGCTTTCCGGGAAAGCCAGGGATTGGCCGCTGGCCAGCCATTGCTCCAGTAGTACGTTGAGGCCGTCCTGCCATTGCGTGCCCTCTTCGCTCCACAGTTGGGCGCTGTGGACGCCAAGGCGCAGGCGTTGCGGCGGTTCTACGGGGCCTAGCAGTTCGGTGAAGTCCAGCAGCGTCTGGCCGTGGTTGAGCCACAGTTGCCGGGTTTGCCGGCCCTGGATAAAGGCGTGGGTCGGACGGCTGCGCCACAGCGCTTTGTGCAATGACTCGGCGTCGAGGGTGTCGGGCAAGGTCAGCACTTCACCGCCGACATGCCGGGCGGCCAGGGCCAGCAGCAACAGATTCGGTTCGAAGGCACCGCTCAGGGCCAGCCGCGAGTCTTCGGTAAACCCTTGCTGGCGCAAGCCATCGGCCAGACGCTCGACATCGCGCAAGGCATCGATCCAGCGCCAGACAAACCACTGGCCGTGGCGCTTGTGCCGCAGCGCCGTGTGCAACGGACTGACCTGCCCCCAATGGCGCAACTGCTCCAAAGCCTGGGGCGCCTTGACCTGCCATTCGGCAGAGTCTGCACTGGGCGGACGCTTGAGTTCATGCACGCTCATGGATTGACCTCCTGTTCATGGGCAAAAGCGTGCGGTGGTCCGCTGGGCTGAAATCTGTAAAACGACCACGATCCAATTGTGGGAGCGGGCTTGCTCGCGAAGGCGTCTACGCCGACACCACTTTCTTTTCCTGCTGCCGCAACGCCGCCAGGTCGCGATACCCCGCCCCCGGATGGATTTCGGGCAACCGCGGCCCCTCCCCAAACAACTTCTCGCGCAAGGTCCCCGGCGCGTATTCGGTCTTGTACACCCCGCGCTTCTGCAATTCCGGCACGAGCAATTCCACAGCGTCGATAAAGGTTTCATGGGTCAACGCGTAGGCCAGGTTAAAACCGTCCACATCCGTCTCTTCAACCCATTCCTGCAACAAATCAGCGACAGTTTCCGGGCTGCCGACAAACAACGGCCCAAACCCGCCAATCCCGACCCAATCGGCCAATTCATTCGGGGTCCAGACCTTGTTCGGGTCCGCCGTGGAGAAGGCTTCCACCGCCGATTGAATCGCATTGGTGTGCACATGCTTGAGCGGTTCGTCCGGTTTGAACTGGCTGAAATCAATCCCGGTCCAGCCCGAAATCAGCGCCATCGCGCCTTCATAACTGACCCAGGTTTTATATTCCTCAAACTTGGCTTTGGCCTTGGCATCGGTCTCGCCGAGGATCACGGTTTGCAGGTTAAAGATCAGAATCTTCTTCGGATCGCGCCCCGCTTCAGCGGCCCGCCGACGGATATCCGCGACTGTCTTCTTCAGCAGCACTTTCGACGGGGCCGCGACGAACACACACTCCGCATGTTCAGCCGCGAACTGCTTGCCACGACTCGACGCGCCGGCCTGATACAACACAGGCGTACGTTGCGGCGAAGGCTCGCAGAGGTGAATGCCCGGCACCTGGAAGTGTTTGCCGACATGCTGGATTTCATGGATTTTGCTCGGGTCGCTGAAGATCCGTCGCTCGCGATCCCGCAGGATCGCGCCCTCTTCCCAACTGCCTTCCCAGAGCTTGTAGCAAACCTCGAGATACTCTTCGGCGAAGTCGTAGCGGGCGTCATGTTCGGTCTGGGTTTTCTGGCCGAGGTTCTTCGCGCCGCTCTCCAGGTACGAGGTCACGATGTTCCAACCAGCGCGGCCCTTGGTCAGGTGATCGAGGGTCGACAGGCGCCGGGCGAACGGATACGGGTGTTCGAAGGACAGCGACGCGGTCAGGCCGAAGCCCAAATGTTCGGTGACCAGCGCCATGGGCGGGATCAGTTGCAGCGGATCGTTGACCGGCACCTGCGCCGCCTGACGGATCGCCGCGTCACCGTTGCCGTTGTAGACGTCGTAGATGCCCAGCACGTCGGCAATGAACAAGCCGTCGAACTTGCCGCGTTCAAGGATTTTCGCCAGATCGGTCCAGTACTCCAGGTCCTTGTACTGCCAGGAGCGATCCCGGGGATGCGCCCACAAACCCGGTGATTGATGGCCGACGCAGTTCATGTCGAAGGCGTTAAGGCGAATTTCACGGGCCATCAAACGGCTCCCTTGTTGAGTGTGCGAAAACTGGGGGGATGGATGCCGTTGAGGCGGAAGTTGCCGATGAGGTGGAGTTTCCAGCGCAGCGGGTCGTGCAGGGAACCGTGCAACGGGGTGCGTTGGCCGGTGAGTTCGAATTCGGCGTTGCTCACGGCATTCAGGGCGTCGGCGCTGGCCAAGTGCGATTCGGCGATGGCGACGCTGATTTCGGTGTCGTCTTCGTGGCTGTTGAGGAAGGCTTCGGCGCGCTCCAACAGCGCGGCGGCGACTTCGATGCGGATGTGCAAATCACCGAAGCGACTGATGACATACGGATCCTGCGCGCCTTCCCCGTGCTGGCGGACAAACCGCAGGGTCGCATCGAGCAGGCTGCGGGCGTTGTGCAAGTCGTGCTGACTTTTGGCCAGGGGTTGCCCGGCACCGATCGGTTGGGTCAAGGCATTCATGGTGGGCTCCTCAGTTCCAGGCGTGGCGTGCGGGTTTCACGCCGTTGAGCAAATAGTTGCCGATCAAGTGGTATTTCCAGCGCGCCGGGTCGTGCAAGGTGTGGGTCCGGGCGTTGCGCCAGTGGCGGTCGAGGTTGTATTTGCCGAGCACCGAGCGGGTGCCGGCCAGTTCGAAGAGTTTGCTGCTGGCGAGCAAGGCGATGTCGGCGGACAGCACTTTGGCCTGGGCCACCACCACGGAGGCGTGGGCGACGGTGTCTTCGTTGGGGTTGAGCAACGCCGCGTCGATGGCCAACCCGGCCTTCTTCAGAATCGCTTCGGTGCCGTGGACACGCCATTCGAGGTCGCCAATCGCGGCGATGCTGAACGGGTCCTGCCAGCCATGATCGTGACCGCTGTCGATCCACGGGCGGGATTCGCGGGCGTAACGCTTGGTTTCTTCCAGTGCGCCGACGGCAATCCCGGTGTCCACGGCGGCCTGGATGATTTGCGAAATCGGGCCATCGGCGGTGGGTTCGTCAAACGCCTTGTGCGCCGGAATGACCGCGCTCAAAGGCACTTTCACCGCGTTGAGGGTCACGCCACCGCTGGCCGTGGTGCGCTGACCGAAACCGTCCCAGCTGTCGATCACCGTCAGACCGGGATTGTCCCGCTCGATGAAGGCGATGAAGGCCTGGTTCTGTTCGTTGACCGCCACCGCCGGCACGATGTGCGCGAACAACGCGCCGGTGCAGTAGAACTTTTCGCCATCGATTTGCGCGGTGTCCTGGTCGAAACGAATGCGGGTTTCAAACGCACCGGCGTTTTTGCTTTTGGATTCGGAAAAGGCATTGCCGAAACGGTAACCCTGCAGGACTTTGCCGAAGTAGTAGCGCTTCTGCTCTTCGGTAGCGGTTTGCAACAGGATGTCGAGCACGCCGAGGTGGTTTTGCGGGATCTGGCCGAGGGATGAATCGGCGGCGGAAATGATCTTGATCACTTCGGCGACGGTCACGTAGGACACCCCGGCGCCGCCGTATTCCTTGGGAACGGTGATGCCCCAGAGGCCACTGGCGGAGAACTCGTCGAGTTCGGTCACTGGCAGGCGTCGGTCGCGATCACGGACGCTGGCCTCGACGGCGAAGCGTGCGGCGAGCCTGTGCGCGACGGCGATGGCCTCGGCGTCCGAACGGATCAAATGGGCAGTGGGAGGTGAAGTTGTCATGGGCCGACTCCTTGGTTCCGGGTGAATACCCTGGAGCTTTTGCAGGAGTCGTGCCTGAATCTAAAATCGTTGTATTTCAGCGGCTTGCAAAGTGATTCGAGAAACGCTTGCAGCTTAAAAACAGCAAAGTGTTCATCTACTGTTGGCCTGTAAACAGTCAGATCACCACATTGCGCACAAACCGCGCCGCTACGTCCCCTTCATTGCGGTAAGAGTGCGGCTGGTTGCTGGCAAACATGAAGAACTCACCGGCGGCGATTCTCTGTGGTGTGTCACCCAGCATCAGGGTCAGGCAGCCTTCGAACACGTAGATCTGTTCGCTCCAGCCGTCGGCATCCGGTTCCGACGGGTAGATTTCTCCCGGTTGCAGGCACCATTCCCACTGCTCCACTTCACGGGTGGCGGTGGCTTTGGACAACAGCACCGCTTTACTGCCAGGAATCGTCCCGGCCCAGGCCAGTTCATTGATGCGGCTCGGATCGCGGACGTCTGGAGCTTGAATCAGATCGCTGAACGCCACGTCCAACGCTTCGGCCACGCGGTCGAGGGTAGTCAGGCTGACGTTTTTCTCGCCGGCCTCGATCGCTACCAGCATCCGCCGGCTGACCCCGGATTTTTCTGCGAGCGCGGTCTGGCTCATATCGGCGGCGTGGCGCAAACGTCGAACGTTCTGGCTGACGTGCTGGAGGACCGAAGCCCGCGGGGGAGAATCTTTGTGCACTATATTGCTCACTCGGTGGGGTTGGGCAGTATACTGCGCAACATTCGGGCGCATTGTGCGTCCGCCTCAGGTAGCGCGCAAGGTCATGACGTCAGTGAACTCCCCTCAGGCTTCTTCCCGTTTCTCGCGATTCAGCAAGGCCGAGTGCGTGCTGGTGCTGATCACGATGGTCTGGGGCGGGACCTTTTTGCTGGTGCAGCACGCGATGACCGTCAGCGGGCCGATGTTTTTCGTGGGTCTGCGCTTTGCGGCGGCGGCGTGCATTGTCTCGCTGTTTTCCTGGCGCAGCTTGCGGGCGTTAACGCTGCTGGAACTCAAGGCCGGTTCGTTCATCGGCGTGGCGATCATGCTTGGCTACGGCTTGCAGACCGTGGGCTTGCAGACGATTCCGAGCAGTCAGTCAGCGTTTATTACCGCGTTGTACGTGCCATTCGTGCCGTTGCTGCAATGGCTGGTCTTCGGCAAGCGTCCGGGGTTGATGCCGAGCATTGGCATCATGCTGGCGTTTACCGGATTGATGATGCTGTCCGGGCCGTCCGGTGCCTCGCTGAACTTCAGTCCCGGCGAAATCGCCACCCTGATCAGCACCGTGGCAATTGCCGCCGAAATCATTCTGATCAGCACCTATGCGGGCCAGGTCGATGTGCGCCGGGTGACCGTGGTGCAATTGGCGGTCACGTCGATGCTGGCGTTTCTGATGGTGGTGCCGACCCAGGAAGCGATTCCGCATTTCTCCTGGTTGCTGCTGGGCAGTGCCTTGGGTTTGGGCGCGGCGAGTGCGGCGATTCAGGTGGCGATGAATTGGGCGCAGAAGAGCGTTTCGCCGACTCGGGCGACATTGATCTATGCCGGTGAGCCGGTGTGGGCCGGGATTGTCGGGCGGATCGCCGGGGAGCGGTTGCCGGGGATTGCGCTGGTGGGGGCCGGGTTGATTGTGGCGGCGGTGATTGTCAGTGAATTGAAGACCAAGGGTAAGAATCGCGAGCAGGTCGAGGAGGCGTTGGAAAGCGAGACTGCCGATTAATTGATGCAGGCTATCCGGGCCTCTTCGCGAGCAAGCCCGCTCCCACAGGTGTCTGGTGTATGCCAAACCATTGTGGGAGCGGGCTTGCTCGCGAAGGGGCCGGATCTGCTGCAATCAATCCTGCGGAAACCCTGAAAAACCAGCCTTTCCCGCCTATCTTGTAGGATCCTGCCACAGGTTGGCGTTTGGCGATCCGGGAGCTGGCACGTATGATGCTTCACAAACTTCCGCAGATTAGAAGCCTATGTCCCTGATAGTTCTACTGCTTCTGCCTTTTATCGGCAGCTGTGTCGCGGCTTTGCTGCCACACAACGCGCGTAATACCGAATCGCTGCTGGCTGGCCTGGTCGCCTTGATTGGCACCATCCAGGTCGCCCTCCTGTACCCGCAAATCGCCCATGGCGGCGTGATCCGCGAAGAGTTTTTCTGGCTGCCGAGCCTGGGTTTGAACTTCGTCCTGCGCATGGACGGGTTTGCCTGGCTGTTCTCGCTGCTGGTGCTGGGCATCGGTACGCTGGTGTCGCTGTACGCCCGTTACTACATGTCGCCGGATGATCCGGTGCCACGGTTCTTCGCGTTTTTCCTGGCGTTCATGGGCGCCATGCTCGGGCTGGTGATCTCCGGCAACCTGATCCAGATCGTGTTTTTCTGGGAGCTGACCAGCCTCTTCTCGTTCCTGTTGATCGGCTATTGGCACCACCGCGCCGATGCGCGACGCGGCGCCTATATGGCACTGATGGTCACCGGTGCCGGGGGGTTGTGCCTGTTGGCGGGGGTTGTTTTGCTCGGCCATGTGGTCGGCAGCTATGACCTGGACAAGGTCCTGGCCGCCGGCGATCTGATTCGCGCCCATGCCCTCTACCCTATCCTGCTCCCTCTGATCCTGATCGGCGCCCTAAGCAAAAGCGCGCAATTCCCCTTCCACTTCTGGCTGCCCCACGCAATGGCGGCGCCGACCCCGGTTTCGGCTTATCTGCACTCGGCAACCATGGTCAAGGCCGGGGTGTTCTTGCTCGCACGGTTGTGGCCGTCGCTGTCCGGCAGTGAAGAATGGTTCTACATCGTCAGCGGAGCCGGCGCCTGCACCCTGTTGCTCGGCGCGTATTGCGCGATGTTCCAGAACGACCTCAAGGGCCTGCTGGCCTACTCGACCATCAGCCACCTCGGCCTGATCACCCTGCTGCTCGGCCTGAACAGTCCGCTGGCCGCCGTGGCCGCGGTGTTCCACATTCTCAACCACGCCACGTTCAAGGCCTCGCTGTTCATGGCCGCCGGGATCATCGACCACGAAAGTGGCACCCGGGACATCCGTAAACTCAGTGGCCTGATCAAGCTGATCCCGTTCACCGCTACCCTGGCGATGGTCGCCAGTGCCTCGATGGCCGGTGTGCCGTTGCTCAACGGTTTCCTCTCGAAAGAGATGTTCTTCGCCGAAACCGTGTTCATCAACGCCACGGCCTGGGTCGAGATGGCGTTGCCAATCGTCGCCACCATCGCGGGCACCTTCAGCGTCGCCTACTCCCTGCGCTTTACCGTCGACGTGTTCTTCGGCCCGCCCGCCACCGACCTGCCGCACACCCCGCACGAACCGCCACGCTGGATGCGCGCACCGGTGGAACTGTTGGTGTTCACCTGCCTGATCGTGGGGATTTTCCCGGCGCAAGTGGTCGGCCCGTTGCTCGCCGCTGCGGCCCTGCCCGTGGTCGGCGGCACCTTGCCGGAATACAGCCTGGCGATCTGGCACGGCTGGAACGCGCCGATGATTATGAGTTTGATCGCCATGTCCGGCGGCATCGTGCTCTATCTGCTACTGCGCAATCAGCTCAAGCGCGGGCGCTTCAAGTACCCGCCGCTGATTGGCCGCCTCAACGGCAAGCGCCAGTTCGAGCGCAGCCTGGTGGTCATGATGCGCCTGGCCCGTCGCCTTGAGCGGCGGATCAGCACCAAGCGCCTGCAAACCCAATTGTTCCTGATGGTGCTCGCCGCCGTGCTGGCCGGGTTGATCCCGATGCTCCACAGCAGCCTGAGCTGGGGCGACCGACCGAAGATTCCGGGTTCGATTGTGTTCGTGATCCTCTGGCTGCTGGCGATTGCCTGTGCCCTCGGCGCCGCGTGGCAGGCCAAATATCACCGTCTCGCCGCCCTGACCATGGTCAGCGTTTGCGGGCTGATGACCTGCGTGACCTTCGTCTGGTTCTCGGCGCCGGACCTGGCCCTGACGCAACTGGTGGTCGAAGTGGTGACCACCGTGCTGATCCTGCTGGGCCTGCGCTGGCTGCCACGGCGGATCGAAGAGGTGTCGCCGCTGCCAAGCACCCTGCGCAAGGCGCGCATCCGGCGTATCCGTGACTTGCTACTGTCGGCCCTGGTCGGTGGCGGCATGGCGTTGCTGGCCTACGCGATGCTGACCCGCCAGACGCCCAACGATATTTCCTCGTTCTACCTCAGTCGCGCCCTGCCGGAAGGCGGCGGCAGCAACGTGGTCAACGTGATGCTGGTGGACTTCCGTGGCTTCGACACCCTCGGTGAAATCACCGTGCTGGTGGCCGTGGCACTGACCGTGTTCGCCCTGCTGCGCCGCTTCCGCCCACCGAAAGAAAGCCTGCAACTGCCGGCCCAGCAGCGTTTGCTCGCGCCGGACGTGGTCACCGATCTGGTCAACCCGCGCCAGGCCAGCGACACCGCCCTCGGTTTCATGATGGTGCCGGCAGTGCTGGTGCGCCTGCTGCTGCCGATTGCCATGGTGGTGTCGTTCTATCTGTTCATGCGCGGTCACAACCAACCGGGCGGCGGTTTTGTTGCCGGGCTGGTGATGTCCGTCGCGTTCATCCTGCAATACATGGTCGCCGGTACACAGTGGGTCGAGGCGCAAATGAGCCTGCGGCCGCTGCGCTGGATGGGCACCGGGCTGTTGTTCGCCACGGTGACCGGGCTGGGGGCGATGGCGGTCGGCTATCCGTTCCTGACCACCCACACCTGGCATTTCGCACTGCCGGTGCTGGGCGATATTCACATCGCCAGTGCGCTGTTCTTCGACATCGGCGTGTACGCCGTGGTGGTCGGTTCGACGCTGTTGATCCTCACCGCCCTCGCCCACCAATCGGTCCGGGGCCACAAAACCGCGGCGCAGCCCAAATCCGCCGCCCTGCCAAGATCCGTTGCCGCCAAAGGAGCCGTCTGATGGAAGAAGTCATCGCAATCGCCATCGGCGTCCTGGCCGCGTCCGGTGTCTGGCTGATCCTGCGACCTCGGACGTTCCAGGTAGTCATGGGCCTGTGCCTGCTGTCCTACGGCGTCAACCTGTTCATCTTCAGCATGGGCAGCCTGTTCATCGGCAAGGAACCGATCATCAAGGACGGCGTGCCCCAGGATTTGCTGCATTACACCGATCCGCTGCCGCAGGCATTGGTGCTGACGGCGATCGTCATCAGCTTCGCCATGACCGCGCTGTTCCTGGTGGTGCTGCTGGCCTCCCGGGGCCTGACCGGCACCGACCATGTGGATGGCCGGGAGCCTAAAGAATGAATGCGATGACGCACCTGATTGCCGCACCGATTCTGCTGCCGCTGCTGACCGCCGCCATCATGCTGATGCTCGGCGAGAAACATCGCCCGTTGAAAGCCAAGATCAACCTGTTCTCCAGCCTGTTGGGCCTGGGGATTTCCGTGTTGTTGCTGCAATGGACGCAAACCACTGGCGTGCCCGGCTCCATCGGCGTGTACCTGCCGGGCAACTGGCAAGTGCCGTTCGGCCTGGTGCTGGTGGTGGATCGCCTCTCGGCGTTGATGCTGGTGCTGACCGGGATCATCGGCGTCAGCGCCCTGCTGTTCGCCATGGCTCGCTGGGACGGCGCCGGTTCAAGCTTCCACGCGCTGTTCCAGATTCAGATGATGGGCCTGTACGGCGCGTTCCTGACGGCAGACCTGTTCAACCTGTTCGTGTTCTTCGAAGTGCTGTTGGCCGCGTCTTACGGCCTGATGCTGCACGGCTCGGGTCGGGCGCGGGTGTCGTCGGGGCTGCATTACATCTCCATCAACCTGCTCGCCTCGTCGCTTTTCCTGATTGGTGCGGCGCTGATCTATGGCGTCACCGGCACGTTGAACATGGCCGACCTGGCGCTGAAAATCCCGCTGGTGCCGGAAGCTGATCGCGGTCTGCTGCATGCCGGCGCGGCGATTCTGGCGGTGGCGTTCCTGGCGAAGGCCGGGATGTGGCCGCTGAACTTCTGGCTGGTGCCGGCCTACTCCGCGGCCAGCGCGCCGGTGGCGGCGATGTTCGCGATCATGACCAAGGTCGGCGTCTACACCTTGCTGCGGCTATGGACGCTGCTGTTCTCCGGCCAGGCCGGGGCGTCCGCCTACTTTGGCGGCGACTGGCTGATCTACGGCGGCATGGCGACCATCGTCTGCGCCGGGGTGGCGATTCTGGCCGCGCAACGCCTGGAACGCCTGGCCAGCCTGAGCATTCTGGTGTCGGCGGGGATCTTGCTGTCGGCCATCGGTTTCGCCCAGCCGAACCTGATTGGCGCCGCGTTGTTCTATCTGGTCAGCTCGACGCTGGCGTTGAGCGCGCTGTTCCTGCTGGCCGAGTTGATCGAGCGTTCCCGTTCGGTCAACGAAATGCCGCTGTACGACGACGGCGACCTGCTGCCTCGGCCGATGGAATCCCTGCAACCGCCCAAAGGCATCAACCTCGACGACGAACAGAAAGCCGTGGTCGGTCAGGTGATCCCCTGGACCATGGCGTTCCTTGGCTTGAGTTTCATTGCCTGCTCGCTGCTGATCATTGGCATGCCGCCGCTCTCCGGATTTATCGGCAAGCTCGGCCTGCTTAGCGCCCTGCTCAATCCATTGGGCCTGGGCCAAAGCGGTGAGGTGCCGGTATCGAATGCGGCGTGGGGTTTGCTGGCGCTACTGGTCCTGTCCGGGCTGGCCTCGCTGATCGCCTTCTCGCGTCTGGGCATCCAGCGTTTCTGGACGCCTGAAGAGCGGCCATCGCCACTGCTGCGGCGCTTCGAATGCGTGCCAATCATCGCGCTGCTGGGGTTGAGCATTGTGCTGACCTTCAAGGCAGAACCGCTGCTGCGCTACACCCAGGCTGCCGCCGATGCTTTGAACAACCCGCAGCAATACGTGATGGCAGTGCTCGGCACCCGCGCAGTTCCAAGCCCGGAAGCCAAGACCGCGATGGCTGAGGTGCAACCATGAAGCGTCTGTTTCCTGCACCCTGGTTGTCCCTGGCGCTGTGGCTGTTGTGGCTGTTGCTGAACCTGTCCCTGAGCCCCGGCAATTTGCTGCTGGGTGCGATGCTCGGGTTCTGTGCGCCGCTGATGATGCGCAAATTGCGCCCATTGCCGATTCGTATTCGACGGCCCGGCGTGATTGTGCGGTTGTTTTTCCTGGTCGGCCGCGACGTGGTGACGTCCAACCTCGCGGTGGCCTGGGGCGTGCTCAATGCTGGTCAGCGTCCACCGCGCTCGGCATTTGTCAAAGTGCCGCTGGACTTGCGCGACGCCAACGGCCTCGCGGCGCTGTCGATGATCTGCACGGTGGTGCCCGGCACCGTCTGGTCGGAACTGGCGCTGGATCGCAGCATTCTGTTGCTGCACGTGTTCGACCTGGATGACGAAGCGTCGTTTATCGAGCACTTCAAGACGACCTACGAGCGCCCCTTGATGGAGATCTTCGAATGAGCGCCTTGCTGTCGAACGCGATCCTGCTGAGCCTGTTCATCTTTTCCCTGGCGATGATCCTGACGCTGATCCGCCTGTTCAAGGGCCCGTCGGCCCAGGACCGGGTTCTGGCCCTGGATTACCTGTACATCATCGCCATGCTGATGATGCTGACCCTGGGCATTCGTTATGCCAGTGACACCTACTTTGAGGCGGCGCTGCTGATCGCCCTGTTCGGCTTTGTCGGCTCGTTTGCCCTGGCCAAATTCCTTCTGCGTGGCGAGGTGATCGAATGACTGGCGAACTGTCGCTGTGGGTCGAGATTCCGGTGGCAATCTTGCTGGTACTCAGCAGTCTGTTTGCGCTGATCGGCGCGCTCGGGTTGTTGCGGATGAAGGATTACTTCCAGCGCATGCACCCGCCTGCCCTGGCGTCGACCTTGGGTGCGTGGTGTGTGGCGCTGGCGTCGATCATTTACTTTTCGGCACTCAAGTCCGCGCCGGTATTGCACGCGTGGCTGATTCCGATTCTGTTGGCGATTACGGTGCCGGTGACCACGTTGCTGCTGGCGCGGGCTGCGTTGTTCCGCAAGCGCATGGCCGGGGATGATGTGCCGGCTGAGGTGAGTAGTCGGCACACAGAAAGTCAGGGTTAGGTTCAGAGATTTTTGGTGTTTGAACAGCCCCCTTCGCGAGCAGGCTCGCTCCCACATTGAAATGCGTTTCTCTGTGGGAGCGAGCCTGCTCGCGAAGGCGATAGATCGGCTAACTCAAATCCAGGCAACCGCCAACAACCCCGCCCCCAACACCACACACAACGGCGAATAGGCCCAGGTATCGAGCCGGGCAAACTTCGAATCCTTGACCTGCTTGAAGAACCCTATCAGGTTCGAATCGCCGATCGCCCGGGCGAACATCAGCATCGCAATGGCGCTGATCACCCATTGCAGCGACCAGTGCTGCACCGTCGGAAGGTACAGACCGACCCGCAAGCACACCAGCATCGCGATCAACAGCAACCCCACCGCCACCAGCAACGTCGCAAAGCCCGAGGGCTTGAACGCTGGCCTTGATTCTCCGCCGCCCTCCCCGGGCACTCGCGGCACCGCCGCCTCACTTCCCAACTTGCCACCTGCCGCCCAATACAAATGAATCAGGCTGATCAACAGGAAGATTGCAGCAATCCATTGCGCGACCATTAGGCTCATATTCAGACTTCCAGCGTGAAATGTCGCAGCAGGATGAACTTCATCGAGCATTTTTGTAAGGGTAAATGTCATCGACGGTGGTAAAGTGCGACCCCATGAAATTTGCCCGAACTGATCGCACATTGATGGCCTGGATGCTTTATTGCTGCGTCCTGTTCAACGTGTTCGCCTGCAGTATCGGTCACGGGCAAATGGTCGGGATGCAGCTCAACGGCCTCGGCGGCCAGTTCTGCGCCGTGGACCCGGCCACCCAGGCACCCGTTGCCTCGAACCTCTCCGAAGAAAAGCTGCCGACCCTGTCCAAGGCCTTCGGCTGCCCGCTGTGCTCCACCGGCGGCATGGGCCCGGCGCTCAATTCCAGCCTGACCCTGGCGATCCTCCCGCAACAACACAGCCCGCCGCTGGCCGTCGTTGCCGATATCGACCTGCCTGCTCGCTACACCTGGCCTTCGGCCAACCCGCGTGCCCCGCCTTTTGCCTGAACGACTTCGCCTTTCTGATCAGCCCACTTCGCTAACGCGTGGCGTTTGCCTGTGCGCTGTTTCCTAGCCAAGCATTCAGGATTCATCGATGAAACATCTTCCTCTTCTGGCAAGCCTGTTCGGCTGCCTGTCCGTTAACACCTGGGCGCAATCCACCGTCGATCTGGCGCCGATCACCATTGATGGCGAGGACGGTACCGAACCGGGCCTGAGCCTGGACCAATCCAGCGGCATGGCCTCGCGCCTGGGCCTGAGCGTGCGGGACACCCCGGCCTCGGTGGCCATCGCCAACCGCAATGACATCGAGCGCCACGGCGCGCAGAACTTTCAGGACGCCGCCAACACCTTGCCCGGCGTGAACGCCAGCGCCCCGCCGGGTTTCGGCGGTTTCGTGTCCTATCGCGGCTTTACCAGCAGCCAGATCACCCAGATGTTCAACGGCATCAATGTCTCCGGAGGTCTGGCGCGCCCGGTGGATGCGTGGATTTATGATCGGGTGGAACTGGTGGGCGGCCCCTCGTCGCTGATCAATGGCGCCGGTTCCGTGGGCGGTTCGCTGAACTACGTGACCAAACTGGCGACCCGCGAGGAGCAAGCCGCCGAAGGTCGGGTCAGCTATGGCAGCTACGACACCACCGAGACCGCATTCGGCCTCAACCACGCCCTCAGTGAAGCCGGGGCAGACGTTCAGCACTACGCGCGACTCGACGTCAGCCACAACACCAGCAACGGCTACATCGACCGTCAGGAGCGCGATGCCTGGAGCGTGGCGTTCTCGCTGCTCAGCGACCTGACGCCCAACCTATCCCACACCCTGGCCCTGGAATATCAGGACGAACACGAGGACAGCCCTTACTGGGGCACCCCAGTACTGAATCCCAAGGCGGGCGAATTGAAGATCGACAAACACAACCGCTTCAATAACTACAACGTCGAGGATGGTCGCTATGAGCAGCGCACGATCTGGGTGCGCTCGATCATCGATTACCGGATCAACGACAACACCACCCTGCGCAACACCCTGTACCACCTCGATAGTCAGCGCGACTACCGAAACCTGGAAACCTACCAGTACAACGCCGACAACAGCGCGGTGAACCGCTCCACGGCGTATCAGGTGCGCCACCAGGGTGAGCAGAACGGCAACCAGTTCGAGCTGCGTCACGACAACACCTTGTTCGGCCTGGACACCACGTGGTCCGGCGGTTTCGAGTACAAGGTCAACCAGACCACCAACTCGCCGCTGAACGTCAAAGGCGCCAGCACCGTTGACCCGAACAACTTCCAGCCAGGGCACTTCTATGACATTCCGGGCACCAACCCGAAGCTGATCAGCGACAAGACCAACGAGGTCACCACCAAGGCGCTGTTCGTCGAGAACCGCCTGGCGTTGACCGACAAACTGGCGCTGCTGACCGGCCTGCGCTACGACGACATCGACCTGGACGTGACCAATCACCGCGAAGTGACCGCCAGCAATCCCCGGCACCTCAAGCGCAGTTGGGAGCCGGTCACCGGGCGGGTCGGCCTGACGTACCAGTTCATCCCCTCGGCCAACGTCTACGTGCAATACAGCACCGCCGCCGAACAGCCCAACGGCACGCAGGATTTCGACGTGTCCACCGGCAAGCAATGGGAGGTCGGCAGCAAGTTTGATTATCTGGACGGGCGCGGTTCGGCGACGGTGACGGCGTATACGATCGAGCGCAAGGATTTCGCCGTGACGGATCCGCTGGACCCGACGCAAAGCATCCCGGTGGGTCAGCAAACGTCGAAAGGCATCGAGTTGGCCACGTCCTTCAGGATCACCGACAAGCTGTTGGCCGAAGGCAACTTCGCCTGGGTCGATGCGCAATACGACGAGTTCACCGAGAAGAACGCGGCGGGCGTGGTGGTTTCACGTAAAGGCAACACGCCGACCAACGTGCCGGACCGGGTCGGCAACCTGTGGCTGACCTACGACTTCGCGCCGCAATGGCAGGGTGGCGTCGACGCGCGGTACGTGGCGTCGGTGTTTGCCGACAGCGCCAACACCATGACCGTGCCGTCCTACACGTTGTTCGGGAGTTTCCTGAGCTACAAGGTCGACCAGCACACCACCGTTACCGGCCGGGTGCGCAACCTGACCAATGAGGTGTATGCCGAGTTTGCGCATGTGTCGCCGGCGTATTACCTCGGGACGCCGAGGACCTTCGAGTTAGCCGTACAAACTAGGTTCTAAAAGCAAAAGCTTCGCCAGCAGGCTCGCTCCCACATTGGATTTGGATGTACACAAATTTTGTGTCCACCTTCAACCCCTGTGGGAGCGAGCCTGCTCGCGAATGCCCGACTCGGCACATCACTGGAGACTGGCACTCACCTTATCCGCCACATCCTTCGGCACCCAAGCCTGCCAAACCTCCGGATGCGCCTTCATGAATGCTTCGGCCGCCTGGCGCGGTGCGGTGTGTTTCTCACTCATCTGCGCCAGGGCCTTGTTCAACGGCCCGATCGGCAAATCGACCTTGCTGAAGAACTCGGCAATTTGCGGATACTGTTTCTGGAACGGCGTAGACACCCCAATCGACAGTTTCGACGCCAGGGAACGGGTTGGTTTCGGATTCGGGTTGTCGGCGTCGGTCAGGGTTTTCCACGCTTCGGCGTCAAATGGCGGCTCTTCCAGTTGAATCAGCTTGAAGCGCCCGAGCAACGGTGTCGGCGACCAGTAATAAAACAACACCGGCTTGCCACGGCGGATCGACGAAGCGATCTCCGCGTCCAGCGCTGCGCCGGAACCACTGCGGAAATTCACATAACTGTCGTTCAATCCATAGGCCGTGAGCTTCTGTTTGTTGACCACTTCCGAAGTCCAGCCGATCGGGCTGTTGAGGAAGCGTCCTTTGCCCGGGCTTTCCGGGTCGCTGAACACGTCCTTATAACGCGGCAGGTCGCTGACACTGCGCAGATCCGGCGCGAGCGGCTTGATGCCCTTGGCCGGGTCGCCCTTGATCACGTATTCCGGCACCCACCAGCCCTCGGTGGCGCCCTTGACCGTATCGCCCAGGCTCGCAACCTTGCCTTCGGCCTCGGCCTTGACCCACACCGGACTGCGCCCCGCCCACTCCTCGCCAATGACCTGGATGTCATTGTTGGCCAGGGCGGTTTCCAGGGTGATGGTGGTGCCCGGCAACGTGTCGGTCGGCAGGCCGTAGCCCTTCTCGACGATGATCCGCAGGATATCGGTGATCAGGCTGCCGCTTTCCCAGTTCAGGTCGGCGAAGTGGATCGGCGCCTGGGCCGCGAACACCGGGACCGGCGCGGCCAACAAACCAAAGGTGGCCAGGGTAGCGGCCAGCAACCGTCGAAGTCCTTTCATGCTTTTGCACCTCGTGCTGTTCACAGCAATAGCAGGATGGCCTGACAGACAAGACCGCAAGCCTCTGAATACTCAGTCCATTGACTGTAGTAGAGGTTCCCGCTTTTTAGGGATCACGAGGTACGAGGATTATTTTTCAGAAGGTTGCTGCAACCGGGACAGTTCCCTTCGCACCATGCTGGCGTACTCCGCCGGGCGCAAGGTGTAGATCTGTGACGCCACCCAAGTCAGCCAACCGCCTTGCAGAATGGCCTTCTGGTCGAACAGCCGCTGGGCCTCGACCTGTGCACTGGCGAGGTTCTGCACATGGAAATCGGCGCGGGTCAGCGGCATTACTCGCTGGCCTTGAAAGTCACCAGTTCACCCTTGCGCCACTTGGCGGCCTTGGCCGTCACGGCTTTCAGGGTTTTGGTCAGACCTTCCTGCAATTGTTGATGAGCGGCGAACACCATCACCACGCTATGGCCTTCCTTGAACACGATCCCGTGACCGTCAACGGTGGTGACAAACGCGTAGTCGCCCAGGCCGTAGACCGTCAGTTTGATTTCACGGAACTTGATATCCAGTTTGCCGCCTTCGCGACTGGGCAACACCGAAGCGCTGAAATGATCGCCGACCTTGAGTTTCAGACCGGGCTTATCGTCCACCACCAGCGCTTCTTCGGTATCGATTTCGGCAATGTAGATGCCTTCGGCGTTCTGTTCGGTGACATAGACAAAACGGGACTGGAACTGTTTAACCAACTTCGCACGCAAATCACCCAGGACGAACAACGCGTGCATATCAAGATTACTTACTGCCAAGGAAACATCCCCACATCTGAAAATGATGCCGCGCGCAGGAAAAACGCACAGCAGAAAAAAACGGCCATGGCGAAGGTGTTGCCGAATGGGCCGGGTCAAAATCCTGAACTGAGCAGAGTGCTCATCCATCGCGAGGTAAGAGAGATTACTGGATTGTCACTCGCGTCGTCCTCCATGACGTTCGCCAGACGTTGAAGGAAAACGCCCTTCTAGCGGCCAGAAAAACCGTCCTACTAACTTTAGGGAAAAAACCCTTCAAGAAAAGCACTTTTCCGACATATCGCCCGTAAAAAATTGCTTTAGATGGCTACCAATCGCCAACAGTGATGGCGATTCTAGAGCAGCGATGCTCGCCGAGACTACTCAAAACGACGAACACACGTCGGTAAAAACACGAAAAGGACTTCTTATGTGCACCATGACTCACTTTGCGAATCACTCGATAAGCCACACAAACCACCCAGCGTCCCTGCATCCCGTGGTGTTGCAAGCCTATGCACTGCCCCTGCAAACACTGGTCATGCCGCGTTTCCAGGTGATACCGGCCGGCAAGTCGTTCTTTCATATCAAGGAAACGGCCACCGGTCGTGTAAGGGGTTTCCGCACCAATCATAACGATGCCTGCACCCTCGCCCGCTCACTGGCCTCACGCACCTGACGCCTATCACTGGCTGATCCCGAATGACGTTTCGTCACGCCGACGACTTAACTCAGCCGTCGGCCAGCAACTACTGCCATACTGCACAACCCATGAAATCCGGCCCCTCGGCGGACGGCTTTCAATACAACATAATATTTCCAAGGGAAGGCTGCTACGTGACGGAATTTGATATCGGTGAATTTTTTATCCGGGGCGAAGCCAGAGAAGTCGATGGCGAATTCCAGGCTGTCATTGTGATGCGTGCCAAACCACCCTTGACCACCGTGACCTATCACCAGGTCGAGAAGGATCGCTGGTTCAAGACCTCGGACGTCGCGTTGATCGCCGCCCTGGAAGCCGCCAAGGCCCTGAAGCTGGCGGTCGACGACGGTGCATTAAAGGCCTGATCCGGCTTTGCCGTCTATGCTCTCTCCTGCTTTCGACCATCGCAATCGAACTCCTGACGCGCGGCTCCCTCAGATGCAGTGAAGCCGCCCCTCAGATCTCGCACTCGACGCGACCCGCAAGGAGATGAACATGGATTCACCGACACACGACTTGAAAGGTTTGTTCGACCAGCTCGGCCTGGACTCCAGCGAGAAGGCCATCGACGATTTCATCGCCAGCCACTCACCGCTTCCCGACGACAAAAAACTGATCGACGCCGAGTTCTGGACGCCGCAACAAGCCGGATTCCTGAAAGAACAGCTGCGTGAAGACGCGGACTGGGCGCGGGTGGTGGATGATCTGAACCTGCGGATGCATCAGGTTCACTAGGCAAAACCCCCACCTTGTAGCAGCTGTCGAGGTACAAACCTGCGTTCGCTTGTAGCAGCTGTCGAGGTACGAGGCTGCGTTCGGCTGCGAAGCGGTCGTGAAATCATGCTACGCGGTGTTTCAGGAAGACCGCATGATCAGGTTTTACGACTGCTGCGCAGCCGAACGCAGCCTCGTACCTCGGCAGCTGCTACAGGCGAAACCTTGCTTCGACATCAGCTGTACAAGACCACGCACCTAGCGTGGTTTTTCCGGTTTATACCCCAACCGCAACCCACCCCAATGCCTCCCCTTCACCATGATCGGCACCGACAAATCGTGCATCAACTCACCGGTATCGCGAGTGTAGGTCTGCAACAGCACCGGTTGCTGATGACTGCCACAGCGAATCCCGGTGCGGTCGGCAAACTTGCGCTTGGTGCGGTTCTGCAGAGTGTCCACCTGCGCATCCCCCGTCAGTGGCTGGCTGAACACCGTGTTATGGGTCGGCACATAACCCTGCTGCGTGCAGGCGATGGCGAACACCAAACCTTCTTGGCGCGGTAGCAACGGTTCCTGGATCGCCGGCAGCACCTGATCGGTGTAACGGTCGAAACGTGTCTGGAACTTGGCCGGGCTGGTATTGGGAATCGCCTGGTAATTGCGATCGAACAGGTCATCAAGACTGACCCGCCCCTGATCGATATCCGCCTCAAACCGCGCGGCAATCTGGCTCGCGCCTTCCCGGGCCAGGTCATAAATCCGTTGGTGATAGTCGTCCAGCCCGACTTCGGCCAGGCGCTCGCTGATGGTTTCGGCCTGCCCTTCCATCTGCACCGCGGCCTTGGCCAGGTGCTGGGTCTGTTGATCGCTGATCGCCAAATCACTGCGCATCTGTTCGATGGCATGAAACAGGCTGTCCAGTTGCTCGCGGTTGGTGTCGGCACCCCGGGCGATTTCCCCGACCTGATGCTCGACACCGGCGGCCAGGCGGGCGATGTTTTCCAGATGTTGCCCGGTGTGCTCCACCTGTTTGACACCGACGTCCAGGTCGCTGGAGAGCTGACGGATCTGCTCCACTACTTGCGCGGTGCGTTGCTGGATATCGGCGACCATCTCCCCGACTTCACCGGTGGCCGTCGCGGTGCGGGCGGCCAGACCACGAACCTCATCCGCCACCACCGCGAACCCGCGACCATGTTCCCCGGCCCGTGCCGCTTCGATAGCGGCGTTCAGCGCCAGCAAATTGGTCTGGCTGGCGATGGACTGGATCACCAGGGTCACTCGTTGAATGTCGTCGCTGCGCAGGCTCAAGGCCTCGATCAGTTCACGACTGGCACTGGCGCGCTGGCTGAGCTGATGCATGCGCGAGATCGATTCGATCAACTCCGTGCGCCCGGCGGCACTGCTCTGATGGGCTTCACTGGCCGCGCTCAAGGCGTCTCGACTGAGGGTCGACGTGGCGTGTTCGGTGGAGATCATCACTTCGGCGTTGCTGACGATGCGCTTCGCCGCATCCAGTTGCGATTGCACTTTCTCGGCCAGTTGCTTGACCGAAAACGCCACGCCCGCGGCGGACAGCGCGTTATGACTGGTGGTGTAGGAAAGGTCGCGAGTCAGCTCGGCGATGGCGCTTGAGCTGTCGACGGGGATTGAATCGGAAATCGCGCGTGAACGCAGGCGCGGCAGCCAGATGATCAGCACGGCCACGGGCAGGCCGATATACAGCGACGCGCCACCCAGGGTCATGCCGCAGAGCAACAGCACCAGGGCGATGCTTTGCACAGTCGGCGTCAGCCAAAGGTTTTTTGGCGCAAACACTGGTGCAGGCACATGCCCAACCAGAGATCCGTCTCTCGTCATCTTCGTCACCCCATGCGTTTTCTATTTGTTGTGACTGCATTAAACGCCACTAGTGGGCCATTATCTATGGTCCGTTAGTAGTGGATGGTGCAGCAGGTCAACAGAAGTGCAGTGACGTTTCGCAGACGGCGAAAAGCAAAGATCGCAGCCTTCGGCAGCTCCTACGGGATCGGTGTAGGCGCTGCCGAAGGCTGCGATCTTTTCAAGGCAACCCATAATTTATGGGTTGCCTCACAGAATCAGGCCTGACGCTGGTGCTTGTCGATTTGCTCGTGACGCTCTTGAGCTTCGATGCAGTACTTGGTGGTCGGGCTGATCAGCAGGCGTTTCAGGCCGATGGCCTCGCCGCTGTCGTCGCACCAGCCGAAGCTGTCTTCTTTGATGCGTTCCAGAGCCTGTTCCAACTGAGGCAGCATGCGCTGGTCGCGATCGATCGCGTTCACCAGCCAGGTGCGCTCTTCTTCAACGGAAGCAGCATCGGCCGGATCAGCCGGGGTGTCCAGGCTTTCGATGGCGATGCGGTTCTGTTCGATGCGCTCGTGGGTTTCGACTTTCATGTTCTGCAACAGCTCGTAGAAAAAAGCATGTTGCTCGGCATTCATGTAGTCATCCGCCGGCATGGCCAGCAACTTGTCCTTTGTCATTGATATCTCTATAAAAAAACGTGCATTAAGGCGAATTAGGGAGCGTTCCGTCGGACCTCGTCGGCCGTCGGAAAGGCGCCATGTATTCCAAGCGCCACCCGGCACTCAATTTACGAGGGGCGGCAGTCTAAGGCCGACTTGAGGCCTCAGCAACTGAAAAGACAGCGAATTTGTCCGACAACACCCGGAAAGTGCGCTATGGCAGCCGTTGTGGTGGTTATCGGAGTGCGTTTATAGCAAGAAATTCAGTCCAGCGGCTGTATATAGAAGACAAACGGCTGCGCCACGCGGGTCAGGCGTGGCGCATTTTGCTGTTAATTGCGGTTTCAGCGTTTGAGTTTGCGCTTGTTGCGGTACTGGTCGATGACCACCGCCACCACAATGATCAGCCCCTTGATGATGTCCTGAATATACGCATCGACCCCGACAAAGGTAAAGCCGCTGGCCATCACCCCGAGAATCAGCGCACCGATCACGGTCCCGGTGATACGACCTACCCCGCCCGCCAGGCTGGTGCCGCCGATGACTGCGGCGGCAATCGCATCCAGTTCATACGACATCCCCATCCCGGCCTGCCCGGTCGCTGCTCGGGCCGAGGCCACCACGCCAGCCAGGCCCGCGAGCAACCCGGCGATGCTGTAGACGATCACCAGATGCCGCTTGACGTTGATCCCGGAGGTGCGCGCCGCCTGCATGTTGCCGCCGATGGCGTAGGTGTATTTACCGTACTTGGTGTAGCGCAGGGCGATGTGGAAGATCACCGCCACCACCAGGAAGATGATGACCGGCATCGCGCCATGGCCGATGGCGGTGTAGGAATCGGACAACATGCTCACCGGTTGGCCTTCGGTGTAATACCGCGCCAGGCCACGGGCCGACACCATCATGCCGAGGGTGGCAATGAACGGCGGGATCCCGGTGACGGCAATGATACTGCCGTTGATCGCCCCCGCCAGCAGTCCGACCCCGAGCCCGGCAATCACCGGTATCCACACCGGCAAGTCGGTCAGCGACGGGAACACCGCCCGGGCAAAGTCCGAAGTCTGCGCCAGGCTCGCGGCAATCATCGCCGACAACGCCAGCACCGACCCGGAAGACAAATCGATACCGGTGGTGATGATCACCTGGGTCACGCCGATGGCCAGCAGGCCGATGATCGACACTTGCAGGATCATCAGCACCAGACGCTGGGAGTTCATCAGGAAGCTCTGGTCGCGCACGATCCAGCCGAACACCTCAAAGACCAGGCCGATACCGATCAGCACCAGGAAGATGCTCAGTTCCGTCGGAAAGCGCCGACGGCTTTTGGTCGGTGCCGTTGCCGGCTTGTTTTCCAGTATCGCGTTCATAACCACTCACCCTTTTATCGCGTCGCCCGCGCTGGCCGCAGCCACCGCCGACATCAATTAGTGAACCGCGGACATACCCGAGGCCAGTTGCATCACCCGTTCCTGGGTCGCTTCGCTGCGGTCGAGGGTGCCCATCAGGTCGCCCTCGTGCATGACCATCACCCGGTCGCTCATGCCGAGCACTTCCGGCAGTTCCGAGGAAATCATGATCACCGCCATGCCTTCGCTGGCGAGGTAGGAGATCAGCCGATAGATCTCGGCCTTGGCGCCGACATCGATGCCCCGGGTCGGCTCGTCGAGGATCAGGATCCGCGGATTGGTCATCAGCCAGCGCGCCAGCAAGGCTTTCTGCTGATTGCCGCCGGACAGGGTGTCGATGCACTGCTCCAGCGACGGGGTCTTGACCCGCAGCTTCTTGCACATGTCTTCGCACAACACCCGCAAGGCTTTCTGCTGGATGAAACCGTGACCGGCGTAATGCGGCAGCACGGCCATTTCCATGTTTTCCAGGACCGACAGGCACGGGAACAGGCCACTGAGCTTGCGATCCTCGGTCAACAGCGCGAAGCCCTTCTCGATCGCCATGTGCGGATCGCTGATGCGCACCACCTCGCCGTCGAGGCGAATCTCGCCGCCGTCGCTGGGGGTGATGCCGAAAATCGCTTCGGCAACGTTAGTCCGCCCGGACCCCATCAACCCGGCAAGCCCAAGAATCTCCCCGGCATGCAAGTCAAAGGACACGCCTTTGAAAATCCCGTCGAGCTTGAGGTCGCGCACCGACAGCAGCAGATCGCCAATCGGCTTCTCGCGCACCGGGAACAACTGGCTCAGCTCGCGGCCGACCATCATTGAAATCAGGCTGTCGCCGTCCATGCTGTCGGCCCGTTGCAGGCCGATGTAGGCACCGTCGCGGAACACCGCCACTTCATCGGCGATGGCGAACACTTCGTTCATTTTGTGGGTGATGTAGATGATGCCTTTGCCCTGACTCTTGAGGTCGGCAATGATCGAGAACAGGTGGGCCACTTCCTTGTCGGTGATGGCCGAGGTCGGTTCGTCCATGATCAGCACGTCGGAGTCGTAGGACACAGCTTTGGCGATCTCGACCATCTGCCGCTCGGCGATGCTCAGGTTGCCGACCTGCTCTTCCGGGTCGAGGTTGATGCGTAGGCGTTCCAGCAGTTTCGCGGTGCAGCGGTGCATTTCGCGGTGATCGATCATGTGCAGGCCGTTGAGCTGTTCGCGACCGATCCAGATGTTTTCGGCGATGCTCATGTGCGGCATCAGGTTGAGTTCCTGGTGAATCATCGCGATCCCGGCCTGGAGCGCCGACAGCGGCGTGTCGAACACCACCGGTTTGCCCCGCAGGCGAATCTCACCGGCATCCGGCTGATAGATGCCGGCGATGATTTTCATCAGGGTCGATTTGCCCGCGCCGTTCTCGCCCATCAGGGCCAGCACCGAGCCTGGGCGCACCCGCAGTTGCACATCGGACAAGGCCACCACACCGGGAAAACCCTTGCTGACGTTGATGATCTCCAGCAGGTACGGCTCATCGACAGGTGTTGCGGTTGGCTGGCTACCCACCAACGGGGTGCTCGAAGCAGTCGCTGAAGCGAACATGATCAGGTACTCCATCAGCAAGGTCACCGTGGCAACCTTGCGTGCTTATTGTTGTTATTGAACGGACGGACTATTTGAAGGTGTCGACGTTTTGCGGAGTGATCAGGCGATACGGCACCCAGACGTTCTGTTCCACCGCCTCGTTCTTGGCCATTTTCACCGCCGTGTCGATGGAACCGTCCGCCTGACCCTTGGCGTCCTGGAACACCGAGACCGCCATGTTGCCTTTCTTGATCGCGTTCAAGCCGTCCGGCGTACCGTCGACCCCGGCAATCAGCACCGTGCCTTTGTCAACGCCGGCCTGACTCAGGGCCATCGCGGCGCCAATCGCCATTTCGTCGTTGTTGGCCACCACCGCGTCAAACTTGCGGCCCTGGGTCAGCCAGTCGTTGACCAGGGTCATGCCTTTATCCCGCAACCAGACGCCGGTCTGCTCCTGCTCGATCTTGATGTTCGGGTACTTGGCCAGCACCTCTTTGACGCCTTTGGTGCGGTTGGTGGTGGAGTTGTTCGCCAGGTCGCCCAACAGAATCACGATGTCGCCCTTGCCGCCCATTTTGTCGGCCAGGTATTGCATCTGCATTTCACCGGCCTCCAGGTCGTTGGACGCGACAGTGACCACGCCTTTGGGCAGTTTCAGGTCATCCGGGCGGCGGTTGACGTAGACCAGCGGAATGCCGGCCTTGACAGCGGCTTCAGTGATTTTCTTGGTGGCGGCGGTGTCCACCGGATTGACCACGATGGCATCGACTTTCTGGCTGATGAAGCTTTCCACCTGGCTCAGCTGCTTGACCACATCGCTGCGGGCATCTTCGAATTGCAGTTGCACGCCATCGGGGTAGGACTTGGCTTTCTTGTCCATGGATTCGCGCAGGTAGGTCAGCCAGGTGTCGTCGAACTGGGACATGCTCACGCCGATCTTCATATCAGCCAATGCAGCGCCGCTGGCGAACATCAGGGACAGGGCAAGTGAGGCGAAACGGATCTGGGTCTTCATGAAAAGTCTTTCTCCACATTCTTGTTGGTTTTATGGATAAAGCGTGTCGATTTCAGTCAGTAGCAAAAGCGTGAAACGTATCGCGAGGCAGTCGCTGGAAATGACTCTATTGGAATATAATTTCTATATCAACTCATTTTAGAATTTTATTCTGATTTTATTCCACGGGCATCGAACTGACCTAATTCCACCACTTGATGGCGCTCGGCACTCAATCGCGCCGCGTCCAGAACACGGGTGGCCGCCAGTGCATCACGGGCCTCGACCGGCAGTGGGCCACCGCTCTGCAACGCGGTTTGTAGCTGTAAATAGAACTGGTTCCAGCAACCGCGTTCGGACGGAACGCGCTCGCGTACTTCGCCCTGTTCAAACCAGCCCCAGCGCCGGTGCTCTTCGACGCCCCAGCGTTCGCCTTCGGTTTTCGGTGAGAGCCCGGCCAGCGCCAGGGCCTCCTGCCCGTCCAGGCCATCGACGCTGTAGCAACCCTGGGTGCCGGTGACCCGAAAGCGCGGTCCGGGGGTGTTTTGCAGGCAACTGCCGCCCAGGTGCGAGGTGACGCCGCTGGCGTGGGTCAGTGACATAAAGAAGCCGTTATCAAAGGCCTGGCCTTTTTCCAGGTACTCCAGCTCGGCATACACCTGCGTCACCGGGCCGAACAGCAGCAACGCCTGGTCCACCAAGTGGCTGCCCAAATCCCGCAGGAAACCGCCGCCACTGGGGTTGTTCACCGCTTGCGGCGCGTAGCGTTCGATGCGCGATTCGAAACGGGTGACTTGTCCTAGCGCGCCGGACTCGATGAGTTTGCGCACGGTGAGGAAATCCGAATCCCAGCGCCGGTTCTGGTAGACGCTGAGCCGCACGCCCTGGCGCTCGGCCATGGTGATCAGGGTTTGCGCCTGCTGCGCATCGGCGGCGAACGGTTTGTCGCTGACCACCGCCACCCCGTGCTCGATGCCGTCAAGCACCAGCGCCGGACGGCCCTTGAGCGGCGTGGACACCACCAGCACATCAATCCCGGCTTCCACCAGTTGGCCGATGCTGTCGAAGGCCGGCACGTTGGGGTGTTCGGCAGCGAGCAACTGTCGGCGCTCCGGGGAACGGGTGACCACGCCAACAAACGTGGCGCCCGGCAGACTGCTGAGCAGCGGAGCATGGAAAAACCGGCCGCCATGGCCGTAACCGACAAGTCCGATACGCATGTGTGCATTCCTTCTTATTGTTATATGAGCCGCTCACTGGATGCCCCTAATCCCTGTGGGAGCGGGCTTGCTCGCGAAGGCGGTGTGTCAGCCAACGAAGATGTTGGATGGGATACCGCTTTCGCGAGCAAGCCCGCTCCCACAAGGGGTTTGTGTGGGGCTTAGCGACAGAGCTCGCTTTTGACCCGTTCGAGCATCATCCGGTTGGACTCGTCCGGCCGGTCTTCCCAGGCGAACACCGACACCGTGGCGATGCCGTCGAACTTAATCTCGCGCAACGTGCCAAAAAACGCGTCCCAATTGACCTCGCCCTGGCCGATGTCCAGATGCTGATGCACGGTGGCCACCACCCCCGGCGGGTTGACGATATAGCGCAAGCCCGAAGAAGCCTTGTGGTTGTAGGTGTCGGCGATGATCAAGTGGCTGAGCTTGGAGCCGGCGTACTTGAGCATCGAGGCGATATCGCCGACGCCGTCGTCATAGAAAAACGTGTGCGGCGCGGCGTAGAGGTAGTTGATCCAGTCGCGATCGAGGCCGCGAATGATGTCCACCGACTCGTTGTTGCGCTCGCAGAAGTCATACGGATGCGCCTGGATATCGAGCTTGATGCCCTCGCGTTCGAACTCGGGGATCAACTCGTCCATGGAGCGCATGAACTGGTTCTCGCACACCAGCGGGTTGTCCGACTGGCCGGTGAATTCGGTGTTGACCAGTTCGCAATCCATTTCCACGGCAATCTGGATCGCGCGCTTCCAGTTGCGCACGGCGGCGATCCTCAGGCCCTCGTCGGCGGCGGCCCAGTGGTACATCGGTAATAAGGAAGAGAGTTTGACCCCGGTGTCGCTCAGGGCTTTGCGAAATTCCTTGATCCGCGCCTTGTCCACGCGCGGGGCTTTGTAGAACGGCAGGAAGTCTTCGCGGGGGGACAGTTCGATATGTTCGTAGCCGAGTTCGGCGACTTTATCGACCATCTTGCCCAGGGACAGCGTGCGGTACATGTAGGGGTCTAGTGCGATGCGCATTTTATTGTTCTCCTTCACTTGGCACTGATCGTTCCCACGCTCTGCGTGGGAATGCCGCCATGGACGCTCTGCGTCCGCTCTTGGGACGCGGAGCGTCCCGGGATGCATTCCCACGCGGAGCGTGGGAACGATCAATCACATTGGGTCTGGGGTTAGCCGTAGAAGCGTGGGCGCTCTGGCAGGCCGACTTTGACGATCTGGCCGCTGTTTTGTGCTTCGATGCACTTGTCCGCCGCCACCGCCGCCGCGAAGCCGTCCCATGCCGACGGGCCGCCGACTTGACCGGCACGCACACCGTCGATAAACGCCTGCAACTCCACGTCATACGCCGCGATAAACCGATCCTTCCAGTCCATCAGAATCGCGTTCGACAGCTTCGCACCACTGCGCAATTGCACCTGTTGCGGTTCCGGCAACTTGGCGATGCCGGTCTCCCCCACCACTTCACACTGGATGTCGTAGCCGTACTGGCAGTTGACGAACACTTCCACGTCGATGCGCGTGCCCTTGGCCGTTTCCAGCAGGACAATTTGCGGGTCTTTGAGGTGCGCGAGGGCTTTGCTGGACTTGCGCGGGAATACCACTTGCACCGAAACGTAGTCGTCGTCGAGCAACCAACGCAACACGTCCAGTTCATGGATCAGGGTGTCGGTGATCGCCATGTCGGTCTTGTAGTTTTCGCCTACGGTCGGGTTGCGGTGCGCGCAGTGCAGCATGAGCGGCTCGCCGATCTGGCCGCTGTCGATCACCGCTTTGAGGGCACGATAGCCTTCATCGTAAGGACGCATGAAACCGACCTGCACCAAGCGCTTGCCTTGGGCCACTTCGGCCTCGACGATCTTGCGGCAACCTTCGGCGGTGACGGCCAGGGGCTTCTCGCAGAACACCGGTTTGCCCGCCGCGATGGCAGCCAGCACGAACTCTTCGTGGCTCGGGCCCCAAGAGGTGACGAGGATAGCCTCGACCTCTGGCGCCTTGATCAGCGCGTGGCCGTCGGGGTAGACCTCGGCGGTCAGCTTCAGGTCGGACACGACTTTCGCGGCTTGCTGCAAATTGATGTCGGTGACGGCAACCACCTGGCTATTGAGCAAGGTCTGGCTGCAACGACGGATATGGTTCTGGCCGATGGCCCCGGTGCCGATGACGCCAAGCTTCAATGACATAAAGATTCTCCTGCGAAAAATTGTTGTTGGTTTCAGGGGCAATCAGTACTGACGGGCCTTGGCCAGTCGTTCGTTCAGGGTCTTGGCCACCGCGTCGGTGCGAGCGCTGGTGGAGACTTGCGCCACGCCGACCCGCCACCACGACAGGTATTTGTGAATCATCGTCTTGGGCAGCACCTTGATATCGATCAGGGTCGAGACAGTCTGCAACCGCGCATCCGCCAGCGCCGCTTGCAGCTCTTCAACGGTGTTCACCTTGTAAGTCTTGCAGCCGTAGGCCGCCGCGCTCATGGCGAAATCCACCGGCACGAAGCCGCCATCGAGCTTGCCGGTTTCCGGGTTGCGGAAACGGAACTCGGTGCCGAAGCTGTCCATGCCATGTTCCATTTGCAGGTTGTTGATGCAGCCAAAGGTCATGTTGTCCAGCAGCACCACGTTGATCTTGCGCCGCTCCTGAATCGAGGTCGCCAGCTCCGAGTGCAGCATCATGTAGGAGCCATCGCCCACCAGCGCATAGACCTCGCGATCCGGTTCGGCAAGCTTCACGCCCAGTGCGGCGTTGATCTCGTAACCCATGCACGAATAACCGTACTCGACGTGATAGGTGTTCACGCCCTTGCTGCGCCAGCTGCGCTGCAAGTCGCCGGGCAGGCTGCCGGCGGCGGCGACGATCACCGCGTCATCGGCCAGGGTTTCGTTGAGCACGCCGAGCACACGGCTCTGGGTCAGGCAGGAACCGGTCAGCTCGATAAACTCGCGCAGCACGGCCGGGTCCATGTGGTCGTTGATTTCCGGGACGAAATCCTTGGCCTGGTACTCGACCTGATAGATGCGATCGACTTCCTCATCCAGTTGCGCCTTGGCCTGGCGCGGTTGATCGCCCCAGCTCGAACGGTAATCGCCCAGTGCATCGGCGAGCGCCAGCAAACCGGACTTGGCGTCGGCGAGCAGTTGCACGCCGTCGAGTTTCAGCGCATCGCACGGGCTGATATTGAGGTTGAGGAATTGCACCTCGGGATGTTGGAACAAGGATTTCGACGCGGTGGTGAAGTCGCTGTAGCGAGTGCCGATGCCGATGATCAGGTCAGCGTCTTTCGCCAGCAGGTTCGCCGCCAGGCAACCGGTTTCGCCGATGCCACCGACGTTAAGCGGATGGCTCGACACCACCGCGCTTTTGCCGGCCTGGGTTTCAGCGAACGGAATATCGAAGCGTTCGGCAAACGCCTGCAACGCGGCGTTGGCCCCGGAATAACGCACCCCGCCACCGCAAATAATCAGCGGTTTGCGCTTGCCTTTGAACAGCGCCAACGCGTCGCCGAGCATGGCTTCGGTGGCCGGACGCCGCTCGATGCGGTGCACGCGTTTTTGCAGGAAATAATCCGGGTAGTCGTAGGCTTCGGCCTGCACGTCTTGGGGCAAGGCCAGGGTCACGGCGCCGGTTTCGGCGGGGTCGGTGAGCACGCGCATGGCGTGGATCGCTGCGGTCATCAGTTGCTCGGGACGGTTGATGCGGTCCCAGTATTTGCTCACGGCTTTGAAGGCATCGTTGGTGCTGATGCTCAGGTCGTGGAACTGTTCGATCTGTTGCAGCACCGGGTCCGGCTGGCGACAGGCGTAGACATCGCCGGGCAGCAGCAATAAAGGAATGCGGTTGGCGGTGGCCGTGGCGGCAGCAGTCAACATATTGGCCGCGCCGGGGCCGACCGATGAAGAGCAGGCGTAGATCTTGCGCCGCAGGTGTTGCTTGGCGAAACCGATGGCGGCATGGGCCATGCCTTGTTCGTTGCGGCCCTGATGCACGATCAGGTCGCCGCTGTCCTGCTCCAGGGCCTGGCCCAGGCCGAGCACGTTGCCGTGGCCGAAAATGGTAAAGACTCCGGCGACGAATTTGCTCTGGACGCCATCGACCTCGATGTACTGGTTATCGAGGAATTTCACCAGGGCCTGGGCCATGGTCAGTCTTGTAGTGGTCATGCTTGCACCTTCCTTTGAAGCCAAATCCGGTGTGTGCCTTGAAATGCGCCCCCTGTGGGAGCGGGCTTGCTCGCGAAAGCGGCGGCACATCCAACATTGATGTCGCCTGACACTCCGCATTCGCGAGCAAGCCCGCTCCCACAGGGGGGATCTTCATTAGCCTTGAGAGTTTTGCAGGTGGTTCATGCTCGCGCCGATCGCCTGTTCGATATCCGCCAGGCCATGCACGCTGTCGGCGAACGGTTCGAACGACAGGTAGCCGCCATAACCGCTGCCCAGCAAGGTTTCGATCTGCGCGGCATTGCCAAGGATGTCGCCCTCGCCCACCAGCACCCGATGACCGTCGCGAATGCTGTTCAGCGGCGCTTCGGCATCCTCGACGCCAGAGATATGCACCAACCCGGTCAGCTCAGGGAAAAACTCCTGCTCACCGGCCAGGTGATGGTGAAAGGTGTCATGCACCAGGCGAAACACATCCAGCCCACCAATCGCCTTGATCGCCTCCACCGCCGGACGTTTGCGCCGCAGCGAACACTCTTCAAACCCCAGCGGCTCGATAAACCCGAGAATCCCGTGATCGCGCAGGATCGGCGCCAGTTCAGTCAACGCCGTGCGCAACCCCGAGGCACGTTCCGCTTCGTTGCGCGAATCGGCGCGATCATTTAAAGGGCACATCACCAGCCCTTGCGCACCGCAATCCCGGGCATACGCCGCCAGTTTCAACGCCTGGGTCCGGCGCTCGTCATTCCACACATCAAACGGGTACAGCGCGTTGATCGACAGCACGGTGATGCCTTTGGCCGCGCACAACTCACGCACCGCTTCCGGCGCGGTGCCGTCTTCGATCTCGATGCCTTTGAGGTCGTTGCGGATCTCGATGGCGTCGGCCTTGAGGGTCACCGCCAGGTCGATAAACGCCGGCAGGGACAAACGGGGGGCGACCATACGGTTCAGGGCGAAACGCAGGGGCTTGCTCATTATTGTTGTTCTCCGCAGGTGAATTATTTGGCGGTTGGCATGCTGAATTCAGGGCCCTTGGCGATGCTGTCAGGCCAACGCTGCATCACGCTTTTGTAGCGGCTGTAGAAGCGGATGCCTTCTTCGCCATACGCGTGGTGGTCGCCGAACAACGAGCGCTTCCAGCCGCCGAACGAGTGCCAGGCCATCGGTACCGGGATCGGCACATTGATGCCGACCATACCGACCTTGATCGTGCGGGCAAACGCGCGGGCAATGCCGCCGTCGCTGGTGAAGCACGACACACCGTTGCCGAATTCGTGGGCGTTGATCAACGCCACGGCGCTGGCAAAATCCGGCACGCGGACGATGCCCAGCACCGGGCCGAAAATCTCTTGCTGGTAGATGCTCATCTCGGGCGTGACGTTATCGAACAGCGTCGCGCCGACGAAGAAACCGTTCTCGGCGCCGGGCACCTTGAAGTGGCGGCCATCGACGATCAATTGCGCGCCCTGTGTCACGCCTTCACCGATAAAGCCTTCGACCTTGGCCTTGTGTTCGGCCGTCACCAACGGCCCCATGTCGCTGTCACCCTGCATGCCGTTGCCGACCTTGAGCTGATCAATGCGCGGCAGCAACTTGGCAATCAATTGGTCGCCGACATCGCCCACCGCCACCGCAATCGAGATCGCCATGCAACGCTCGCCGGCGGAGCCATAAGCGGCGCCAATCAAGGCGTCGGCGGCTTGATCCAGATCCGCGTCGGGCATGACGATCATGTGGTTCTTCGCCCCGCCCAACGCCTGCACACGTTTGCCACGAGAGGTGGCTTGCTGGTGGATGTACTCGGCAATCGGCGTCGAGCCGACAAAGGAAATCGCCTCGATGTCCGGGTGTTGCAGCAACGCATCCACCGCGACTTTATCGCCCTGGACCACGTTGAACACACCGTCCGGCAACCCGGCTTCGGTGAGCAAACGCGCCATCAGCAAACTGGCGGACGGGTCGCGCTCGGACGGCTTGAGGATGAAGCAGTTACCGGTCACCAGCGCCAGCGGGATCATCCACAGCGGCACCATCACCGGGAAATTGAACGGCGTAACCCCGGCGCACACGCCCAGTGGCTGACGCAGGTTCCAGTTGTCGATACCGCCGCCGATGTTGTCGCTGAAATCGGTTTTCAGCAGGTTTGGCGCACCGCAGGCGTACTCGACGATTTCGATGCCGCGAGTGACTTCGCCCTTGGCGTCGGACAGGACTTTGCCGTGTTCGCGGCTGATGATTTCCGCCAGTTCGTTGTGGTGGCGGTCGAGCAGTTCCTTGAACTTGAACATCACCCGGGAGCGACGCAGGGACGATTGCTCAGACCACGCCGGAAAGGCTTGCAGGGCCGAGGCCACGGCTTCGTCGACGGTCTTCTCGCTCGCCAATCCGACCCGCGCCTGCACCGCGCCGGTGGCCGGGTTGAACACATTGCTGAAGCGTTCGCTGCCGTTGTCTTGCACCTGGCCATTGATGTAATGGCCTAAAACCGGGGTGTTGCTCATTGTTCTTGTTCTCCGTGTAAATGTTGAAATTCAGAGATCCAGAAGCCAGCTATGTTGCGGATCGTTATGGAACTGCCAGACGCGTTTCGGCCCAGCCATCACGTTCAGGTAATACGACTCGTAGCCATACGGCACGCTGACCGGGTGATACCCCTTGGGCACCACCACAAGGTCGCTGTTTTCCACGGCCATGGCCTGATCGATGCTGCGGTCGTCGGTGTAGACCCGCTGGAACACAAAGCCCTGGGGCGGGTTGATCTGGTGGTAGTAGGTTTCTTCGAGAAAGCTCTGGTGCGGCAGGTCGTCGGTATCGTGCTTGTGCGGCGGATAGCTCGACGAGTGCCCGGACGGCGTGCGCACTTCCACCACCAGCAGCGAATGGGCGGGCTCGGTGTCCGGCAGGATGTCGCAGACGTAACGGGTGTTCGCGCCTTTGCCGCGCACGCTGCGCTTCATGCTTTCGGGTTTGATCAGGCGTGGGCCAAGGTTGTCGGCGGTTGAGCCGGGCGCGGCGCACACGGCGATTTGCACATCGCTGAGCGCCACCACTTGCGCCTGACTGCCCGGCGGCAGGTACGCGGCGTACGGGGATTTGTCTTCGAACACCGATTGGCGATCGCCGAGGTTGTCCCAGTCGAACGCGCCCTGCCCCGGCGCTTCGCCCTTGATGCTGACGCGACCGCTGAGCAGCACCAGGCACAGTTCTTTATCGCCCGCGCTGACGGGCAAGGTTTCACCGAGGCTCAAGCGGTAGGCGGCGAAACCGACGTATTCCAACTCACCTTTGCCCAGCTCGACCATGGTCCGGCCACGGGCATTGCTTTTAACCAGCAGGCTCATCACTTAATCCTCTCGTCGAGCAGTGAGCGCAAGGTGTCGAAGCCTTTCTTGGCGTAGACATAACTTGGCGCGACTGCCGGATCCTGTTCGGCTTCGACCACCAGCCAGCCGTGGTAATCGGCGGCCAACAGCACATCGAGCAATGCGCCGAAGTCGATGTCGCCATCGCCGGGCACGGTGAACGTGCCGTTGATGATGCAGTCCGGAAAACTCCACAAGTGGTTGCGCGCCAGTTGCACCACCGGTTTGCGCACGTCCTTGAAATGCACGTGGCAGATGCGTTCGATGTGCTTGCGCAGCACCTGCAACGGTTCGCCGCCGCCCATGTAGCAATGGCCCGAATCGAACAGCAGGCCGACTTCGCTGCCGGTCAGGGCCATCAATTTATCGATGTCCGCCGGGGATTCGACGTAGGCGCCCATGTGATGGTGATACGCCAGGCGCACGCCTTGGGACAGGGTAAAACGCGCCAGTTCGGTGAGTTTGTCGGCGTACTCTTGCCAGGCTTGTTCGGTGTGGAAACGCGGGCGCTCGACCAGTGGAATGCGCTGGCCCTGGATCGAGTCGGCGACTTCGCCGTAGACCAGCACCTTCGCGCCGTTCTTCGCCAGCAGCTCGACATGGCTGCCGATGGCGTCGATTTCCTCGGCCACGGAACGGCGGGCCAGACGGCTGGAATACCAGCCGGACACCAGCGCCAGATCGTAAGGCCGCAGCACGTCACCGACGCCTTTGGCATCCTTGGGGAATTTACCGTTGAGTTCGAAACCTTCGTAGCCGATTTCCTTGCCTTCGCTCAACGCCGTGCTCAGCGGCGTCTCGCCACCAAGGGACGGCAGGTCGTCGTTGCTCCAGGAGATCGGGTTGATGCCAATTCGGATAGCGGGCATGGCTGCACCTTTTATTGTTTTTACAAATCTGTAAGACCGACGCTGAACCCCTTGTGGGAGCGGGCTTGCTCGCGAAGGCGGTGTATCAGGCGACACATGGGTTGAATGTGCCGGCCTCTTCGCGAGCAAGCCCGCTCCCACAAGGTGGTTTTGCAGTGTTTGGTCAGGCGCGGGCGGTGCGCCAGGCGTCGATCAGTTCGACAAACGTGCCCTGCACCTGGCGGATCAACGTTTCATCGTCGATTTCCCCCGCCATCCACGCCCTACTCGGCTCCTGGAAAATCGTGCGGCCCACGGCAAACCCGCGACAGGTCCGGCTCTGGCTGGCCTGTTGAAAGCCTTCGGCCAATGCCGCCGCCGGGGCATTCAGGCCCAGCAGCACCACGCCACGGCAGTACGGGTCGCGCTCCTGAATCAGTTCGTCGAGCTGTTTCCACTCCTCGGCACTCTGCGCTTCGATCTTCCACCACGCCGGGTAGATGCCCAGGTTGTAGAGGCGTTTCAGTGCGCGATAGAGCACGTCCGGATGGGTCGACGGGTGATCCTTGGGCGGGATGATTTCCAGCAGCAATTCATGACCGCTGACCTGGGACGCCTGGTACAAACCCTTGATCTGCGCTTCCTGCTCCAGACGCAACAGTGGCTCGTCATCCGGGTGGAATTGCACCAGGCACTTGATGATTTGTTCTTGTGGCCAGGCAATCAGGTTGCTGCCGATGGAGCGCCCGTGCTCGAAGGCCAATGGCCGCGAACCCTGGACTTCCACCGGCCGCGCCACCCACCAGCCACGGCCGGTGGCGGCGTTCAGGGAGTCCTGGCCAAAGCGTTGATCCGCCAGTAGCCCGACATCGGCTTCGATGCCTTGGGTGCGCAAATCAGCCTCTACCCGTTCCACGGCTTTAATAAACAGTTGCTTGAGTTCGCCGATGGCGTTGAGGTCGCGACCGCCCTTGTGCGCCAGTTCCACCAGTTGCCCGCGATGGTCGAAGGCGAAGATGAACAGTTGTTTCCACTGTTTGCGCGGCACGCTGACCTGGTGCAGGCGTTGCAGCGTGACGTCCTGATCCGGCCGCGTGATCGGCACCGGGCTGTTGAACAGATAGTCGAGTTCAGCGCGGGTCGGCATCGCCGGGGCGCAGGCGTGGCGCGACACCACCAGACCACCGCAGGCATTGGCCAATTGGCAGCAACGCTCGTCGCTGGCGTCTTCCAGCCAACCGGCGAGAAAACCCGACATAAAGGCATCGCCGGCGCCCAGCACGTTGAGCACTTCGACGCGCACGCCGGGGTAGATCGCGCCATCTTCGAGACGCACCGGAATCACCCCGTGAATCACCGTGCAACCTTGCGGGCCGAGCTTGACCACCAACGTCGCGTCACTCAGACGCCGCACGTTGCGCAACGCGGTGAGCAAATCCTCGGAACCACCGGCAATCAAAAACTCTTCTTCGGTGCCGACGATCAGGTCAAAACGCGGGAGGATTTTCTGCACATGCTGACTGACGTTCTGGTCGGCGACGAAACGGGTTTCGCCGTCAGCCTTACCGGCCAGGCCCCACAGCACCGGGCGATAGTCGATGTCTAGAATGCGTTTGACGTTGTGCTTCTCGGCGTAGTCCAGGGCCTGGATGCTCGCCTTGTACACGCCGTCGGTGGAGAAATGGGTGCCGGTGATCAGCAAGGCTTTGCTGGAGGCAATAAAGGCTTCGCTGATGTCTTCGGCCCGCAGCGCCATGTCGGCGCAGTTTTCGCGGTAGAACACCAACGGAAAGGTTTCGCGGTCCTTGAGGCCCAGCAGGACCATGGCGGTCAGGCGCTCCGGATCGACCTTGATGCCGCTGACATCACAACCTTCGCGGGCCAGGGATTCGAGGAGGAAGCGGCCCATGTGGTCGTCGCCGACCCGGCTCAGCATCGCCGACTTGAGGCCCAGGCGTGCGGTGCCGAACGCGATGTTGGCGGAGGATCCACCGAGGTACTTGGCGAAGCTTGAAACATCTTCCAACCGCGCCCCGACTTGCTGCGCATAGAGGTCGACGCCAAGGCGCCCCAGGCAAATCAGATCCAATTGACGCCCACTGGCAAAACGAGTCTGGCCCATGCTGGCTCCTGTTATTTTTATCAGCCTGCGTTCGGGACGCTGGACGTGCCGAACACTCTTGGTGGATGCAGACTAAAACGACCGGGACCGAACAATCAATATTTATTCTATATATTTTTTACGTGGAATATTTTTTCCAATAAACTCCGGTACGAGCGTTCCAGAGGCAGTGCATCGTTTCAGCAGGCGGCTTGCCGACGGCAAGCTCAAGATTTTATTCCGGCCTACCCTGTAGACTGCGCACAGCCAACCTATTGTCAGGGGATGACCGATTCGTCATTCCTATAAGAACAAGCCAGAAGGATTTCCTATGTCCCGCACCGATCAGCCGGCTACGACCGAGAGCACGCCCGAGAGCGACCTCCAGAGCCCACCGATCAATGCCGAGCGATTGCTGCAGCTGATCACCAACGAATACGAAAGCCTGCCGCGCCAGCTCAAACGCATCGCCAGCTACATGAGCCAGCAGAGCGACCGGATCATGGTCGATCGCATCAGCGACATCGCCCGGGAATGCGAAGTGCACCCGTCGGCCATCGTGCGCTTCTCCCAGCGCTTCGGTTTCAGCGGTTTCAGCGAGATGCAGGCGTTGTTCCGCGAGGCGTACACCCACAAGACCACGCCGGTGCAGAACTACCAGCAGCGCATCCGCAGCATGATCGCCAACAAGTCGCAGAAGGCCAGCGGCGGCGACCTCGCCCGCGAATGCGTCAACGCCACGCTGTCGGGCATCGAACGCCTGGGCATGGAACTCGACGATGTCGCCTTCGACAAAGCCGTGGATCTTGTGGTGAATGCCGACAACATCTACGTGGTCGGCGTGCGCCGTTCGTTCGCGGTGGCGGACTACCTGGTTTACAACCTGCAACACACCAACAAGCGCATTCACCTGGTGTCCGGCCTCGGCGGCAGCTACCGCGAGCAGATGCGCAGCGTGCGCGCCAATGACTTGGTGATCGCCATCAGCTTCACGCCCTACGGCAAAGAAACCCAACACTGCCTGCGCATCGCCCAGCACCACCAGGCGAAAACCCTGATCATCACCGACAGCAATCTTTCGCCCCTGGCCAAGCGGGCGAGCACGGTGTTGCTGGTGAATGAAGGGAGTTCGTTTGCGTTCCGGTCGTTGAGTGCGACGTTGTGTTTGTGTCAGGCGTTGTTTATTGCGGTGGCGTATCGGTTGGAACTGAAGGTGGATGAGATTCATGAGCAGGTTGGTTTCGAGGACTGACAATTCCTTCAGGCTCGGCTAGGTTATGCCCTCCCCCGGTTCGACTTGAAGGAACGCGTCATGAAACTGATCGGCATGCTGGATTCTCCTTACGTGCGGCGTGTGGCGATTTCCGCCAGACACTTGGGCATCGATCTTGAGCACGAATCGGTGTCGGTGTTCAGGCATTTCGAGCAGTTCCAGCAGATCAATCCGGTGGTCAAGGCGCCGACGCTGATACTGGATGACGGCGAGGTGTTGGTCGATTCGACGCTGATCATCGACTACCTGGAAGCGTTGGCCGGGCCTTCGAACAGCCTGATGCCGAGTGATCTGAAGCAGCGTCTGCGTTCGTTGCGGGTGATCGGGCTGGCGTTGGCGGCGTGCGAGAAGTCTGTGCAGCTTTACTACGAACGTAATCTGCGGCCGGCGGACATTCAGCATCAGCCGTGGGTTGAGCGGGTTGAAGGGCAACTTGCCGCAGCCTATTCGGCGCTGGAACGGGAGCTTTCGAAGCAACCATTGCCGGGTGGTTCCGAGATTGCGCAGGACGGAATTACCGTCGCAGTCGCCTGGAGTTTCACCAACCTCGTGGTGCCGGATCAGGTCGACGCCTCACGCTTCCCGCAGATCGCTGAATTCACCGCCCAGGCGGAAAAGCTTGAGGCGTTCATCGCTACCCCGATAACCTGAGCCGCCCTTCTTCACGGATTCGCTCATGACCGCCGCTGAAACCCCTGCCCCGGCGCTGAAGGAAATCTTCAACGCCGAGCGCCTCAAGCACATCGCGACCGAAATGACGGCGGTCTACCCGGCGTTCAACGCCAAGGCCTTTCTGAAAATGGCCAATGAAGGCCTCGCTGAGTTGTCGATCATGCAGCGCATGGCGCGGGTGAGTGAGTGCCTGCATGCGGTGTTGCCGCTGAATTTCGAAGAATCCCTTGAAGTGCTGCGCGCCCTCGCCCCGCGTCTGAATAGCGGATTTGTCAGCATCTCGTTGCCGAATTATGTGGCGATGTACGGCGCGCATGACTTTGAGCAGTCAATGGATGCGCTGAAGTTTTTCACCTCGTTCGGTTCTTCCGAATTTGCGATCCGGCACTTTCTGCGCAGTGATCTTGAGCGCTCATTGGCGCTTATGCAGGTGTGGTCGCGGGATAAAAACGAACATGTGCGGCGCTTGGCCAGCGAAGGCAGCCGTCCGCGTTTACCGTGGTCGTTTCGCCTGGAACCGATTCAAGCAGACCCGACATTGGCGGCGGCGATTCTCGATAATCTCAAAGCGGATGAAAGCCTTTACGTGCGCAAGTCCGTGGCCAATCACCTCAACGACATCACCAAGGATCACCCGGAGTGGGTGCTGGATTTGATCGAGGGCTGGTCGCTGGAGAACAAGCACACCGCGTGGATTGCCAAACATGCGCTGCGCAGTTTGATCAAACAGGGCAATCAGCGGGCGTTGGCGGTGATTGGCGCGGGTGGCAAGCCTGAGGTTGAGATTGTCGGGGTGAAGGTTGAGCCGGCGGTGATTCGGCTGGGGGAGAAAGTCACGCTTTCGTTTAGCGTGAAATCCACTGTGGCGGCGAGTCAGCGGCTGGTGATTGATTATGCGATTGATTATGTGAAGGCCAATGGTGGGACTTCGGCGAAGGTGTTCAAGCTAAAGACCCTCACCCTGCCTGGGTATGCCAGTGAGCTCGTCAGTCGCGGGCAGCAGATCAAGGAGCTGACCACGCGTAGGCATTACGCGGGCGCGCATGCTGTGCACATCATGGTGAATGGTGAGTTGTTGGCCAGCACCTCTTTCGAAATCCTTCCCTGATTTCAAGTCTGATCGCGGACCACTGTGGCGAGGGAGCTTGCTCCCGCTGGGCTGCGAAGCGGCCCCAAATCGGTCATCGAGTTCTTTCTGGAACACCGCGACAGCTTTATTGGGGCTGCTGCGCAGCCCAGCGGGAGCAAGCTCCCTCGCCACAAAAGTGTTCAAGTGCAGTGAGGGAGTCGCCTCCCTCACTCGGGTGCCTGGCTGCTAACCAGGCTTGTGGTTATCCAGTACGCGATTGACCGCCATCTCACCGATCAACAGCGACCGATGCATCACCAGCATCGTATGGCGTCGCGGGCCGTCTTCCAGTTCGGCGAGGTCGATGAGCATCTTGCGCACCGATGACACCGACTCATAAGCCTCGACCAGCAACGTTTCGTCATCCACCGCTGCGTCGATGGTGAGGAAGGTGCCGGACCTGCGGGGCGGTATCTGCGTTTTCGTCGCCCCGGGGTTGAGGTAATGGCTGAGCGCGCGGTCGGCGGCTTCTTTCATTTTCTTGGGGTCAAGATTGAAAGTGACGTCGAACGGTACTGGATTGGTATTCGGGGGGTTGGGCGTTACTTTGAACATGGATGGAACCTTCACTTAGAGTATTAAGGAGCCATCACCCTTCGCTACCAAACGTTGGGTGGCGGCCATGCGTGGGTTGGTAGACCGGTCTAAGTGAGAAACCCGGCGCTCACAAAGGAGCCCCACGCATAACCACCATAAAAGGTGACGCCATGCGGTTCACTTAAAGGCGGGCTACCAAACCCGATCACTGTTTTGCAGTGACCCGGAAACGATATCGCCCACCCCACAGCCGCACAAGCCGGCGGATTCTGGCGTACGCGTAGGCAACGACGCAAGGCGTTGTAGCCGCTTATGACGTAACACCGAGTGTCTTTAAACATGCGCCGTTAACATGTTTATGCGGTGCCGGATCGGACGCCTTCGCGAGCAAACCCGCTCCCACAGGGGATATGTGTCGGCCGCACATCTTGCGAACAACACCAGAACCAATGTGGGAGCGGGCTTGCTCGCGAAGACGGCAGCACGTCCACCTGCATGTAACTACATGCCACTTACATAGCACTCACTACTTAACACTCGCCAAATAATGCGCCACCAACGCATTCGCATGGCCATGCCCCATTCCATGCTCATCTTTCAGCCAAGCCACCATTTCCATATGCTTCTTGCCGCTCACTGTCCCGAGCAATCCCAGCCAGTGGCTGATGGGCTGGCCGTACTTTTTCTCGATTGACGGGAAGTACGACGCCGGGCCTTTCAGTTTTGTCTCTTCGGTCATGCTGCAAGCTCCCTTTATCGCGACGGAGTGTCGGATAACGCTCCTTGTCGGCATGAAATAGAGTGGATGCAAAGCGTTATCCCGACAACCATCGGCCTTAGAATTCAGACGATTTCACACCCACCACACGAAACGGTCCGGAGGTCACTGATGACCGTACCCATTTACTTCCGTCATATTCAATGACGGTGCCACGCTCATTATGAACAGGGATTAAATTCATCAAAAACTTGACGCCCGGTGTATATCGATACATCGCGGTGAGTGCCGTGGATACTTCTTCACTAAAGGGTGGCCCTGTCAGCCCGTTGGCCTTCAACCAACTTACCCCGGCCGCGGCATCCAAGGCTGTAGGTGAAATCTGCAGATTGAACGTTTTTATTTGGTGCCGAGCAATAAACGATTGGGTCTGCCCGCTTCCATCAACTGCAGTTATCGTGGCATCGCCTGGGTTTTTTCGGCTGGTGACACACATATCACCGCGCATTTGTGCCGACACAATATCGGGTTGTGAGGAACTGCACTGATAGGGAGGCGTTCCATCCGCCCAATACTCGAGGGTAAATACGGGTGTTTTACCGGTTGCCGTAAGCTGAGTTGATCGCACCCATCGTGAAGTAAGAATACTCGTGCCAGTCTGGAACCTGAATGCCTTGGCTGTGCCCACCGCCTGATCGGCCGCGTTATAGGAGAAGTTGGCAGTCCCCGCCGAGGAAGTGGGCAACGTCAGACGGATGATCGGCACGGTGATGTGCGGGTTAGTGGAATTGTAGAAATCCTGTTGATTGTATCGGGCGTCTGCCAGGGCCGTACCTGGCCCTCCCTGTACGTAAAAGAACGCCATCAGTGGCAGTGTATTGGGCCGACCGGCCGCCCAGGTTTTTATCACGATCTCGTTTTGCTCACCGAAACCAGTAGCGCCAAGTAAACCCTTCGCCCGCACGAATTGGTAAAACGCCGGCCCGGCCAAGGCGTTTCGTTCGTCTCGGATATCGAAACTGCATTGGCGGATATTCCTTTCTGTGGGCGAACTGTTCCAGATAGTCATCCATTGTTCGGCGGTGGTCACCCCCACGCTCTGGCAAGCCCCGCTTTGGTTTGGAAAAGAGGCGTGATAGCCGCAAGGCGAGGTTCGATTCCAATTCCAGGCATCCATTGGATAAGCACACATGTAATCGACATCAATCTTGTCCGCCGGAGCTTCAAAAATCGGGTAAAAAATCAGGCCATTGGTATTACCCCAGGCCAATTGCCCAAAGTTGGAGTCGGCGCGCAAATAGGAAAATGACACACCGCCGCTGGCCACTGAAGTCGGGCTGGGATCCCATACTTTATAGGTATTGGCCGGGTCTTTGACCGTGACGCGCAGGGTCACGCCAGAACACAGGAATGCCGGCTGCGAGTCCGAGTTGTTGCAATTGGGAAATCGACGCCCATACAACGTATTGAGTTGAGCGGCAACTTCCGGCCCCGCTAGTGTTTGGCTTAAGGGTGTTATCGGAACGGCTGTATCAATAACGGGTTGTTGGGTGCAACCGGCCATCAAAGCCACTAATAAAAGTGCAATTATTTTACGCATGACAATGTCCTTGCCTGAATACAGCGCCATGGGATCAGCCGTGTTCAAGCCTGATTACTTACGGGGTAGGTTGAAGGTCAGGCACAACGCTACAGGCGCACTCTCAAACACCAGGAAAACTGGATAAGTTCACCTGTGTCGGTTTTTCTTAGCGTGTAATTGAAGATGACGTCCTTGTTCATGTTCTCCGTCAGCCAGCTCGAGGGCACGGCAATATCCATGTAATCCGCGCGATTGATATAGATCTCCGCCGAATCCCTGATAACAGTGCCATGCAGCCTCAGTCGCACTCTGTACTCGCCAACCAATACCGGGAAATACACACGGGCATTATTCCTGCCGGCATTAAGTGTTGGCTCTGGAAGATGAAGCGGTTGAGTGGTGACATTGACCCCCAGCGATCTGGATGGGTGCTCTTCACTCGTACCGGGCAGCCTGACGGTGTAGTAGAACGTCATCAGATTTCCGATGGAATCAATTACTTCCAGCCGTGGTACGAGAAAGGTCAAGGTTTGACCGGCGACTTGTATGGTCTGGATCTCTGAACCGTAGGTATTTCTGCGTCCGATGCAATACAACTTCACGGTTTGCCCAGGTGCGGAACCGGTGTAGTTGACCGTCACGGTAGCGAACTGCGCTTCGTAAAAGTCTTTCTGGAAGTTCAGGCGTGTACCACCGGCTTCCCTGGCTTCCAGCACGACCGGCGCTCGCAAGTCCAAGTCCACGCGCCCCAGATGAATATCGATATTGACGGTCGAGGATAATCCACGATTACCTAGCTGATCCGTGGCGGTGAAATAGAACGGTGCCGCAGGGTTGTCGCCGGCCTCGCGGAAAAAATCGAGGTCGAGCGTAATCAAAACGGGAGAGGTTTGCCCAGCCGCGACCGGTTGACTGACGGTGGCGGAATTGCCGGTCAGGCGAACCGTATCAAAAGCATGTGGCGTACTGTAATGGCATTCGCAACCCCCCCCCCGCGCGGCGCGTTCGGCACTCACACCGTCCCTCACCACATCGGGGGGCAGGACTAGGCGCAAAGCCGAGGGCCCCGGGCGATAGAACAACACATTCATCGGGTCTGATTCGTCGTGGTTACCGCTGATGCGTCTAACCCTGTACTGAAGTTGGTTGACCCCGTTGCGCAGCGTGCCTACAGGTATATAGAGGTCAATTCGATTGCTCTCTTCGCCTTTCTGGACGGTTTTACCGTCCACGGGCAAGTCGTCGTTATTGACGTGGAGGCTGACATGATCTCCTTCGGCCAACACCGCGAACACAGTATCTGGCCATGGGTCGATTACGCATTGCATTCCTTTTTCGGGATTGTCCAGCTCGGCGACCCGAATCGAGACCCCACCATGCGCCAGGTCGGGAGGCTGAACCGGACTTACCCAGCCGGGAATGGTGAAAAAGGGCAACTCGAGGATGCCTGGTACGTTTGATGGCTTGTCCATGGTGTGCTCCTGTCGATGTGATAGCCCGCAGCGATGGGTTATCAAGCGCTCGATCAGGAAAAGTTGGCTACTGTCAGAAATTACAGGTCGGGATGATTTTCGGATAAACGGTTGGGGCCGAAGGCGACTTCATCCTCGTGATGCAGCTGTCGTAGGCGCTGTCGCGAGCAAGCTTGATTTTAAATAAGTAACTTTAAAACTATCGCCAAGCGTTCTAATGAACTGTCATTTATGACAGGTCACACTCGGTTTTTCCGGGAATAAGCTGAACCCACTGGATTGAATTGAGGTGTTCACCATGTCTCGCGATTATTACCTGTTACCGCTGGGCGCTCTCTTGTTGGCGATGCTGCCGGTGTTCCGCGATGCCCAAGGTGGCCAGTGGACGCCGATCAGAGACGAAGTAACCTTTCAGTGCGACAACGGCGTCACGACACCGGGCTACAGCGTGTATGTAGTCGGCAACCATCCGAACTTGGGAAACTGGGATCCGACCCAAGCCATAAAGCTCGATCCTGCTGCCTACCCTACATGGACCGGCAAAGTACTTTTTCCAGGTGCGGACGACGGCAAAGAGGTGGAATGGAAGTGCATTGTGCGCAACGAAACCGTACCGACTGACGTGCAGAAGTGGCAGGGCAATCCCAACAACATCGTTAAGTTGGCTTTTACTGCAAAGAGTGTCGGAACGTTTTGAGGGGTGAGTGGGATTAAAAGATCGCAGCCTCGTTTCACTCGACAGCTCCTACAGAGGGATTGCGTAGACGGGTTAAGTTGGGCCCAGCAGCAGATCCTGCTCGCGCTCACACAACTCCACCACGTAATCCCACAACACCCGCAACCGCACCGACTTGTGCAACTCCCGCCGCGTACTGATCCAGTAACTGCGCTGAATGCTCTCATCCGGAAACAACGGCACCAGTTCCGGATCGGCACTCGCCATGTAACACGGCAACACCGCAATCCCCGACCCCGAACGCGCCGCTTGTTGCTGGGCGATGACGCTGGTGCTGTGGAACACGACCTGGGGGTTGCGGCAGAAGTTGTTGAGGAACATCAGTTCCTGGCTGAACAGCAAATCATCGACGTAGCCGATCCACGCATGGCGGCCGAGGTCTTCGCGGCTGTTGATGGGTGGCGCCTTGTCGAGGTAGGCCTGGCTGGCGTAGAGCGCCAGGCGATAGTCGGTGAGTTTGCGCGTGACCAGCATGTCGGCGGCCGGGCGTTCGAGGTGGATGCTGATTTCGGCTTCGCGGTTGAGGATGCTGACGAAGCGCGGCACGGCGACCAGTTCCACTTCGAGGCCGGGGTAGCGTTCGAACAGGCCGTTCATGCGACTGGCGAGGAACATGATGCCCAGGCCTTCGGTGACGCCGACGCGGATTTTGCCCAGGGGCGCGGTGGATTGGGTGATTTCTTCCTGGGCCAGCAGCGCGACGTTTTCCATGGCTTCGGCGTGTTTAAGCAGCGCTTCTCCCGCCGGTGTCATTTGATAGCCCTGGGCATGCTGCACGAACAGCGCAGTGCCGAGGCTTTTTTCGATGGCCTCGATGTGTCGGGCCACGGTGGCGTGGGTGGTGTTCAAGCGCCGGGCGGCGGTGAGCAAGCGGCCGCTGCGTTGCAATTCGAGAAAAAACCGCAGGTCATTCCAATCGAACATCAGGCTTCCTTAGGGCTAAGCTGTCTGAAAACGCACAGCGGCTGCGCAAAAACTAACATTCTTTATACGAAAGCTAACAACTAGGATGAAGCCCAACAACAAAAACAATTAGAGGTCAGGGATGCAGACTTCCCTCGATGAATACGACTACATCGTGGTCGGCGCCGGGCCGGCCGGGTGTTTGCTGGCCAATCGATTGTCGGCCAACCCGCAACACCGGGTGCTGTTGCTGGAAGCCGGCGGCCGCGATAACTATCCGTGGATTCATATTCCCGTGGGTTACCTGTTCTGCATCGGCAACCCGCGCACCGATTGGTGCTTCAAGACCGAAGCCCAAGCCGGTCTGCAAGGACGAACACTGAGCTACCCTCGAGGCAAAGTGCTCGGCGGTTGTTCCTCGATCAACGGCATGATCTACATGCGCGGCCAGGCCGGCGACTACGACGGCTGGGCGGCGGATGGCAATCCGGGCTGGTCCTGGAAAGACGTGTTCCCGCTATTCAAACAAAGCGAAAACCACTTTGCCGGCGACTCGGAATTCCACGGCGCCGCCGGAGAATGGCGGGTCGAGCGCCAGCGGCTGTCATGGCCCATTCTGGATGCGTTTCGGCGCGCTGCCGAGCAAAGCGGCATCGCCAGCATCGATGACTTCAACCAGGGCAATAACGAAGGCTGCGGTTATTTCCAGGTCAATCAGAAGGCCGGGATTCGCTGGAATGCGGCCAAGGCGTTTCTCAAACCGATCCGCCATCGCGCCAATCTCACGGTGTTGACTGACGTTGAAGTGGATCGCGTGTTGCTGGAAAACGGCCGCGCTTCGGCGGTCCTCACCCGCTGGCAAGGTCAGGCGAAATCCTTCAAGGCGCGCAAGGAAATCGTCCTGTGCGCCGGCTCCGTCGGGTCGCCAAGCATCCTGCAACGCTCCGGGATTGGCCCGCGTCCGCTGTTGCAGCGCCTGGGAATCGGCGTGGTGCATGAGCTGCCGGGGGTTGGCAGCAATCTGCAGGATCACCTGCAACTGCGGCTGATCTACAAACTGGAAAACGCCCGCACACTCAATCAAATCGCCGGCACGGTGTGGGGCAAGATGGGCATGGGCCTGCGTTATCTGTATGACCGCAGCGGGCCGTTGTCCATGGCGCCGAGTCAGTTAGGGGCATTTGCACGGTCGGGGCCGGAGCAGGCTTCGGCGAATCTTGAATATCACGTGCAGCCGCTGTCGCTGGAGCGCTTTGGTGAGCCATTGCACCCCTTCCCTGCGTTCACGGCGTCGGTGTGTGACCTACGGCCGCAGAGCCGTGGGCGGATTGAAATTCGTAGCACCGATCCACAGGAAGCGCCGCTGATTCAGCCTAATTATTTGAGCCATCCCGAGGATTTGCGGGTGGCGGCGGACGCCATTCGCTTGACCCGGCGCATCGTTGCAGCACCGGCGTTGGCGGCGTTCAAACCGGTGGAGTATTTGCCCGGTGACAGTTTGCAGAGTGAAGAAGAATTGCACGAAGCGGCGGCGCGGATTGGCACGACGATTTTCCATCCGGTGGGTACTTGCCGGATGGGCAACGATGCGGATGCGGTGGTGGATGCACAGCTCAAGGTCCATGGCATTCCTGGCTTGCGCATTGCCGATGCCTCGATCATGCCGCGTATCACGTCGGGCAACACGTGTTCGCCTACGCTGATGATTGCCGAGAAGGCTGCGCAGTTGATGCTGAACCCTACTGCACACATCACCCCTGTGGGAGCGGGCTTGCTCGCGAAGGCGCCCGGCCAGTCAACGGACATGTTGACTGACACACCGCTTTCGCGAGCAAGCCCGCGCCCACAGGGGATTTTCATCTGATTCACGGACACGCAACACCAGTGGAACAACAAAAACAATCACTGTGAGGGATACCGATATGTCAGAACACGTTCAGCCCCTGGAAGCCACGCGCAGCGCCGGCACCAGCAGCGATACCCGCAAAGTCATCTTCGCCTCGTCCCTGGGGACGGTGTTCGAGTGGTATGACTTTTTCCTTTACGGCGCCCTCGCGGCGGTAATCAGCAAGCAGTTCTTTGCCGGGGTCAACGACACCACGGCGTTTATCTTCGCGCTCATGGCGTTCGCTGCGGGCTTCATCGTGCGGCCGTTCGGTGCGCTGGTGTTCGGTCGGTTGGGGGACATGATCGGGCGCAAGTACACCTTCCTCGCGACCATTATCCTGATGGGCCTGGCGACGTTCTGTGTCGGGTTGCTGCCGACTTACGCCAGCATCGGCATCGCTGCGCCGATCATCCTGGTGCTGCTGCGCATGCTCCAGGGCCTGGCCCTCGGTGGCGAGTACGGCGGCGCCGCGACTTACGTGGCGGAACACGCGCCGATCGGTAAGCGCGGCTTCCACACCAGTTGGATTCAATCCACCGCGACCCTCGGCCTGCTGCTGTCGTTGCTGGTGGTGCTCGGTTGCCGCTACTTCACCGGTGACCAGTTTGAAGTCTGGGGCTGGCGCATTCCGTTTCTGTTTTCCATCGTGCTGCTGGGCATCTCGACCTGGATTCGCTTGAGCCTGCACGAGTCGCCGGCCTTCGTGAAAATGAAAGAAGAAGGCAAGCTGTGCAAGCAGCCACTGCGGGACTCTTTCGGCAAATGGGAAAACCTCAAAGTCGTACTGATCGCCCTGTTCAGCATCAACGCCGGGCAAGCGGTGACCTTCTATGCCGCGCAGTTTTACGTGCTGTTTTTCCTCACTCAGTTCCTGAAAATGGACCCGGCCCTGGCCAATAGCCTGCTGATCGTCAGCGTGATTATTGGCGCGCCGTTCTTTATCTTTTTCGGCTGGCTGTCGGACAAGGTCGGGCGCAAACCGGTGCTGATGATTGGCCTGTTGCTGGCCACCGCGCTGTACTTCCCGATCTTCAAGAGCCTGGCTCACTACGCCAACCCGGCCGTGGACCAGGCCAGCCAACAGGCGCCGATCACTGTCCTGGCCGACCCGGCCACCTGCACCTTCCAGTTCGACCCGGTGGGCAAGGCGAAATTTGATAGCCCGTGCGACAAGGTCAAGACCTTCCTGGTCAAACAGGGCCTGCCTTACACCAGCGCCGCCGCCCCGGCGGGCGCAGGCGTGCAGGTCAGCGTCGGCGACGTGAAAATCGATGGCTACGACGAATCAGCCCTGCGCGGCGCGATCACTTTGGCGGGTTATCCGTCCCAAGCCGATACCCAATTGATCAACAAACCGATGATCGTGGCGCTGATCGTCGCGCTGATCATCATTTCCGCCATGTGCTACGGCCCGCTGGCCGCGCTGATGGTCGAACTGTTCCCGACGCGCATCCGCTACACCTCGATGTCCCTGCCCTACCACATCGGCAATGGCTGGTTCGGCGGGTTCCTGCCGACGGTGTCGTTTGCGTTGGTGGTGTACACCGGGGACATCTTTTATGGGCTGTGGTACCCGGTGGTGATTACCGGGGTGAGTTTGATCGTGGGGTTGATCTGCTTGCGCGAGACGAAGAACGTGGATCTGGATAAAAACTGAATGTCCATGGCAATAAACACCCGGTAATGCGGGTCTCTACAATCCTGTGGGAGCGAGCTTGCTCGCGATAGCGGTTTAACATTCAGCAGGTATGTCGCCTGCCAGTCCGCCATCGCGAGCAAGCTCGCTCCCACAGTTTTTGCGCTTGATCGGCATTTCCCGTAACCCCTTGTATTTCGTTAAGCTCGATGAACTCTTCAGCCCCGCCATCCCACAGACCGAGGCACCATGATCATTTCATCTGCATCCGACTATCGCGAGGCGGCACGTCGCAAACTTCCCCGATTCCTGTTCGATTACATTGATGGCGGCGCGTATGCCGAGCATACGTTGCGGGCCAACAGCGCCGACCTGACCGGCATCAGCCTGCGTCAGCGCATTCTGAAAAACGTCGAAACCCTGAGCCTGGAAACCACCCTCTTCGATCAACCGCTTTCAATGCCGATCATTCTGGCGCCGGTGGGCCTGACGGGCATGTTCGCCCGGCGCGGTGAAGTGCAGGCAGTCAAAGCAGCGGAGAACAAAGGCATCCCGCTGTGTCTGTCCACGGTGTCGGTGTGTTCGATCGAGGAAGTCACGGCGCACAGCCAACAATCCATCTGGTTTCAGCTGTATGTGCTGAAAGACCGGGGCTTCATGAAAAACGCCCTGGAACGGGCGAAGGCCGCCGGGGTGAAGAACCTGGTGTTTACCGTGGACATGCCCACGCCTGGCGCGCGCTACCGGGATGCACACTCGGGGATGTCCGGCCCGTTCGCTTCGTCGCGACGAATGTTGCAGGCGATGACCAAACCTGACTGGGCGTTCAACGTTGGCTTAATGGGACGTCCCCACGATCTGGGCAATATCTCGAAGTACCTGGGCAAAGCCGTGACCCTCGAAGACTACATGGGCTGGCTGGCCAATAACTTCGACCCGTCGATCAGTTGGAGCGATCTGGAGTGGATTCGTGAGTTCTGGAAAGGCCCGATGATCATCAAAGGGATTCTCGACCCGCAGGATGCCAAGGATGCAGTGAGCTTTGGCGCGGACGGCATTGTCGTGTCGAACCACGGCGGGCGACAACTGGATGGCGTGCTGTCGACGACCAAAGCGTTGCCGCCGATCATGCAGGCCGTGGGCAATGACCTGACCGTGCTGGTGGACTCGGGGATTCGCTCGGGGCTGGATGTGGTGCGGATGCTGGCGCTGGGGGCGAAAGGTGTATTGCTGGGGCGCTCCATGGCTTATGCGTTGGCGGCCGATGGTCAGCGTGGGGTGGAGAATATGCTGGATATTTTCGCCAAGGAAATGCGCGTAGCCATGACGTTGACCGGGGTGACGTCGATTGGGCAGATTGATGAATCGACGTTGGTAAATATGTATAAAAACTGAAGCCAACCTTTGTGGCGAGGGGGCTTGCCCCCGATGGGTTGCGAAGCAGCCCCAAAATAACGGGACTGCTGCGCAGTCCATCGGGGGCAAGCCCCCTCGCCACAAGCAAGCTCCCTCGCCACAGGGTCAGCGCCACAATCACTCAAAATTTTCGATGATCTCGAACTTCACTTGATCCGGATAAAAAGCCACATAGTTACGAATCTGCTCCACAGACACCTTCGGATTCTCATAACTCCACACCGCGTTGGCGCCTTCGTGCCCCGGAATCTGCAAACTGAAATAACTGGCATCGCCCTTGTAAGGGCAATAACTGGTGTGATCGGTGCGGGCAAAATACTTTTCGTCGATGTCTTCGCGCGGGACGTAATACACCGGAGGATAGTTGGCCTCCAGCAGCACCAGCGACCGCGCGGAGGCGGCCACCTGGATACCGTGGAACTTCACCAGCAGGCAACCGGGTTGCTCGGCGATGGTGATGACAGGACTGGGACCGGAGCTTTTCATGGAAAACGTTCCTCATGACGGTGATGGACCTGTAGGAGCAAAGCTTGCTCGCGATGAACGAAAACGCGGTGTGCGGCAGCTTTCAAAAATCTGTGACCACGACTGTCAGGTATAACGCATGTTTGGACTTTGCGACTGCTTCGCAGCCGAACGGGAGCAAGCTCCCTCGCCACAAAATCAAAAGATCGCAGGCTTCGGCAGCTCCTACAGGGGAACGCGTACACCTGTAGGAGCTGCCGAAGCCTGCGATCTTTTGATCTAGCCTTTTTTCAAATCAAGCGACGATATCCGTCGCCGCCGCCTGCCCCACCGTCCCCACCGCAAAATCCACCGCTCCATGCCCGGTCAAATCCACCATCAGACTGGTCTGGTTGGTCTGCGCAAAATACGTGAGGATCGCGTCGCCGGCATGCCCGGTAAAACCGCCAACGAAGTTCAGCGTCGCCGCGCCCGAAGCAAATTCGGCGATGCCCGACAGGTCGATCTTGTCCTGGCCGCTGGTGAAATCCATGATCCAGTCCGGTGCGGTCATGGTCGAATCGCTGGCCGCGCCAAACACGAAGGTGTCTGCCCCCGCCCCGCCCCACAACGAATCACCGCCACCGGCACCGTAGAGGATGTCGTTGCCGGCCCCGCCTTCCAGACTGTTCGCCACCGCGTTGCCGATCACCAAGTCATTGCCCGAACCGCCGACCGCGTTTTCCAGGGTCACGCCATGGGCGATGGAGACGTTGCCGACGAGACCGCCAACATCGGAGAACGAACCTGCGTTGAGGTTGATCTTCTGGTTCTGGCTGAAACCGGAGAAGTCCAGGGTGTCGTTACCACCGCCGTCCCACACAGAAAACACCACTTTCGAGGCGGCCGAGGTGGCGCTGTAGAAGTCCCGTTCGGCGTTGGAATTGAAGCCATAAACCGAGTCGCTGGCGCGGGTTTCGAGGTTGGCGCCGTAGAGTTTCTGCACCGCGACGATGTCGTCCAGCAACGGCGCAGAGGCGTAGGCAACGCTGCCGTCCTTGCTGAAGTTCTGGTGCGTATTGCTTTCGCTCCAGTAGCTCATGAGGCTGTAGCCACGGGTGTCCTGGGCGTAGGTCACGTCGTTGTAGGTCGGGTTGCCGTTGCCGGCGTTGTACACGCCAGGGTGCGACAGGCCCAGGGTGTGGCCGATTTCGTGGGTCAGTGTCTGGCGCCCGTAGTTATTGGTGTCCGGGGTTTTGTTGACCAGGTATTGGTCGTTGATCATGTACCAGGACTGGCCATCGTACTGGCTGCCCTGTGGCAGGTAAGCGAACGCCGCGCCGCCGGTGTTGTTGCTGTAGTTGCCGAAGGTCATGTGACCGTCGCCGCCAGCGCCTTCGGTGAAGGTGACCTTGGCCACGTCCGACCAGGATTGCATCGACAGCACGGCCTGGGCTTTTTGCTGGGCGCTGAACTCGCTGAACGTACCGAGGGCCGGGTTGTAGTTCGCTGGCTTTGACGTCAGAAAGGTGTAGCTGAGATCGATCTTGCCGTCGGCATTCTGGTCATGCCAGGACGCGCCTTTGCGCAGGATCTGGTCCGCCGCCTGATCAGCGGTGAACGACGGCTTGCCGTTCACCAGTGCGCTGCCGCCACGGTCGTACAAGTGGCTGAAAGTGTCGACCGTCGAGTAGGCGTCACTGGCCCGGGATTTTGCTTGAGACATTGTTTACGTCCTTGTTCAAAGTAGTCAGTTTCCGACAGACCACGACGATCCCTTGGCGAGATTGTCCTGTCACTCGCCCCATTGCAGGCGCGGTGAAACTGACACAGCTTGAAACGTGGCGCTAATCAATTTCTCGATAGCACTTCGGCTCAACCGTCGGTGGATCGCGTGACCGCCTCCCACGCTTCAAGCTCCTGCGTCATGGCCACCAAGCGTTCGCGTACCAGTTGCAGGGCATCGCTGCCTAGCAACAAATGCGCAGGTGGTGAGTCGCTGGCGATCAAGGTGAGCATGGCGCGCGCAGCTTTCACCGGGTCGCCCAACTGCTTGCCGCTTTTGTTCTGGCGCGCCGTGCGGATCGGGTCGAAGGTCGCGTCATAGTCGGCGATGCTGCGCTCGGAGCGGCGCATCGAGCGCCCGGCCCAGTCGGTGCGAAACGAGCCCGGTGCCACAGCGGTGACGGCAATGCCAAACGGTTTGAGTTCCTTGCTCAAGGTGTCGGAAATGCCTTCCAGGGCGAACTTGCTGCCGCAGTAATAGGCGATGCCGGGCATGGTGATAAAGCCGCCCATGGAGGTGATGTTGATGATATGCCCGGCCCGACGCTGGCGGAAAAAAGGCACGAACGCCTTGGTCACGGCCACCGCGCCGAACACGTTGACGTCGAACTGCTGGCGCATCTCTTCCAGAGCCGACTCCTCGAAAATCCCTTCATGGCCATAACCGGCGTTGTTGACCAACACATCCACCGGCCCGAAGGTGCTTTCAACCTCGGCGACGACGGCATCGATGGCGCCGAAGTCGGTGACGTCGAGGCAGCGACCGAAGGCGTTTTTCGAAGGGTGCTGTTCAAATTCGATGCGGGCGGTTTCGTTGCGCACGGTGCCGATCACTCGGTGGCCTGCGGCCAGGGCTTCGTTGGCCAGGGCCCGGCCGAAGCCGCTGCTGACGCCGGTGATGAAGAGGGTCTTTTTCGTCGTCATGGTCGCGTTCCGCCGTGGGTTGTGAAGTTGTAGCCATGATAGGGAGGCAGCCTTGATGGCTGAACGCCGATTACTGTGGGTGTTTTGCCTAATCCTATGAGCTGATTGATTTACCGCGTACGGCGGTTCACATTCGAGCTAGTGATATCGCACGAGGAATAAATGTGAGCGCGGCACAGGTTGATCAAAACGATGACCAGCGACGAATGATCACGTTGCTGACGAAGCTCGCCCCGGACGAGGGTTACAACCTGACGGCACTGCCGGATGTCCGTTTATTGCGCTGCAACCGTCCGCTGACGCGCACGCCGGTGCTCTACGATCCGGGCATCGTCATCGTCTGCCAGGGCAGCAAGCGGGGGTATTGGGGCGACGCGACTTACCTCTACGACGCCCAACATTATCTGGCCGTTGCCGTGCCCGTGCCGTTCACCATGGAAACCGACGCCAGCGCCGAGGAACCGCTGTTGGCGATCTACTTTCATTTGGACTTCAATCTCGCCGCCGACCTGATGCTGCAACTCGACGACCCGCACACCGCCGAGCCCAAGGGCATGTACGCCTCGCCGATGGAGCCGCCCTTGAGCCAATCCGTGCTGCGTTTGCTGGAAGCCCTCGACTCGCCGCTGGATAGCCGCATTCTTGGGCCGTCGCTGGTGCGGGAAATTTACTATCGGATCCTGACCGGCGCCCAGGGCGGCTCGATGCGCGCCGCCCTCACCGCCCGTGGCCGCTTCGGCCGAATCTCCCTGGCCCTGCGGAAAATCCACGCCAGCCTTGGCGAACGGCTCGACGTCGAACAACTGGCCTCGGAGGCGAACATGAGCGTGCCGACCTTTCACACACACTTCAAAGCCATTACCCACACCTCGCCGATGCAGTACCTGAAATCCACCCGCCTGCACCAGGCCCGGCTGTTGATGGCGCGCAATGGTTACAGCGTGGCGATGGCGGCCTCCGAAGTCGGCTATGAAAGCGGCTCGCAATTCAGCCGCGAGTTCAAACGATTATTTGGCAGGACGCCCACCGATGAAGTGGCGCGGATGAAAGACGCGTTTGCCTTGCCACCACCGATGCAGGATTCGGTGTTTGTGTCATCGCATTGAGCCATTTCCTGACCTGCCACCTTCCGCTACAGTGCCGCCCCATCGCTTCGGCAAGAATCACACCCAGGAGAGCAAAATGGACATTGCAGGCATCCCCTTTGGCACCACCGACTGGACTCACATCGAACCCACCGAACACCCGGGAGAAACCGGCAGCGCTCTGTGGCGCACGCAACAGTTCGGGGCGATTCGGGTGCGTATCGTCGAATACACACCGGGCTACCTGGCCGATCACTGGTGCTCCAAGGGCCATGTGTTGTTTTGCCTTGAAGGGGAACTGCACACCGAGTTGGACGATGGCCGCCAATTCGTGCTCAAACCCGGCATGAGTTACCAGGTCGCGGACAATGCTGAAGCGCATCGGTCCTCAACGTCCACTGGCGCCAGATTGTTCATCGTCGACTGACACCCACGGTTGTCCTGAGGTGAATCAGGGATTTGTGAACCACCACAATTCCCTTATGGGAGCGGGCTTGCTCGCGAAGAGGCCGGCCCATTCAAAAATGATGTCGTCTGACACTCCGCCTTCGCGAGCAAGCCCGCTCCCACACTGAATCACGGCGATATGGGCCAGGTGCAAATCAGTGGCCTCTACCACGACCGGTTCGAACATCGGGACGGTCTCTGGGCCTTTAACGAACGCCGCTTCGAACTGCACTTCCTGACGCCGCTGGCGGGATGGAAAGCGATTGCAGGTTCGGAAGCCTCGGCCTGATCCTCAGTCATCATCGGCAACCTTTTATCTGTATATCCATACAGATAAAGGTTGCTCCAATCAAAATCCCTGCGCATTCTGTTCACCTTCTTCAAACCGACTTGAACGATGGTGGTTATGCAGCTGTACCTCTGTGAAAAACCTTCCCAGGCCAAAGACATCGCGGCAGTGCTCGGCGCCAAGCGTCGGGGCGACGGTTGCTGGCTGGGAACGAACGTCACGGTGACCTGGTGCATCGGCCATTTGCTGGAAACCGCGCCGCCGGATGCCTACGACGCACGCTACAAGCGCTGGGTGCTGGCAGACCTGCCGATCATCCCCGACAAATGGAAGATGACCGTCAAGCCTCGCACCGCCAGCCAATACAAAGCGGTCAAGCGCTTGCTCGGCGAGGCCAGTGAACTGGTGATCGCCACGGACGCCGACCGCGAAGGCGAGATGATCGCCCGGGAACTGGTGGAGCATTGCCGTTATCGCGGGCCGATCCGGCGGCTGTGGCTGTCGGCGCTGGACGATGCCTCGATCCGCAAGGCCCTGGCGGCGCTCAAGCCGGGTGCCGAGACATTCAGCCTCTACCACTCGGCGCTGGGCCGTTCCCGGGCCGACTGGCTGATCGGGATGAACATGAGTCGGTTGTTCACCCTGCTCGGGCGCCAGTCCGGTTACCAAGGGGTGTTGCCGGTGGGTCGCGTGCAAACGCCGACCTTGCGGCTGGTGGTGGATCGGGATCGCAGCATTGCCGATTTCGTCCCCGTCGCCTACTGGGCCATCGACGTGCAGCTACTGCATGACGGCACGGCATTCACCGCGCAGTGGCGTGCGGCGTCCGATGTTTGCGACGATCAGGATCGCTGTCTGAATCAGGCCCTGGCGCAGCAAGCGGCGGCGGCAATGAGCAGCGCGACGAGCGCCCGGGTGATCAAGCTGCGCACCGAACGCATGCGTGAAATCGCGCCGCTGCCGTTCGACCTGGGCACCTTGCAGGAAGTCTGTTCGAAGAAACTCGGCCTCGGCGCCCAGGAAACCCTCGATATCGCCCAGGCCCTCTATGAAACCCACAAAGTCATCACCTACCCGCGCAGCGATTGCGGCTACCTGCCCCTGAGCCAGCACAGCGAAGCCCCAGGCATTCTCGCCGCATTGCGCCAGGCCGATCCGAGCCTGAACGCCTTGAACGAGCACCTGGAACCTCAGCGACGCTCACGAGCGTGGAACGATGCCAAGGTCAGCGCTCACCACGGCATCATCCCCACCGCAGCAGCGAAGAATCTCGAACGGTTGGTGGGCAAGCAACGGGCGGTCTACACCCTGATCCGTGCGCGCTATCTGGCGCAGTTCCTGCCCAACCATGAATACGACCGCACCCAGGCCGACTTCGACTGTGCCGGAGAAGCCCTGCGCGCCGTGGGCAAACAGATCGTCGAACCCGGTTGGAAGCGTGCCCTGCCCGAAGCCCTCGCACCGGCCAAGGGCCGTGAGGCGCCAGCGCCGCAAACTCTGCCTGCGTTGGCCGAAGGACGCGATTGCGCCGTGGCCGACGTCAAGCTCAAGGACCTCTGGACCCAACCACCCAAGCCGTTCACCGAGGGCGATCTGATTAAGGCGATGAAGAACGTCGCCAAACTGGTGGAAGACCCGCTGCTCAAGCAGAAGCTCAAGGACACCACCGGGATCGGCACCGAAGCGACCCGCGCCTCGATCATCCAGGGCCTGCTCGACCGGGGTTACCTGGTGAAGAACGGCAAGGCCCTGGCCGCAACGCCGGCTGCGTTCAGCCTGATCGACGCCGTACCGCGAGCCATCGCCGATCCGGGAACCACCGCGATCTGGGAACAGGCGCTGGACATGGTGCAAAGCGGCGAAATGAGCCTGGAAGAATTCGTCACCAAACAAGCGGCGTGGATGAGCAAGCAAGTCGCCCGTTGTGCGGGGATGAACATGACCATCAGCGGGCCGGCGAGCCCGGCCAGTCGCGGCGCCACGCCGTGGAAGAAAAAACGCAAGTCCGCCCCGCGCAAACCCGCGACCGGCACTAAACGCGCCGCAAAACCGGCGAGCAAAGCTTGATGGCACTTCGTGAAGTCCCGAATGGTCTAGTGTTGCTCAAGCCCGGCGATCGCCCCACTTTCTGAAAAGGCCCCGACCATGATCATCGTCCATCACCTGAACAACTCCCGCTCCCAGCGCATTCTCTGGCTGCTGGAAGAACTGGCCATCCCTTACGAACTCAAGCTCTATCAGCGCGACCCGAAAACCAACCTCGCGCCACCGGAATTGAAAGCCATCGATGCCTTGGGCAAATCGCCGGTAATCGAGGACGGCGCACAGAAGCTGATCGAGTCCGCCGCAATCATCGACTACCTGATTCGCCGCCACGGCCAGGGTCGCCTGCAACCTGATCCGTCCACCACCGCCTACGATCAATACGTGCAGTGGCTGCACTTCGCCGAAGGCTCGGCGATGCTGCCGCTGATGTTGAATCTGTATGTGGGCAAGTTGGGTGAAGCCGGCGCGCCGCTGCATCCGCGAATCAACTCGGAAGTGGCCAATTACTTGAGCTACCTCAACACCGCATTGAGCCAGTCCGATTACCTGTTGGGCGATGAATTCAGCGCCGCCGATATCCAGATGAGCTTTATCGGCGAGATCGCCAGGGCCCAGGGCAAGTTGCGTGACTATCCTCATATCGCTGCCTGGGTCGAACGCTTCCAGGCGCGTCCGGCTTACGCTGCGGCTTTGAAAACCGGCGGCAAGTACGACTTCGCGCCCCACTGAGAATCTGTAGCAGCCTGCGCCCGGCTCTGTAGCAGCTGCCGAGGCACGAGGCTGCGTTCGGCTGCGCAGCAGTCGTGTAATCAGCCGACGCGGTGCTTGAGGAAGACCACGAGCTCAGGTTCTACGACTGCTTCGCAGCCGAACGCAGCCTCGTGCCTCGGCAGCTGCTACAACTATCAGGCCTTACCAGAGCGCTCCCGCCATGTCTCGAATCGAATTGCATGCCGCCCATCGCGATGAGCTGGAAACCATTGAAAACCTGATGCAGTTCTACGTGTACGACTTCAGCGAATGGTTGCCGTTGAAACTGGGCGAGCAGGGTTTATTCAACATCCAGCCTAAACCGGGCTACTGGCAGCAACCGGCCACGCGCCCGTTCTTGATCAAGGTCGATGGCGAACTGGCCGGATTTGTGACCGTCGACGGTGATATCCACGTTGCTGGCGCCGAGTTCAACATCGGCTACTTTTTTGTCAGCCGACGCTTTCGTGGCCAAGGCGTCGCGAAGTTTGTCGTCTCTGCCCTCTTGAGCCGATTGCCCGGTCAATGGCAAATTTTCCACCTCGATGCGAACCAGCCTGCGCAGCGGTTCTGGGCGTGTGTGATCCCGGTTCTGACCCAGGGAGAATACACAACGCATCAACTGGAGGTGGACGGCTATCCGTGCACGTCCTACTGCTTCAAAAGCCCCCGCCACAGCCCTCCGGGCGACCTTTCCTAATTCCAAAACCACTTTGTCCGACAATATGTAGTGACTAAAAATAATCACTACATAACCGTTGACGCCATCGATTTGCCCTTGCATGATGCAGACGTCTCCCCGATCGGGAGTACAGGCAACATGTTTGAGCAAGCTCGTCTGACCGCCGAGCTGTTTTTCCCGGATACACGCTGCCCACAAGGCAGATTGAAGAAGCTGACCTGGCCCGAACGTCCAGTACAAGGACGAGAAGCGCTGGCGAAACGTTCTCATGAAGCTTGTGGCCGACCCTGAAAACGTCGGCAGTGGCCTCCAGGTTTTCGCCGCTTCTCTTCGTTGTGACGCTATTGCGTAGCAGTTATTCAACACGACTACATGCAACAGACGCGAGACCCCGTCGATTTGGCGGCTGACCGCTGACGTCCTGGTTTCGGTGCCAGGGATCAACTAACCGATGGGCTACCTGTATTAGCGAATCAACTTTGAAAGATCACCAAATGGTCAAGGGGCTTAATTATGAATTTGAACAATCAACCCACTATCGATGAACTGGCTCGTATGTTCGCTGCGCAAAAAGACAGCCACGACAGCCATATCCTGTGGATCAGCAAGTCGGGCCAGGTGCACATGGACTGCCTGTCGCCCCATGCTCACGAAGAAGAGTTCGACAAGAACAACCAGAACCTGTTGGCCCGCCTGAAGATGTACCGTCGCGGCCAGGGTTATGTCGGCAAGAAAGCCGCCGCCGACAAGGACTTCATCGGTAATGTTCTGCAAACTCTGAAACAGGCGTGGGCATCGATGCAGAACCAGAACGAAGTTCGGGTGATTGATCGGTTCTACTAAACAAGACTGAAAAAAAGGGTCTGCTCCCATCAAGGAGCAGACCCTTTTTTATGCCTGGGTTTTCACACAAGACTAATAAACACCTAAATCCCTGTGGGAGCGGGCTTGCTCGCGAAGGCGTCGTGTCAGCCAGCCGTTATGTCGACTGACACACCGCCTTCGCGAGCAAGCCCGCTCCCACAGGGGACTTGTGGTGATTAAGACAAATCGCTGCCCAACACCAACTCCACAAACGCCAACGCCGCCGCGCTGTGGTAGTTATTCCGGCGCCGTAGCAAAGCCGCCCCCCGCTGCGGCGCCTCACCCGCCACCGCAATCTTGCGCAACGCTCGATCTTCAGTCGCAATCGCCTCCGGCAAAATCGTCGCGACCGCCGTATGCCGAATCACCTCCAGCAGTGTGCTCACCGAGTTCACCTCGATCACCACTTTGGGCGTGATGCCTTGCTGGCGGAAGTATTCGTCGATGGACGACCGGGTAATGAACTCCGGCGCCAGCAACGCGAATTCCAGTTGCGCCACTTCGCTTGGCGTCAGCGTGGCCTGGCTTTCGTACAGCGGATGATCACGCCCGACCATCACCCCCAGCGTCTCGACGAACGCCGGGATGCACTCGATTTCCGGGTTTCTCACCGGCGTAAAAGCAATGGCGATGTCCAGTGAGTCGTCCGCCAGCCCGGCTTCGATGTCATCCATGGACAACTCGAAAATCTCCAGGTGGATGTTCGGAAAGCGCGCCACGTAGTCACGCACCAGCGGCCCCACCAGGTACGCCATGAAGGTCGGCGTCATCGCCAAGCGCAAGGTGCCGCGGGACAAGTCCTTCACGTCGTGCAACGCACGCTTGCCCGCCTCCAGTTCCACCAGCACCCGTCGGGCGCACTCGATGTAGGCCTCGCCGGCATCGGTGGGCTTGACCGTGCGCGAAGTGCGGTCGAACAGGCTCACGCCGAGAGTCTCCTCCAATTGCCGGATCTGCTGGGACAGGGTCGGCTGGGAGACGTGCAGCGCTTCGGCGGCGCGGGTGAAGCCGCCGTGGTCGGCGACCGCGATCAGGTAACGCAAGTGTCGGAGCAGCATCGGAACACCATCTATAGGCTGTGCTTATGCTAGGCATTGTATATCGGTCTTGGACGCTATGGATCAATCGGCAGAAGATTGCTCCACACACAGCAACAACCCAATCCGATAAAGGAGTCACACCATGCAACAGTCCCACGCTTACAACGATCAGAGTCTGGCCCTGACCACTTCGATCCTCGACGCCAAGGCGCGCAAAAACCTGTCCTGGCAGGACCTGAGCGATGGCACTGGCCTGAGCCTGGCCTATGTCACCGCTGCCCTGCTCGGCCAACACCCATTGCCGGAAGCCGCCGCCAAAGTGGTCGGCGACAAGCTGGAGCTGGACGCCGACAGCATCGCCCGTCTGCAAATCATCCCGCTGCGCGGCAGCCTGTCGGGTGTGCCGACCGACCCGACCATCTACCGCTTCCACGAAATGATCCAGATCTACGGCACCACGCTCAAAGCCCTGGTTCACGAGCAGTTCGGCGACGGCATCATCAGCGCGATCAACTTCAAGCTGGACATGAAGAAAGTTGAAGACCCGGAAGGCGGCTCCCGCGCCGTGATCACCCTGGACGGCAAGTTTCTGCCACTGCGTCCTTTCTAAACCCAGACTGGCCCGCGCTTTACCGGCGGGCCTCCCCCCAAAAAATCACGGATCACCACTTTCGACTGGAGGACGCCCCATGCAAAAAATTCTGTTCGCTCTGTCGCTGATCGCCGGTTTGGCGACCCAGGCTCAAGCCCAGGACAGCGCCGTCGCCTACCAATACGGCATGGACCTGGACATCGCCCAGGTCGTCAATATCACCCCGGTCGCCGATGTCTGCGGCCCGGCGCCGGTGGAGATGACCTACCTCGACTCCAAAGGCGCAACGCACATCTTGCAATACAGCGAATTCGGCACCGGTTGCTCGAACTGAGCCGCCACTGTTCATCACTTATGAGGAAGCAACCATGAAAGCGCTCATCGACGGTTTTTTGAAGTTCCAGAAAGAAGCCTTTCCACAACGCACCGACCTGTTCAAACACCTGGCCACCACTCAGCACCCCGGCACGTTGTTCATCACCTGCTCCGACAGCCGCGTCGTGCCGGAATTGTTGACCCAGCAAGAGCCCGGCGAGCTGTTTGTGATCCGTAACGCCGGCAATATCGTGCCGTCCTACAGCCCGCATCCGGGTGGTGTCTCGGCCACGGTCGAATATGCGGTTGCCGTGTTGGGCGTCACCGACATCGTGATCTGCGGCCACTCCGACTGCGGCGCGATGACCGCCGTGGCCAAGTGCAAATGCATGGATCACCTGCCCGCCGTCAGCGGCTGGTTGCAACACGCCGAGTCGGCCAAGGTGATTAACGAATCCCGGCCTCACGCCAGTGAAGCGGCCAAGGTCAGTTCGATGGTGCGTGAGAACGTGATCGCGCAACTGGCGAATATCCAGACTCACCCGAGTGTGCGTCTGGCCCAGGAAAAAGGTCAGTTGAACCTGCATGGCTGGGTGTACGACATCGAGACCGGTTCGATCGATGCGCTGGATGCGGACAGCCGCAGCTTCGTCTCTTTGGTCGAGCACCCGACCACCTGCGCGGTGTATGCCAAGGCTGCACAAGTCGCCTGAAAGCTAAAAGTAAGCCCCCACCACCTGCTTCACTTTCAACAGCGCTTGGCGAAGCGAATCCATGTCCACCGAGCCAAGCGCCAACCGGATCGCATGGGGGACATGGACCGACGTGGCAAACGGTTCGGCGGTGGACACCGACACCTGCTCATGCAGCAATGCCACGGCAATCTGATCCGCCCTGGCCTCTTCCGACAAGGGCAGCCAGACAAAGTAGGACGCGGGATGACGCACGTAGTGCAAGCCCACCAACACCTCGTCGACCACTGCCTGCCGGGCCTGGGCATCCGTTCGTTTTTGCGCTTCCAGCAACATGACGGTGCCGTCGTCGAGCCAGGCGGTGGCAATCGCCGTCATCACGCCGGGGGTGTTCCAGGTAGTGGCCCTGATCGTGCGCTCCAGCGCCGGAACCATGGCCAACGGCGCGGCAACAAAACCGACGCGCAATCCAGTAGCGATGCTCTTGGATAATCCGGAAACGTACACCGTCCTTTCGGGCGCCCATTCCGCCAACGGTGGTGGCGGCGCTTCAGCCAGGAACGCGTAGGCCGCGTCCTCGATGATCAGCAAATCATGCTTTCGCGCAATCGATACCAGTTGCTCGCGTTGATCGGCAGCCATCACGCAGCCCAACGGATTGTGCAAAGTCGGCATGCTGTAGACGGCACGCACCGAACGGCTTCGGCAGAGTTTTTCCAGCGCTTCGAGATCAGGCCCGGTCTCCGTCACGGGAATCGGCACCACTTCCAGGTGCAGCGTCTCGGCCAGCACCTTGAACCCCGGATAGGTCAGCGCATCGGCGGCGATCACGTCACCGGGTTGCAGCAGCGCCATCATCGTCACCGCCAACCCGTGCTGGGCGCCGCTGACGATCACCACTTGTTCGGCCGCCACGCTCAACCCGCGTGTCAGCAGATGCCGTGCCACCGAGGCCCGCTCATGCAGGCGTCCGGCGTGGGGCTGGTAGCGCAAATGGGATTCCAGGTCCCCGGACAGCGCCAGTTGGCGCAAGGCCATGCGCAACAGATCGGCCTGCCCCGGCAACGCCGGATAGTTGAAATTCAGATCTCGCATCCCCGCGACCACACTGGGCTGGTGCACGCCCAGGCTGGGTGGCAGCGAAGTCTCGCGGACAAAGGTGCCGCGCCCGGTTTCGCCACTGACCAGGCCCATGGCTTCCAGCTCGGCATAGACCCGACTGGCCGTGACCAGCGCCAGGCCTTCCGTGGTCGCCAACTGCCGATGAGTCGGCAAACGCGTGCCCGGCGGCAAACGGCCTGAACGGATATCGGCGGCAAAGGTGTCCACCAACGACTTGTACCGGGAGCGTGGCATCGGGAATGTATCCATGACAATTTTTTGATTGTCTTGATCTTCGGTCATAGGATGCGCTGAAAGCAACCCGACCTGACGAGACCCGCCATGGAACGTACCTCGAAGCTGAATAACCCGCCGCTGGAAACCAGCACTCGCGGCTGGATCAATGGACTGATCGGCGTGGTGATCTTCAGCGGTTCGCTGCCTGCCACGCGGTTGGCGGTGCTGGAGTTCGACCCGGTGTTCCTGACCGTGGCCCGGGCGACCATCGCCGGGATTCTCGCGCTGTGCCTGCTATGGCTGTTCAAGGAAAAGCGCCCTGCCCGGCATCAGCTTGTGCCGCTGATCGTTGTCGCGCTGGGCGTGGTCGTCGGGTTCCCGTTGTTGACCGCGTTGGCCCTGCAATACGTAACGTCCGCACACTCCATCGTCTTCATCGGTCTGCTGCCACTGGCGACCGCCGTGTTCGGCGTGTTGCGCGGTGGCGAGCGGCCAAAACCGGCGTTCTGGCTGTTCTCGATTCTCGGCAGTTTGCTGGTAGTGGGATTTGCCGTTTCCCAAGGACTTACCGCCTCGCCCACCGGCGATCTGCTGATGCTGTTGGCGGTGGTGGTGTGCGGGCTCGGTTATGCCGAGGGGGCGAAACTGTCCCGGACGCTGGGCGGCTGGCAGGTGATTTGCTGGGCGTTGCTGGTATCGCTGCCGGTGATGGCGGCGCTGACCTGGTATCGCTTGCCCGCTTCATTTTCGACAGTCAGCACGCCGGCCTGGCTGAGCCTGGCGTATGTGTCGCTGTTCAGCATGCTGATCGGTTTCGTGTTCTGGTATCGCGGACTGGCCCAAGGCGGGATTGCCGCCGTGGGCCAGCTTCAGTTACTGCAACCGTTCTTTGGCCTGGCGCTGGCGGCCACGCTGCTGCACGAGCAGGTCAGCCTGGGGATGCTGGGGGTCACCGTGGCGGTGATCCTCTGTGTGGCCGGAGCGCGAAAGTTCTCCCGCTGATCACCAGGGTTATTGATCGTCAGAACTGCCAGGCTTGAACACATGAGTGCGCAAGGCACTGGCCTCGACATCGACGACACCCTGGACCGAACGGGCCACTTCAACCGCCTGGTCACACTGGCGGTGGGTATCGACCATGCCGCTCAGCGCTACCGCGCCGCCATGGGTTTTGACATGGATGTGCAGGCCAAAGTTGGGGTCGGCCCGGGTCAGGGCCGACTTCACCCTCGCGGTCGTCCATGAGTCGCGGGCGGCCATGGCCAGGTCATGGGAGTAATGCTCAAAGGAATGAAGTTTCATGGTGAAAACCTCCATTACACAAACACAGACACCCGATAAGTATAGTGCGCTCCCAAGGGCTCAGCGTTTGACCGACAAATCCACTTGGGTCATGCGGCTGCGAACGGTGAACACGCCATCGCCCGAGAGAATCGCGCTGCGAGCGAACAGACGACCGCTTTCCCAGTTCGAAAGCCCCAGTTCCGGCTTGTTCAGCGCGTACTGGCCGTCGACCCAACGGGTGATGCCGTTGCCGACAAACGGCGCATTCACCGCGTTGTAGAAACGTTCATGCGCCTCAGCCGCTTCGCTGATCAGCGACACGGTGAACTGCGGACTATAGAGATTGAACAGCGCGATCGCTTGATCCAAGTCGTCAACGATCTTCAGACTGACTTCCGGGGTTTCTTCCCACTCCCACTCGCGGCCCAATTGAGCTTCCGCCAGCGGCTCGGCCAAGGCTTCGGTGACGTAGCCTTCGGCGCGATAAACCTCGACCGTGGCGCCCTGCCAGTCACTCGGCAAATACGATTCGCTGCCTTCGACGATGTGCAATTTGCAGCCCTGGCCCCGTGCGGTGCCAACCTGTTGCAAGGCGTCGAGAAACAGCGGCACCAGTTCAGCGGCGCGCTCGCGCTGGATCAGGCAAACGTTCAGGGTGTTGCAGACTTTGCGGTCCAGGGAATTGCGTACTACGGCGGCAAACCGCGTGGCGTCGGCGTCTTTATCAGCGATCAACCAGGCGCCGCCAGTGCCGTGCAGGCTAACGGCAGTGCCAGCCTGTTGGGCGATGCTGCCCAGTTGACTGACCGCGCGCCCCGAACCCCGGGCCACGGCCAGCGACAGACGCCGATCGGCAAACATCGCCCAACCGGCAGCGTGATTGACGCTTTCCACCAGCGACACCGCACCAGTCGGCAACCCGGCATCGGCCAGTGCCGGATTCAAGGCGTGCTCGACAATAGCTTGGGCGGTGCCCAATGCATCGCTGCCAATCCGCAGCACCGCAGTGTTGCCGGTACGCAATACACCGGCGGCGTCGGCAAACACATTCGGCCGGCCTTCGAAGACGAAAGCGACGATGCCCAGCGGCGACACCACTTGCTCGACTTTCCAGCCGTCATGCTCGACGCAGCTGATCACTTTGCCGCGAGTGGCCGGCGCATCACGCCAGGCCCGCAGGCCGGCGATCATGTCGCGACGCATGCGCTCATCGGCGAGCAACCGCGTGGTGGAACGCCCTCGAGCCTTGGCGCGCTCGATGTCGGCCAGGTTGGCGGCTTCGATCAAGGCCCAGGTTTCGGCGGTTTCCAGACGCAGGGCAAACACGTCGAAGAACTCGCTGATGGCTTCATCGGACACCGCCGACATCGCGCTGAACGCCGCTTGTGCGCGCTCGATCGCCACGGTTGCCGCTTGCTGATCCACCACTGGAATCAACAACAACTCGCCGCTGACCTGCTCCACCAGCAGATGGTCACCGGGCTGAAAACGCGCCGCCAGTTCGGGGCTGACCACAGTGACGCGGTTACCAGCGAAAGGGATCGGAGTGCCAGCGACGAGACGTTCGAGCATCAGGGACATGAAGCGGTTTCACCATGCAGGGGGGCGGGCGGAAAAATGTATAGCAAAACCCGCCAAGCGTCACGCCTCAGGCGGGTGATTGCAGGCGCGAATGCAGCAGTCCCTTGACCGTGCGCATCACCGCGGCGTTGGCTTCTTCCATCTGCCCGACGTGATTGAGCGTTACATCCAGTTCGCCACGGGCATGGGCTTCCAGCGCTGCCTGGCCGCTGCTGTGAACCAGTCGATGGGGGACTTCCATGCGGCGAAAATCGGCGTCGCGCTGTTGGTTCTGGTTCTGCTCGCCGTAGTACCACTGGCCGAACATGCACTCGGTTTCATCCGGTAGCCTCAATGGCGAAAGCGGCTTGGGATTGAGCAAGCGGTCGTAGACGGTGACCTTGAGCGTCAGTTCTTGCAGGTTGGCCAGTTCGACGTTGGACAGCAGGTGCGACTGGTCGATTTCCCGCTGCATCTGCTGCGCTTCGCCGTACATGCCGGCCATGGTGTCGGCGGTTTGATCGATCACCGCGCCGAACGCGCTCGACACCTGACTCTGTTGCGAGATCGCCAGTTTGGCCTCGCTGATTTGCTGCTGGATGGCCGAGGTTTCCTTGACGATCTCCTGGGTCGCCTCGGCGGTTTTCTCCGCCAGCAAGCGCACTTCGCTGGCGACCACGGCAAACCCGCGCCCGGTTTCCCCGGCACGCGCGGCTTCGATGGCAGCGTTCAGGGCCAGCAGGTTGGTCTTGCGCGCGATGTCGCTGATCAGGTCCACGATGCGGTCAATCTCGCTGGCGCGACCGACCAGGTGCGTGATCACTCCTTCCAGCGCTTCAAGCCCCGCTTCCATGACCCGCGACTGTTCTTGCAGATGGCCGACGCGCTCGCGGTTGTCCACGGCGGCGCGGGCCACGGTTTCGGCCCGCTCGTGATTGAGTTTGAGGCGATGGTTGAGCATCGAAAAGGATTCGCTGACCGGCGACAGCGAGTTGCCGCAGGTCAGCAGGTGTTGCGCCAGGCCGCGAAAGAAATCGCGATCGCGCCGGTCTGCCGCATGCGCCGCCAGCGCTGCTTCATCGACCACGGGCTGCACGACCATCGCCTGGGGTTCAACGCTCTGTGCCACCGGTTTCTTGCGCCATCCGAAATTCATCCGTTTCCCCTGCCCGCCCGACGCAAAGCGTCAAAGCGCGGACGATACGAACGAACGGCGCACGGTAAAAGATCCAATCCGGCGAAAGACCGGTAGACCGCGTCGGATCAGAACACCGACCAGCCGATCCGCTGGCTCAACAACTCCAGCGCCGCCATGCCCGCCAGGGAGTTGCCGGCCGCGTTCAATTCCGGCGACCAGACGCACACCGTGAACTGTCCCGGCACCACCGCCACAATCCCGCCGCCGACGCCACTCTTGCCCGGCAGGCCGACGCGGTAGGCGAAGTTGCCCGCCTCGTCGTAGAGGCCGCTGGTGGCCATGATCGAGTTGACTTGCTGGGTCTGGCGCGCGGTAAGGATTTGTTCGCCGCTGTGTTTGCAGAAACCATCGTTGGCCAGGAAGCAGAAGGCGCGAGCCAGATCGATGCAACTCATGCGCAGGGCGCAGTGGCTGAAATAGCTGCGCAACACGGCTTCGACGTCGTTGTGGAAATTGCCGAAGGATTGCATCAGGTAAGCCATGGCGGCGTTGCGCGCGCGGTGCTGGTATTCGGATTCGGCGACTTTGCCGTCCACCATCACTTGCGGGTTGCCCGACAGGCGCCGGACAAAATCGCGCATCGACAGGGCCGGCGCGGCGAAGCGCGACTGGTTGATGTCGCAGATCACCAGCGCCCCGGCGTTGATGAACGGATTGCGCGGGCGGCCGCGCTCGAATTCCAGTTGCACCAACGAGTTGAACGGCTGGCCGGACGGCTCGTGGCCCAGGCGTTCCCAGATCGCTTCGCCGGAGTGGTCGATGGCCTGCACCAGGCTGAATACCTTGGAAATACTCTGTACCGAGAACAGCGTTTCGGCGTCGCCAGCACAATACAACTCGCCGTCATTGCCATACACGGCGATGCCCAACTGGTTGGCCGGCACGGTGCCGAGGGCGGGAATGTAGTCAGCCACCTTGCCCTGGCCGATCAGGGGACGAACTGCGTCAAGGATCTCGTTCAACAGCGCTTGCATGCCGGGTTCCGAAGTCTCGCCCCATGGGTTTGCGGGGACACAGTCGCTAGACGCCGCTGGTCCGGGACGGATCACAGTTTTGTAGAGGAATGTATCTGGGGCCCGTCCTGATACATCAAGAGGCTATCGGGACATATCGCCAACACACCGCGCGGGGACACTGCGGTTGTCTGCTGACCCTGGTCGGCCCTTGTTCCGGAGCGTTGTCATGAATACCTCAATTGCGCGTTATCACGGTTGGTCGCTGTTCGGCCTGCTGTCCTTGCTGGTGCTGCTGATGACCGGCCTGATCCTGGTGCTCAACCCGGATCTGGTGGAAGCCACCCGCAGCGCCATCCGCGCCACGGCCCGGACCTCGTTTGCACTGTTTCTCGCGGCGTTCCTCGCGTCGGCCTTCGCCGTGCTGGTGCCCTCGCCGTTCACTAAATCTCTGGTGCGCGAGCGGCGGTTTATCGGCCTGGCGTTTGCCTTTTCCCATCTGGTGCATGCGGTGCTGATTTATAGCTATGGGCAGTTGAATCCCGAGTTTTGGCCGGGGCGTACCACCGTGGGCAACATTCCGGGCTCGGTGGGTTATCTGTTCATTTTGCTGATGGCGATTACTTCGTTTAAAACCACCACGCGGCTGATCGGCGCCAAAGCCTGGAAAGCCCTGCACGTGACGGGTATGTGGGTGATTGCGGCGGTGTTTACCTATTCCAACTTCAAGCGAATTCCGATGAGTGCCTGGTATGTGCTGCCGTTCGGGATGATGTGCGCAGCGATTGCGGTGCGGTTGATGGGTAAGTGGGCGGTGAAGAACAAGCGTAGTCAGCGGGTTGCCTATTCCTGAGTCCACCCAGATCCCCTGTGGGAGCGAGCCTGCTCGCGAAAGCGGACTGTCAGTTACATCAACTTCGACTGACAGGTCCCCTTCGCGAGCAGGCTCGCTCCCACAAGGGGATTTTTGTTGTTTGGCGATTTTTTGTCTGGCTATGTATCGGAATGTGTACAGCCCCGCCCCAGACACACCAACGCTTCAAAACCCCGCCCCCGCGACACACCGCAGATACACCCACTTGATCAAATGACCCGGTCGATTGGCCCAGCCGATCAAAACCCTCAACGGAGATCAAGCCCATGAACACTTCACTTTCTTCGGCCGTCAAAGGCCTGCACCTGAACCTCGACCGTGCCGGCAGCTGGATTGCCCCGTTGACCCTGCGCATTTTCCTCGCCTGGGAGTTTTTCGAGTCGGGCCTGGAGAAATGGAACGGCCAGAACTGGTTCGCCGACATCCAGGATGCGTTCCCGTTTCCGTTCAACCACGTACCCGCCACGCTGAACTGGGAATTGTCGATGTGGGCCGAGCTGATCTGCGCCCTCGCGCTGCTGGTGGGCCTGGGCACGCGGATCTCGACGGTGATCCTGATCGTCGTCACTGTGGTCGCGACCGCCGCTGTCCACTGGCCGGCCGATTGGTCTACATTGAGTGAACTCGCCCAGGGCTACGCCATCAGTAACAAAGGGCACGGTAACTTCAAACTGCCGCTGATCTACCTCGCCGCCCTGATGCCACTGTTGCTCTGCGGCGCAGGCAAGCTCAGTCTGGATGCCTTGCTGGCTCGATTCTTCTGGCGTCGTCACAACCGCTGAAACGTCAGTGTCTCGAAAACGTCCCACACTCTATAAAAACGGAGCGATCGTCATGAGCCTCACTCTCTACGGTTTTGACGGCAGCAGTTATGTACGCACGGTGAAGATGCTGCTGGAGGAAAAAGGCGCGGATTTCGATCAGGTGCAGGTCAACGTCATCAAAGGCGAACCGCACCTGCCGGAACACCTGGCCCGCCACCCTTTCGGCAAGGTGCCGGTGATCGATCACGATGGTTTCCGGATCATTGAAACAGCGGCGATCATGGCCTATCTGGATGAAGTCCTGCCCGGCCCGTCGCTGACCCCGGACAACGCCCACGACCGTGCGCGCAGCCACATGGCCATGGGCATTTATGATTCCTATGGCTACGGTTCGCTGGTTTCGGTGTTCGGCTATCACCTGTTTCCGGACTTTATTGGCGGGCAGAATGAAGACTCCCGCCGCAAAGGCATCGAAAATTCCAAGCGCGTATTGCGTGAACTGATGAAGATAAAGGGCGATGATCCGTATATCGCCGGCCTCGCACCGAGCTTCGGTGACTTCTACCTGGCTCCGGGCTGCGCCTACATCGCCATGACGCCGGATGCAGGGCAAGTATTTGCCGTTGACGGTTTCGCCGAGTGGTGGAAGCGTATGCAGGCCTTGCCCAGTTTCCAGGCCACCGCACCGCAATAAACTCAACCCTTACTGAAGACAGGAGCCACCATGAGCGTGACCACCCAATGGATCGAGATCGACAGCCCCGAAGGTAAATTCGGCGCTTACCTGGCGATTCCCCATACCCAGAAGGGTCCGGGGATTGTGTTGATCCAGGAGATCTTCGGCGTCAACGAACACATCCGCTCGGTCGCCGAGCAATACGCCGCCGACGGCTACCTGGTGATCGCACCGGACCTGTTCTGGCGCAGCGGCCCGCGCATCGAATTGACCTACGACGAAGCCGGCTGGAAACGCGCAGTGGAGTTGATGAACGCCACCGACTTGACCAAGGCCCAGGCCGACATCAAACTGGCCATCGATGCCCTGCAAGCCCAACCGGGCCTGGATGGCGGCATCGCGTCGATCGGTTACTGCTTCGGCGGCTTGCTGTCGTATCACACCGCCGCCAACGGTTTCGTCGACGTAGCCATCGCCTATTACGGCGGCGGCATCCAGAACCAACTCGACCGCGCCGATGAAATCCAGGTGCCGTTGCTGATGCACTTCGGTGAGGCGGACAGCCACATCTCATTGGAAGCCGTGGAGAAAATCGCCGAGCGTTTCGACAATAACGACAACGTGGAAATCGTGGTGTATCCGGAGGCCGAACATGGCTTCAACTGCTCCCACCGCGACAGCTACAACCAGCGCGCGGCCGTTGAGGCCCATGGCAATACCCTGATCTTCCTGGGTATGGAGCTCTAAGCCCCCAACGCACAGCCCCTTGAGGGAGCGGGCTTACTCGCGAAGGCGGTTTGTCAGTTAGCAATGATGTTGACTGATGCGACGCCTTCGCGAGCAAGCCCGCTCCCACATTTAAAGCGTCGGCAGAATCACACTTCTTCCACTTGTTGAGGCTGCACACCGCGCTCATGCACATGCGCCGTCGGCGTGCGGTCGATCAGCAGGCTCAGCAGTTCCGGACGGCTGTAGTGACCGCGCGAATCCATCATGCGTTTGCGCTTGTCGATCAGGAACATATCCAGATCAACGATCACCTCGCCCTCGCCTTCCTGCAACGAACCCAGCACCACGCCATCCGGGCTGATGATCGCGGTGAAGCAACCACCCGAGATCGGGCCGATCGGGCATCCGGTGTCGGCCATGATTTGTGCTTGCTGTTCGGGGTTCAGCCACGCCGTGGAGTTGACCACGAAGCACGCCGACTCCAGCGCGTGCTGGCGAATGTTGACTTCCATTTGCGAGGTGAACAACGGGCCGGCGAACGAGCCGGGGTACATCGAGGCGTGGATCTGTTCGCCGTCGGCCATCAACGCATAACGGGCCAGCGGGTTGTAATGTTCCCAGCACGCCAGTTGGCCGATGCGACCCACGGCACTGTCGGTGGCGCGCAGGCCGGAGCCGTCGCCCATGCCCCAGACCATGCGTTCGTGGTAGGTCGGGGAAATCTTGCGCCGGTGCTGGATCAGGGTGCCGTCTGCGTCGAACAGCAACTGCGCGTTGTATAGCGTACCGCCGTCACGTTCGTTGACGCCGATGGACACGACCATGTTGGCCTGCTTCGCCGCTGCACCGATGGCCTCGGTTGCAGCGGAAGGTACCGTCACGGCCTGATCCAGTAACTTGTAGTGCTCAGCGCCCATTTCAAAGGGCGACTGCACGAAGGAAAAGTACGGGTAGTACGGCACGATGGTTTCCGGGAACACGGCGAACTGCACGCCTTGTTCACCGAGTTCGAGAATCTTCTGCACGACTTTATTGACGGTGCCTTCACGGCTGTAAAGGACCGGGCTGATCTGTACGGCGGCGGCTTTGACGATGGACATGGCGGCGATCTCATTGAGGGAATGGGCTTCAACGAGATCAATATTACGGTAATCATATTTTGTCTTAAATGCCGAATACGCCACCTTTTAGGACATCAGCCGCGATTGGCCCGCTGGATTACTTGCGGTGGTTGCCCGAACGCCCGGATAAACGCTCGACGCATGCGCTCGCGATCACCAAAACCGGTGTCGGTCGCCACCACATCGATGGAATGCCGGCCGGTTTCCATCATCAGCCGCGCCGCTTCCACCCGCAGGTTTTCCACGGCTTTGGCCGGTGATTGTCCGGTTTCGGCATGGAACACCCGACTGAACTGGCGTGGACTCAGGTTGGCGGCAACCGCCAGTTCTTCCACCGACAGCGAAGACTTGAGGTTGTGCTTGGCATAGGTCAACGCAGCCTGGATGCGGTCGGTCCGCGGCTCGAGTTCCAGCATCACGGAAAACTGCGACTGGCCCCCCGCCCGCCGGTGATAGACCACCAATTGCCGGGCCACACGGCGCGCGATTTCGGCGCCGAGATCCTTTTCCACCAGGGCCAGCGCCAGGTCGACACAGGCGCTCATGCCCGCCGCGGTCCAGATATTGCCGTCGTTGATGAAGATGCGGTCCTCTTCGACGATCACCTTCGGATAAGCCTGCTGCAAGACGCGGGCGTGACACCAGTGAGTGGTCGCCCGCCGGCCATCGAGCAATCCGGCTTCGGCCAGGGCGATGGCGCCGGTGCAGATCGAACCCAGGCGCCGGGTGGTCAGGCTGGCATGACGCAGGAACGCGACCATGCCGGGAGATACCGGGCGAACCAGGTTTTCGCCCATCACCAGCAAGGTGTCGAAAGTGCGCTGGTCGAACGAGGTGGTTTCCACGCCAAACCCGGCCGACGTCTGCACCGTCCCGCCCTGCTCCGACAGCAAGGCGATGCTGTACACCGGCTCATCCGCGACGCTGTTGGCCATTTCGAAGGTGGCGCACATGGCCAGGCCCAACACCTGGAAACCGGGGTAAACGATGAGTCCGATGCTGTGCATCTGTTTTGACCTTAAACGTGGCCTGGTGGAATTTCAGGCCAGCCTGTTTGCACTGTACGCCCACCGCCAACCTGAAAAAAATTTCATTTTTCCCGGGACCAATCTTTTCCCGATACGGCGTCCAATTCATCAGCAGCATCCACTTTCAGGATGCCGGCCTAGAGGAGTTGTCATGAACGTTGTGCGCCCCCTGATCAAGTTGCGGCATGTCTTGCTCGTCCCTCTGGCGCTGGCAGCGCTGGCGAGCACGCCGGTGTTTGCTCAGCCCGAGATCATCATCCGCCAGGCGCCGCCGCCCGTGCGCATGGAACAAGTGCCGATGGCTCGTCCCGGTTACGCCTGGGACAACGGTCACTGGCGCTGGGACGGTCGCGGTTATGTGTGGGCGCCCGGTCACTGGCAACGGATGCACCACGGCGGGCGCTGGATGCCGGGGCACTGGGAGGCGCGCGGGCCGAACTGGTACTGGATCGAAGGGCGCTGGGTGCGTTGAGTGCTAAACGCTGGGTCTACCGGCTCGCCATCCTGGCGCCGGTTTGTATGAATCAAGGAATCAGGCAATGTCTCGACTGTTCAAGACCACTGTGATCGCCAGCCTCATGGCGATCACCCTGTCCGGCTGCGTCATCGAACCGGCCCGTCCACACCGACCGCCACCGCGGGTCGAGATGGTCCCGGTGATGCCCGCGCCGGGTTATCACTGGGTGGCCGGGCAGTATCGTTGGTCTCATAACGAGTGGGTGTGGGTGCCGGGGCATTGGAGGGGTTATTGATGCCGGATCTTAAATCTGCGTGAAGCTGATGGCCTCTTCGCGAGCAAGCCCGCTCCCACACTGAATCTGTGTCATTCACAGATCCAGTGTGGGAGCGGGCTTGCTCGCGAAGGCGGCCTGCCAGTCAACGCAGAAATTGGCACCTGCCCAACGACCCATCATTTCTCTCGATCATACAAATCACGAAAGCGAATTTTTCATTTCCCTCCGACCTGTTCACCATGGCACCACCTAAAACAGATCGGACGAACTCCTCATGAATTTCAATCTGGCGATTGCCTGCGTCATCGTAGTGTCTTTTGCCATCGCGCTGGGCCACGCCTGACCGCGCTATTTCGCGTCGCCGTCATGGGGTTTGTAAAACGTGAACAGGCCAATCTGGGCGGTCTTGATGTATTCATGCGCCCAGTCCGGTTTCACCGTACGGTCATGGAAATACATGGCGCCGTGGGTGCGATCCGGTAGTTGTTTGTTCAACGCCTTGCGCGCGATTTCCTTGGCGATCGCGTAAGGGGCTTCTTCCTGAGCCGTGTCCGGCTTGCCGTCACACCACCACGAAAACTGGCAGGCATGCTTTTCCGAGCCCTGCTTGACGATCCCGCACACCGTATCCGGAAAGCCCTCGTGGCCGAGGCGATTCATCACCACGTTGGCAACGGCTTCCATGTCGGCAGAGTCTTTGCCTTTGGCTTCCCAATAAATGCTGCGGGCCATGCAGGTGATGGCTTCGTCCAGCGGCGCGGTGCCGGCCGGGTCGACGGCCTGGACTTCGGATTGGGTGATCGTCTCGGCCTTTTTCGGCGCCGGGGCCGTGCTGCCTTTATCGGCGGCTTTCTCTTCCAGGACTTGAGCCTTGTCCACCGCGACTTCCTTTTTTTGTTCCTGGTCGTCCGCCATGACTTGGCCAGTGAAGAGGGTTAACGCGAGACAGGATGCAATCCACGGGAAGCGCATGATGGGCAGGCTCTGTAGGGCGTCGGCAGGCGACTTCGCTTCATTGTAGTCCGCAAATCACTGGATAAAACCGCGAACAAACAGCAAAAAGCCATTGCCCTGAACGGGGCGAAATCGCGCATCATGGGCGCAGTCCGTTCAAGGGGGATTTTCATGCGCGTCCTATCATCCGTTTTGCGTGTTGCGGCGTTGTCGTCGGGCCTGGTGTTCGCCACCACGGCCCTGGCCACCGACGAGACGCAACTGGTTCAGTCGATCAACACCTACCGCAGCCAGGTGCAACGTTGTGGCGGCCAAGCGTCGCCGGAGTTGCCACCGCTGGCGCCCGATCCACGCCTGGTGCTGTCGGCCACGCAAAACGTCGACCTGCAACAGGCGATGGCGCGGGCGGGTTATCCGATGGTCAACGTGCAGGCGATCACCCTGTCCGGCCCGCGTGATGCGCAGTCGGCGATGCAGGCCGTGCAGGAGACCTTCTGCCAGGTGGTGCTGAACCCGCAATTCATCGATGTCGGTGTAAGCCGCGAAGGTCGCGAGTGGCGCATCGTGCTCGCCCGTCCGCTGTTGAGCGGGCGCCTGGGCGATGCGCAGGCCGAAGGCCAAAAGCTTCTGGAACTGCTCAACGTCGCCCGCACCCAACCGCGTCAGTGCGGCGGTCAACCGTTCGCTGCCACCACACCGCTGGCCTGGAATGCCACGTTGGGTGCAGCCGCCGAAGCCCACAGTCGGGACATGGCCAACAACAACTATTTCGACCACAAGGACCGCTCGGGCGGCACGCCGGGTGACCGCGCGGAACTGGGCGGCTACATCGCCCAGCAGATCGGCGAGAACATCGCCGCCGGGCAAGACACCACGCGCAAAGTCGTCGATGGCTGGATCAACAGCCCCGGCCACTGCGCCAACCTGATGAACCCGCAATTCCGCGAACTCGGCGCCGCATACGCGGTGGACCCGAAGAGCGATGGGGGGATTTACTGGACGGCGATGTTTGGCACCCAATAAACCTTTCATTGTGGGAGCGGGCTTGCTCGCGAAGGCGGTGTGTCAGACAAGTTGATGTCGACTGACACGGCCTCTTCGCGAGCAAGCCCGCTCCCACAGTTGTTCTGTGCTGAATCAAAAAATTGTGTACGACCACAACTCCCTGTGGGAGCGAGCCTGCTCGCGAAGGCGTTGTGTCCGACACCATCAATGGCGACTGACACCCCACCCTCCATCGATTCATGAGCCCCACGCATAACTCTATAGCCCAATAACGCAAAAACATTTCGCCCCCGCGCATGTCACTCTTTGATGAGTTCCGCCAGGGCGCAGGGTTGCTGCTGCGCGAAGAAAATACCGCACAGGAATCGAACCAATGGACGAGCATGACCGGAAGACGATTTCCCGACGCACCTTTCTGATTGTCGGCGCCGTGACCGCGACCGCCATCGCGCTGCCGCCCTTCATCTGCGCCCAAGCCTCGGCCGCGAACCTCGTGCGACCGGTGCAGGCCAAGTTGTCCATCCAGGTTAACGGCGAAGCGCACGCCATGGACCTGGACACCCGCACCACCCTGCTCGACGCCTTGCGCGAACATTTGCACCTGACCGGCACCAAAAAGGGTTGCGACCACGGCCAATGCGGAGCGTGCACAGTGATCGCCGATGGCCGACGGATCAATTCGTGCCTGACGCTGGCGGTGATGCACGAAGGCTCGAAAATCACCACCATCGAAGGCCTCGGCAACCCGGAAAAACTGCACCCCATGCAAGCCGCGTTCATCAAGCACGACGGCTATCAATGCGGGTATTGCACGCCGGGGCAGATCTGTTCCGCCGTGGCCGTACTGGAAGAAATCCGCCAAGGGATTCCCAGTCATGCCAGCGCCAGCCTGACTGAACCTCCCCAGTTGATCGCCCGTGAATTGCAGGAACGCATGAGCGGCAATATCTGCCGCTGCGGTGCGTACTCCAACATCATCGAGGCGATCACCGAAGTCGCGGAGGCCAACGCATGAGACCTTTTACCTATTCCCGCGCCAAATCCCCGGCCGAGGCCGCTGCCCTGGCGGCGAAAATCGAAGGTTCGCGATTTATCGCCGGCGGCACCAACCTGCTGGACCTGATGAAGCTGGACATCGAGACGCCGATGCACCTGATCGACGTCAACGACCTGGCCCTGGACCGAATCGAAGCCACGGATCAGGGCGGCCTGAGAATCGGTGCGCTGGTGCGCAACACCGACCTCGCGGCCGATGCGCGGATCAGAAAGGATTACGCCGTGTTGTCCCGCGCCCTCCTCGCTGGCGCATCCGGCCAGTTGCGCAATGTCGCGACCACCGCCGGCAATCTGCTGCAACGCACGCGTTGTCCTTATTTCTATGACACCAACCAGGCCTGCAACAAGCGCCAGCCGGGCAGTGGCTGTGCGGCCATCGGCGGGATCAATCGCTCCCTGGGCATCATCGGCGTAAGCGATGCTTGCATCGCCACTCACCCCAGCGACATGGCCGTGGCCATGCGCGTCCTCGATGCGCAGATCGAAACGGTGCGCCCCGACGGCACCACCCGCCTGATTCCAATTGCCGACTTGCATCGACTGCCCGGGAATACGCCCAACATTGAAACCACATTGGGCGCGCACGAGTTGATCACCGCCGTCACGCTGCCGGCGCCCCTCGGCGGCACGCACATTTACCAGAAGGTCCGCGACCGCGCGTCCTATGCTTTCGCCCTGATTTCGGTGGCGGCGGTGATCCAGAACGACGGTTCCGGCCGCGTTGCCCTGGGTGGCGTGGCGCACAAGCCATGGCGCGTCGAGGCCGCCGAATCGGCAATGTCCCAAGGCGCGAAAGCCGTCACCGCACAACTGCTTGCCGGCGCCACGCCCACCGAGCAAAACGCATTCAAGCTGACCCTGGCCGAGCGCACGCTCGCGTCGGTGTTGGCGCAAGCGAGGGACCACGCATGAAATTCGAGACCCCGGCCGGCACCAACCCGATCGATCAAATGAAGGTGATCGGCAAGCCCACGCAGCGTATCGAGGGCCATTTGAAAACCACGGGGCGAGCCCCTTACGCCTACGAACATCACGACGCGGTGCCGAATCAGGCCTATGGTTTCGTGGTCGGCGCGGCCATCGCCAAGGGCCGCATCACTTCGATGAACCTTGAACAGGCGAAGTCAGCGCCGGGGGTGATCGCGATTGTCACCGCCGCCAACGCGGGCAAGCTCGGCAAAGGCAAATACAACACGGCGAAGTTGCTCGCCGGGCCCGACATCGAGCACTACCACCAGGCTATCGCGCTGGTGGTCGCTGAAACCTTCGAACAGGCACGGGCTGCTGCTCAACGGCTCGACATCACCTACGCCCGCGTCGACGGCGCGTTTGATCTCGCCAGCCTTCGGGGTTCAGGCGTCGTGCCCAAGGAGATGCCGGACGTCAGCCATGGCGATTTCGCCAGTGCATTCGCTGCCGCGCCGGTGCAACTGGATGCGACCTACACCACCCCCGACCAGGCCCACGCAATGATGGAGCCCTTCGCCTCCATGGCTGCCTGGACCGGCGATCAGCTGATGTTATGGACGTCCAACCAAATGATCGACTGGGCCGCCAGCGACGTGGCCACCACCCTGGGCATTCCGAAGAAAAACCTGCGGCTGATCTCGCCCTATATCGGCGGCGGCTTCGGCGGAAAACTGTTTGTCAGGGCCGATGCGGTGCTTGCCGCCCTCGGCTCGCGCTTGGCCGGCAGGCCGGTGAAAGTCGCGCTGACCCGGCCGATGATGTTCAACAACGCCACACATCGTCCGGCGACCATTCAACGGATTCGCATCGGCGCCACGAGTGACGGCAAGATCACCGCTATCGCCCATGAAGGCTGGTCCGGCGACTTGCCCGGCGGCAAGGTCGAACGGGCGGCGCAACCGAGCAAGCTGTTGTACGCCGGGGCCAACCGCTTGATCGCCATGCGTCTCGCCACCCTTGATTTGCCGGAAGGCAATGCCATGCGCGCGCCGGGTGAAACCCCGGGGTTGATGGCGCTGGAAATCGCCATGGACGAGATGGCCGCGAAACTCAACCTCGACCCCATCGAGTTCCGCATCCTCAATGACACCCAAGTCGACCCGACCAATCCCGAACGCCGTTACTCGCAACGGCAACTGTCCGAATGCCTGCGCACCGGCGCCGAGCGGTTTGGCTGGAGCCAGCGCCACCCGCAGCCCGGCACGCAACGGGACGGTCGCTGGCTGATCGGCATGGGTGTCGGCGTGGCCTTCCGCAATAACAACCTGGTGAAGTCCGGCGCGCGGGTTCGGCTCAATGACCAGGGCATCGTTACTGTTGAAACCGACATGACCGATATCGGCACCGGTAGCTACACGATCATCGCCCAGACCGCAGCGGAAATGATGGGCGTGACACTGGACAACGTGGTGGTGCGCCTGGGGGATTCAAGCTTTCCGGTGTCGTCCGGTTCCGGTGGCCAGTTCGGCGCCAACTGCTCGACGGCGGGTGTGTACGCGGCCTGCGTCAAGTTGCGCGAAGCAGTCGCGCAAAAGTTGGGCGTGAACCCGCAGGAAGCAGCGTTCTCCGACGGCCAAGTGCACGCCGGCGATAAAAGCCTGCCGCTGCGGGATGCGGCCAAGGCTGGCGAACTGGTCGCCGAGGACTCGATTGAGTTTGGTGATCTGGGCAAGCAGTTCCAGCAATCGACCTTCGGCGCGCACTTTGTCGAAGTCGCGGTGGACAGTGCCACCGGGGAAATCCGCGTGCGCCGCATGTTGGCCGTGTGCGCCGCCGGACGCATCCTCAACCCGACCTCGGCGCGCAGCCAGGTGATCGGCGCGATGACCATGGGTGTGGGCGCGGCGTTGATGGAAGAACTGGCGGTGGACAAGCGCCAGGGCTTTTTCGTCAATCATGACCTTGCCGGGTACGAGGTGCCGGTGCATGCCGACATCCCGCACCAGGAGGTGATGTTCCTGGAGGAAACCGACCCTTATTCATCGCCGATGAAAGCCAAAGGTGTCGGTGAATTGGGGTTGTGCGGTGTCAGTGCGGCCATCGCCAACGCGGTCTACAACGCGACCGGTGCGCGGGTTCGGGAGTACCCGATCACCCTGGACAAAATTCTGGACAAGTTGCCAGAGATGATCTGAGCGGGTTACTGCGCGGCGGGGTATTGCCCGTCGCTGACTTGCTCCATCCACTCCACCACGTTGCCATCCTGCACTTCGGCAATTGCGATGTGGGTCATGGCGGTGGTCGCCGTGGCGCCATGCCAATGTTTGACGTGGGGTGGAATCCACACCGTGTCGCCGGGCTTGATCTGTTGCACGGGTTTGTCCTGCTCCTGCACCCAGCCCATGCCGGCCGTGACGATCAACGTCTGCCCCAGCGGATGGGTGTGCCAGGCTGTGCGCGCACCGGGTTCGAACGTGACCGTGGCGCCACTGACCCGCGCCGCTTCGGTGCCTTTAAACGGTGCATCGACCCGCACGGTGCCGGTGAAATAATCAGCCGGGCCTTTGGCCGAGGGTTGGGCGCCGTTGGGGGTAACAGTCAGCATCGGATTCTCCTGAGCCTTAAAAAGTGCGCCCAATCTATCAGCTGCGTATTCCCCGGATTAGCCGCTACAATTCGGAAAAACTTATGAGGGGGACTCATGGATGCTGCGGGAAAACGCCAATGATCTGCTCGCCTTTCTGGCGGTTGCCAGGGAGCGCAGTTTCACCAAGGCTGCGGCCAGACTGGGGGTTTCCCAATCCGCGCTGAGCCATACGATTCGTGGCCTGGAAGCGCGACTGGGCTTGCGTCTGCTGACCCGCACCACCCGCAGCGTCTCGCCGACCGAAGCCGGCCAGCGCCTGATGGACACCATCGGCCCGCACTTCGAAGAAATCGAGATCGGCCTGGCAGCGCTGAGTGACCTGCGCGACAGACCGGCCGGCACTATCCGCATCAACGCGATGGACCACGCGCTGGAACACATCCTGTGGCCGGTGTTGAAACCGTTCCTGGCAAAGTACCCGGACATCTCGGTCGAGGTGTGCTGCGATTACAGTTTTGTCGACATCGCCGCCCAGGGGTTCGATGCCGGCGTGCGCCTCGGTGAGGATGTGGCCCAAGGCATGATCGCCACCCGCATCGGGCCGGACATGCGCATGGCGGTGGTGGGTTCGCCGGCCTACTTTGCCGAGCGCTCGATTCCCCGGACACCTCGCGACCTGACCGAGCATCAATGCAATAACCTGCGGCTGCCCACCAATGGCGGCCTCTACGTCTGGGAGTTTAAAAAGGCCGAGGAAAGCCTGAATGTAAGGGTGTCCGGGCAAGTGACGTTCAATGGTGTTTATCAACTGCTGAACGCGGCACTGGATGGATTCGGCTTGAGCTACATTCCCGAAGACATCGTCGCACCGCATCTGGCGGCAGGACGGTTGGTGCAAGTGCTGGAGGACTGGTGCGCGCCGTTTACCGGGTTTCATCTTTATTACCCGAGTCGTCGGCAGGCTTCGCCGGCGTTTGCGCTGCTATTGGATGCGTTGCGTTACAGGGGCTGAATCCCACAACCCCTGTGGCGAGGGGGCTTGCCCCCGTTGGGTCGCGAAGCGGCCCCCGACTACTTCAGTCATACCGTGCAAGCAGGTTTTGCGACTGCTTCGCAGCCGAACGGGGGCAAGCCCCCTCGCCACAGGGATTGCTCGGTTCGTGCTCGAAGTTTACCTGCTCGATTCATGAGCCACGCTCATAGGGTAAATGCCTTTCAGCTGACTAATCACTGAGCCGCCGGGACCATAAAATGGCGCACCGCGCTGCCATTCCGAGAAGTCCGCCCATGCCCGCTACCCACGACGCCCACCTCACGCCACGCCAACTCGCCGTGTTGCTGGTGATTCTGAGCAGCTACCTGATGATCGTGCTGGACATCTCCATCGTGATCACCGCCCTGCCCCGGATCCGACAAACCTTCGAGATGTCCGCGGCGGGTCTGTCGTGGGTGCAGAACGCCTACACCCTGGCCTTCGGTGGTTTGTTGCTGTTGGGCGCGCGGGCCGGTGACATTCTCGGTCGGCGCCGTATGTTCATTGTCGGGCTGGGGCTGTTCACCGCCGCTTCGCTGCTTGTCGCTCTCGCCCAGAACGCTTCGTTGCTGCTGTCCGCCCGGGCGTTGCAAGGTATCGGCGCCGCGATCCTGGCCCCGTCCACCCTCGCCTTGCTGCTCACCCATTTTGCCGAAGGCCCACAGCGTATCCGCGCCATAGCCTGGTATGGCGCCGCAGCAGGTATCGGCGCCAGCGTCGGATTGCTGCTGGGCGGCCTGCTGACCGAATGGTTGTCCTGGCGCGTGGGTTTTCTGATCAACGTACCCATCGGCCTGGCCCTGATGCTCGGTGCACGGCGTTGCCTCGGCGAAACGGCGCGGCATGGCGGCACGTTCGATCTGCTCGGCGCCGTGTTATCGACCCTCGGAATGACCGCCCTGGTCTACGGCATCGTCGAATCCACCTCCCTCGGCTGGGCCGATCCGGTCACCCTCGCCAGCGCACTCGGCGGCCTCCTGTTACTGACCATATTCATGGCCCATGAAGCGCGGGTTAATCAGCCGATCCTGCCCCTGCGCCTGTTCACCCACCGAGTGCGGGCCGGCGCCTATGCGGCACGCATGCTGTTTTTGGGCGGGATGATCGGCTTCTGGTTTTTCACCACGCAATACCTGCAAGAAGTGCTCGGCTTCAGCGCGAGCGAAGCTGGCATGGCGTTCCTGCCGACCACCCTGGTCAACTTCGCCGTCGCGCTGACCGTCCCGCGCTTGACCCGGCGCTTCGGCAACGCCTGGCTGTTGGCCGGTGGCGTAGCGGTGGCGTTGGTCGGCATGCTCTGGCTCAGCGGCGTAACGGCACACAGCAACTACCTGCTGGAGGTCGCGTTGCCGATGGCACTGATCGGACTCGGTCAAGGCGCCAGCCTGAGTCCGTTGACCACCGCCGGCATGACCGACGTCGATCCACGCGACGCAGGTGCGGGTTCAGGCATGGTCAATGTGGCGCATCAGCTCGGCGGCTCGCTGGGTCTGGGGATTCTGACCGTGGTGTTTGCTCACGGCGCGGCATCGGAGGTGGGTGCAGAGGCCATCGCCAGCGGCATCTCCGCAGCTTATATCGGCAGCAGCCTGATGCTCGGTCTGGCCCTGATCTGCATCGTCACGCTGATCATCAAACCCGCCCCCGTAGCTTCAACCGTCGAACGCGTGCGGCCATAGCCGACTATCCGAAACCGGCCCTTCCCCGCTACTGTAAGCAACCCGCCGGTCTCTGAAAAAGGCTCAACTCTTGAGTGACGCAATCGCCAAACCCCAAGCCATTTCCCTGCGCGAAGCTTTCCTGTTTTGGCTAAAACTCGGCTTCATCAGTTTCGGCGGTCCGGCCGGGCAGATTTCGATCATGCATCAGGAGTTGGTCGAGCGACGGCGCTGGATTTCGGAGCGGCGTTTTCTGCACGCGCTCAACTACTGCATGTTGCTGCCCGGCCCGGAGGCGCAGCAATTGGTGACCTATATCGGCTGGCTGATGCACCGGACCTGGGGCGGCGTGATCGCTGGCGGGCTGTTTGTGTTGCCGTCGCTGTTTATCCTGATCGGATTGTCGTGGATGTACATCGCATTCGGCGACGTGCCGGTGGTGGCCGGGTTGTTTTATGGGATCAAGCCTGCGGTCACGGCGATTGTGCTGCAGGCCGCGCATCGCATCGGCGGCCGGGCGCTGAAGAACAACTGGCTATGGGGGATTGCGGCGGCGTCGTTCATTGCCATCTTCGCGTTCAATGTGCCGTTTCCGCTGATTGTGCTGGGCGCGGCGGTGATCGGTTATGTCGGCGGACGCCTGGCTCCGGAGAAATTCAACAACGGCGGCCACAGCGGGACGAACAAATCCTACGGCCCGGCGCTGATCGATAACGACACCCCGACGCCTGAACATGCGCGTTTCAGTGCGGTGAAGCTGCTGCGTCTGGCGCTGATCGGCGCCGTGTTATGGATCGTGCCGATGGGACTGCTCACGGTGTTGTTCGGCTGGAACGGCACGCTGACGCAGATGAGTTGGTTCTTCACCAAAGCCGCGCTGCTGACTTTCGGCGGCGCCTACGCCGTGCTGCCCTATGTGTATCAGGGCGCGGTCGGCCACTATGGCTGGCTCACGCCGACGCAGATGATCGATGGCCTGGCGCTGGGCGAAACCACGCCCGGTCCGCTGATCATGGTGGTGGCCTTCGTCGCGTTTGTCGGCGGCTACGTTCAGCAGGTGTTCGGCGCCGATCACGTGTTCCTCGCCGGCGCCCTCGCCGCCACATTGGTGACCTGGTTCACCTTCCTGCCCTCGTTCCTGTTCATCCTCGCCGGCGGCCCGTTGGTGGAATCGACGCACAACGAACTGAAATTCACCGCGCCGCTGACCGCCATCACCGCCGCGGTGGTCGGGGTGATTCTCAACCTGGCGTGTTTCTTCGGCTACCACGTGCTCTGGCCCAACGGCTTCAGCGCTCACCTCGACTGGCCTTCGGCGCTGATTGCCATTGCAGCGGCGATTGCCTTGTTTCGCTTCAAGCGCGGAGTGATCCAGGTGTTGATCGGCTGTGCGTTGGTCGGACTGGCGGTGCATTTAATCCGCTAAAGATCCGTGTCGGCCTGCACCACTTCGATGCCCAATCGCTGGTAATCCTCGACATTACCCGAGGCCAGATGCCGCTCAGTGATCAGCGTCTGGATGCGCCGGCAAGGCGCCACCACAAACGGCTCCACCGCCCCCAGTTTGTCCGCCATGCTCACGGCCACTACATGGGCGGCGCTGTCGAGCATCGCCTGTTTCACCGGCACCTCGTCGAAATGCAAAGAGCTGATGCCAACCTCGGGGTGAATCGCGCAAACCCCGGTGAACAGCAGATCAGCCTTGATCCCCTGAAGCAGGCGCAACGTTTCATGCCCGCTGGCGCACATCGTCGCCGGATTGAGCTGACCGCCCGCCAGAATCACCTTGATGCCTTTGTACTCGGCCAACGCGATCGCAATGATCGGCGAGGCCGTGACCGCCGTGATGGCGATGTCCACTGGCAGCGAACGGGCGATCTGCAACGTCGTGGAGCCAGAATCGAAAATCACAATCTGGCCGTCCTTCACGTACCTCGCCGCGAGTTGCGCCAGATAGGATTTCACTTCATCGGTTTCACTGACGCGGGTGAAAAAATCCTTGCCGGTGTCCTTGGGCCGCGGCAACGCCCCGCCGTGCACCCGTTGCACCAGGCCGGCACTGTCCAGTTCCGCCAGATCGCGGCGGATGGTGTCTTCGGACACGGCGAAATGCTGGCTCAACTCGGAGGCCATGACCTTGCCGTCGCGTTCGAGGATCAGCAGGATTTTTTGTCGACGCAGGGACGGCAGTTCGGCGATGGCGTGATCTTGCATGGTAATGCCTGTTTTTGCGGGTTTGTGCGAGATTAGCCAAAGCGCCGGGTAAACACAATCGAGGAGGTCATGAAACCTCCTCCTCAGTTAGTCGCCATCCGTGCCGCATTCCCCGACTTCACCAGCGCCTTCAAGGACGCATCAAACTGCTTCAACGCATTCACTTGCAACTCGGTCTGCTGGTCGATTTGCGCCGCAATCTCCGGCGCCGCTTTACCGCGAACCCACACCGAAGGCATTTGCTGTTCACGGGCGCCTTCGGCCTGGCCGATGTATTGCAGGTTCGAGTCGTAGAACTTGGCGAGGAAACGCGCTTCAACCTGGTTGTTGCGCTTGCTCACCAGACGGCTGTAGGTGTCGAGCATCACCACCACGTCCGGCTTCGCTTGCACCAACGCATCGAGGTTGTCGTAGACGGTCACCGAAGCGAATTCTTTCTGCAACGAACCCATCAACCAGTTGATCGCCAGTTTCGGATCGGAGCTTTTGATGAAGGCGTTGCTGATGCGCGAATCGAGCGCCGGGTTCTTGCCGCCGTTCACCGCAACAGTGTGGTAGTTCTCAAGGTATTCGAGGGTGTTGACGGTGTTTTCGCTGTAGAGCACACCCACCGACTGGGAATGCTTCAACTCGGCGCTGCTGTCCCCCATCGGCAGGAAATGGCAGGCCTGTGGATCGGCCGCATAGGCCGGGGCGGTGGCAGCGAAACCGCCGGTGAGGACGGCGACAAGGGCCAAGACAGTTGAGATTCTCATCGCGCAGATTCCTTCAGAAGCGAGATCGGTATGTCGCTATCCTCCTCCGTTGAGGAAAAAACAGAACTCGCATTTTTTGATGATGACTATCGATTGAACGAATGGTCAGGAACGCCCGGCGTTCAGGCTTGCCTGACGATATCCACCGAGATCTCTACCGCCGTTTCCGAGCCTCTGTTTTCGAGCCAGTGGGTGGTGTTGCGATCCTCGGGCCAGCCCACGCCCGGTCCGTAATCCGTGGCGACGCCATTGCGATGGTCCGTGATTGTCCCTTGCAGGATGTAGACGGTACCCGGCCTGTCGATGTGGTTGTGCACCGGCCCGAAGACACCTCCGGGCTCGATGGTCACCCTGCGCATTCTGAGTTGGCGCCCTGCCATGCCTTCGATCTCGGGACCGAGGTCAATCGTTGCCAGCAACGTCACCGTAACGCCTTTCGTTTCAGGTGCCGCCGGTTCGATGCTCATTGCGCGCTCCACGTGGACCTAAAGGGTCTAGTTACAAGTAGAGACCCTAAAAGGCGTGATTGGTGGGGAGGCGACCAAGGGTCAAGCAGCGTACCTTGGCCGGACGATGCGTCGCTCAAATGGCATAATCGCAAACCGTTCATAACAGGCGCGTATAAATGACCGTTGAAAGTTACGACCAGCTCGCAATCTTCACGGCTGTGGCCCAAGAGCGCAGTTTCACCCGTGCCGCTGCCAGGCTGGGCATGTCACAGCCGGCCTTGAGCCGGGCCATGCGTCAGTTGGAGGAGCGGTTGGGCGTGAGGCTACTTGCTCGCACCACTCGCAGTGTGTCCCCCACCGAAGCAGGCGAGCATCTGCTGCGCGTGATCGCCCCCCGGTTCGAGGAAATCGACACCGAGCTGGCCTTGCTCAGCGAATTCCGCGACAAACCGGCAGGCAAATTGCGTATCACGGCCGGTGAACATTCCGCGATCACGGTCCTGCAACCTGTGCTCGCCAAACTGCTGCCCGACAATCCCGATCTCAAGATCGAGATCATCGTCGACTACGGCCTGACCGACATCGTGGCAGAAGGCTTCGACGCCGGGGTTCGGCTGGGTGAGCAAGTCGCCAAGGACATGATCGCGATGCGTATCGGCGCCGATATGCGGATGGCTGTTGTCGGCTCCCCGGCGTATTTCACCCGCTATCCAAAGCCAAAAGTGCCGGGTGACCTGACGCAGCAAAACTGCATCACCTTGCGCATGCCGACTTACGGCGGCCTCTTTCTTTGGGAGTTCGAGAAAAACGGGCAGGAACTGAAAGTGCGCGTCGAAGGCCAATTGGTGTTCAACAATATTGCCATGCGCCTGGAGGCCGCCCTGCAGGGGTTGGGGCTGGCGTATATGCCGGAAGACCTGGTGCAGGAGCATGTCGCACAGGGTCGGTTGATTCGCGTGCTCGCGGATTGGTGCGAGCCGTTTTCCGGCTACCACCTCTACTATCCAAGCCGTCGCCAGAGTTCGCCCGCCTTCACCTTGTTGCGCGAAGCCCTGCGCTATTCCAACTGATCGATCTATTCGCTTATGGCGTGACTCATGGCTGCACGGCTGTTCCAGCCAGCTGTTGATCCAGCGCCTCGCCGGCACGCTTGGCCGCATCAGCATCGCCTTGATCGGCCAGCACCTGACTCAGTTGACGCAATTGCGCAGCGCTCAGCCCCACCCTCATGCTGGCGGCCATGTGCGATCGCAGTTGCGGCTCCACGCCAGGTGTAGCGGCTAACGCGGCGACCGTGGCCAGCTCGCGACTTTGCCAGTCGAGGTTGTCGCGCTCGAAGATGTCGCCGAACAAATGCGCCTGCAAGTACTGGTTGATGACTGGGGCGAAGTCGAACAGCGGTCCCTGGACCGGCGCACCGGAAATCCGCGTCTGATTGGCCTTGCCCACTGCCAGCAGCTCACCTCCGGTTGGAATGACCCGACCGGGCTCGCGCCCCGGATTGTCCTGAATGCCGCGCTGTTGACGCGCTTGCACCACCTTCATCAATTCGCCGAGGGCGTTGAGGCTGCGTGGAAAACCGGTGTAGGCATAAAGTTGCACCAGCACTTCCTTCGCCTCGCTGACGGTCAGGCCGGCATCCAGCCCCTGGTTCAACGCCGTGCCGAGTCTCGGCATATTGCTCGTGGCCATGGCTGCTGCAATCGCTGGAATGGCTCGCTGCCTGGCGGTCAGCTCACCGGAGGTGGACTGTTCGGCGGGTGTTGCCAGCGACGCCGGCTCATCGGTGACTTTCTCCAGCCACTGCACGCTCTTGCCATCCACCACGCCGGTCACGGCAAGATGAGTCATGGCGCTCGTTGGTGCAGCGCCATGCCAGTGTTTGACACCCGGCGGGCAGACGATGACGTCGCCCGGGCGGATTTCCTGCACCGGTTTGCCCCACTCCTGAGTCAGGCCCACACCGGAAATGACCACCAATCGCTGTCCCGCCGGGTGGGTGTGCCAAGCCGAGCGAACCCCCGGTTCGAACGTGACGTAGGCACCCGACGCATTGATTTCACCGCTGGCGGGAAACAAGGGATCGACACGGACCTTTCCGGAGAAATGTTCCGCTGGACCCGTCGCCGAAGCCTGTGTGCCGGCACGACGAATCTGCTGGGCGACCTGCGACTCACTGGCATTGTCTGCCTGTGCGGCGCCAGCGAACGGCGTCGCGGCGCATATCGCGATGCCCAAAAGGGTTTTGTTCATGATGACTTCTCCTTCGATTCACAGCGTGCGGGCGTAAAACGCGGTCAACTGATCCATTGCGACGTCCACATAACGAGGCACCCAATAGGTTTCGATATGAGTCGCGCCCTCGATCAAGAACAGCTTTTTATCCTGCGTGCCGGTGGCCTTGGCAAACGCCTGCTCTGACATGTACAGGCTGTCAGCCTTGCTGCCCGCGAGCATCAGCAACGGCTTATCGATCAGTTCGATTTGATCGGTGGCATCGAAACTCATCAGGTCCAGCAAACTGCTCAAGGTGTACCTGAAGGTCGAGTTGGGGTGGGCATGGGTTTTTCCGTAATACTCAAAACCCTGCCGGTACAGATCAAACGGCAACTTGGCGATCTGCTCGTCAGTCAGCGTGGCATCCCCGGTATAGAGAACCTCCCCACCTGCCGATTCCTGGGCCCGGGCGGCCGAAGCTTGCTGCAAGCGTTGCTGGATTGTGGACACTTGCGAATCCCGGTAGCCATTACGGCGTACCAGGCCGGAATTGAACATGCTCAAGGTTGCAATCGACTGGAAGCGCTTGTCGGTCTGCGCCGCCTTCAATGAGTAACCGCCGCCACCGCAAATACCGAGCAAGCCAAGACGTGCAGCATCAACGCCGGGATAACGGGCGATGAAGTCGGCCATGCCATGGATGTCTTCGATGCGGTTGGCGGGCTTGTCCACATTGCGCGGCTGACCGCCGCTGGCTCCCTGATACGCGGCATCTGCCGTGATCGCAATGTAGCCCTGACCGGCCAGACGCTGGGCATACAGTCCGGCCACCTGCTCTTTCACCCCGCCATTGGGATGCGCCACGACGATGGTGGGATATTTCTTCGCCGCGTCATAGTTCGCGGGGGTGTAAACGTTGGCAGCAATGTCCAGGCCGTTAAGTTTGTATGTGACCGAGTGGAGGTTGACCTTGCCCGGCTCGTTCTTCACCAGCGCACCGCCGTAGGTCAATGTGAAGGGATTCTGCTTGTAGTCAGCGGCTTCAATCTCGGCGGCAGAGAGCCCGATCATGGCGGCCAGAACGGTGGCTTTTATCGTGGTTCGCGTCATAGGGATATTCCTGTCGATTCCTGTTTCGGCGTGCATGTCGGCCATCGCCGTGCACGTGTTCAATCCAGTTGCTTCTCTGCGAGAAACGTCGACACCAGATCGGCGATCTCGACGTTGTTGAGGTCCGAGAAAGGAAAGTGAGAATTGCCCTTGATCCCGATCTCCGGCAGGTGAATCAGCCTGACGTCACCGCCATGCCGGTTCACGGTGTCGCGCCACAGGCGCGCCATCTCAAGGCGTGCGCGCCAGCTGTCCTGCGCAGGCAAACGCACCGGTTTGTCGGGGATGTTGTCGCCATAGAAGATCACGATGGGGATGCGAGTCAGCGCTGCGAACTGCACCTTCGACACGACCTGCGCCGAGAGCGTGTCGAACGCGCTAGGGATCGGTGCCGGCGCCTCCCCTTCCGGAAAAACAAAATTGCTACCCGGCTCGAATGCCACGATAGCCCGCACATTGGGACTCTTGATCGCCGTCAGCCAACCCGGCCCGCCACCCTGCGAGTGAGTGAACAGGATGGCCGGGCCGGTCTTTTCCAGCAGCGCCGAGACGCCATCGGAGACGACCTCGATATCGTAAGGGCCGGTGTTGGGCGTCATCGAACGAAAGAACTGCTCCAGCGCCTGCGGCCCACGTGGAAACTGGCTGCCTTCGAAGGCGTCGGGCCACAGGCCGATGCGGAACTGGTTGAACCACATCTGTTCGTCCGCCACCGGTTTGAGCGTGGTTTCAACCAGGCTGCGTCCCGCATCGCCACGGCGCGGCTGGTCGATCAGATAGGTGGAGAAACCGCGACGCAGGAAGATGTTCTGGAACCCTTCACGCCCATCGGCCGTGGTTTCCCACGACTTCGCAGACTGCCCGGCGCCATGCCACATGACGATCGGAAGCGGGCGCGCTTCTACCGGGACCTGGTAGAACGCGTAGACATGGTCGCCGTGATAGGTCTGCCCATCGGGTTTCATCGGCGCGTAGGGATCAAAAACACCCGGCTGGGTGGCCAGCCTGCCGCCGGCAATCAGGCTGCCCTGATCCTTGATGACCAGTGGACTGCGATCGTCCGCATCGACGACCGCACTGGTGCTCAGCGCGAAACACAGGGAGCCCGCCTTTGCCAGGGCAGGTATGCATTTGCGGATAGTGTGCTGGGGCATGGATTGCTCTCGGCTGAACGTGCAGAGAAGCAACTTACCTTTCGACTATTGATTGATAAACAGTGCTAATCGGATAGCACTGATACCAAAAACACATAACTGTGACTGAGTTACCGCAATCGCACCGACAACTCCACGTCTTCACCAAAAGGCACCGACAGGTATCCATTTGCTGGCGAGCGCACGTAGGCCAGGTATTCAGGGCAGTAATCGGAGTTATCGGCCACCACCAGGGCGCCGGGCCGGAGACGACTTTCCACCAAACTCAAGACGTCGCCATAGAGCGCTTTGGCGCCATCGAGCAGCAGCAAATCGATGGCCTCGGGCAGATCGGTTGCCAGGGTGACGAGTGCATCGCCCTCGCGGATTTCCACCAGATTGCTGACCCCGCCTTCGATCAGGTGTTGGCGCGCCACGGTGATCTTGGACGGTTCGAACTCACTGCTGATCAGCACGCCGCCGCCGTTGTCCCGCAGTGCGGCGGCCAGGTGCAAGGTTGAAAGGCCGAACGAGGTGCCGAATTCGACGATGGCTCGCGCCTTCGAGCTGCGCGCCAGGGTGTACAGCAATTTGCCGGTGTCGCGGGATACCGGCAGCCACGCGTCTTTGAGCAGGCCGTAGAGTTCAAGGTAGTCGGTCTTGCTGTGCATGAGGCGGTCGCGTTCTTCATTGGAAAAGTCGCTGAAAACCGGGCTGGTGGCGGCATTGGCTTGGGCGTACAGGCGTTCAATCAGCGGTGCCACAGGGGCCGAGGTGATGGTGGTCATGGGTGCTTTCCGTTTGTAGGTTGAGCGCCTGGAGGCGCCGGGGCTAAGATGCGACTAATCCGTCGCATTAAAATTATGCGAGCCATTCGTCACATTCGCTATTCGCATTAGCCCCGAGGCCCGGAGCCTTTATGACACCCCGCCAGACCTCGCAGATTTCCTCACGCAAACAGCCCCAGCAGGCCCGCTCGACCGAGTTGGTGGCGGCCATTCTGCAAGCGGCTACTCAGGTTTTGGCCAAGGAAGGCGCTGCGCGTTTCACCACTGCCCGCGTGGCGGAAAAAGCCGGTGTCAGCATCGGCTCGGTGTACCAATATTTCCCCAACAAGGCCGCCATCCTGTTCCGGCTGCAGAGTGATGAGTGGCAACAGACCACGCAAATGCTGCGCGGGATTCTGGAGGATGCGGGCAAGCCGCCGCTGGAGCGGCTGCGCGTGTTGGTGCATGCGTTCATATGTTCAGAGTGCGAGGAGGCGCAGATGCGGGTGGCGCTCAGTGATGCCGCGCCGCTCTATCGTGACGCGCCGGAAGCTCATGAGGTTCGTGCGGCGGGGCAGCAGATTTTTCAGGATTTCATGCTTGAGGCGTTGCCTGAGGCCTCAGGCGAAACTCGCGCGCTGGCGTGTGATTTGATCTCCACGACGCTCAGTTCGGTGGGGAAGTCCTTCTCGGGAAGTCCGCGTAGCCATGAAGAGATCGCGGTTTACTCGGACGGGATGGCGGATATGTTTTGTGCCTACATCAGGACGCTCAGCCTGCGCTGATGCCGATCAGTTAAGGACTCCTTGTGGGAACGGGCTTGCTCGCGAAGGCAGTTTCACATTCAACGTTGATGGGGACTGACCCACCGCCTTCGCGAGCAAGCCCGCTCCCACATTTTTGTTCAGTGTTGTTCGCAACATTTTTGCGCCGACACAGATCCCCTGTGGGAGCGGGCTTGCTCGCGAAGGCGGTGGGTCAGTCTGCATTTATTCTGAATGTGCCGGCCTCTTCGCGGGCAAGCCCGCTCCCACAGGGGATTGGGATTGGGTAGAGATTCGGCGTTCACTGGTCACCTGATGTGAGAGCAGGCTTGCTGAATATATATGGATATCCGTATATTCGAATATTCACATATCAACGACCTCCCCCATGCTCAGTCCTCCAGCCATCTACAAATGCCTCTCCGACGAAACCCGCGCCCGGGCCACGCTGCTGATCACCCGCGAGGGCGAGTTATGCGTTTGCGAGTTGGTCTGTGCGCTGGATGACAGTCAGCCAAAGATCTCCCGTCATCTGGCCCAGCTCCGGTCTTGCGGTTTGTTGCTTGATCGACGCCAGGGGCAATGGGTGTATTACCGGCTCAACCCGGAACTGCCCGCCTGGGTGCGCGCTGTTCTTGAAACCACGCTGCACGCCAATGCCGACTGGCTTGAAGAAAACAGCGCACGGCTCAAGCAGATGAACGACCGCCCCCTCAACACCGCAGCGTGCTGCTGACCTGACCCAACGGAGTTTTCATGCGAGTCCTATTCATGTGCACGGCCAACAGCTGCCGCAGCATCCTTTCCGAAGCGATGTTCAATCACCTGGCGCCGTCGGGTTTCGAGGCGGTCAGCGCCGGCAGTTTCCCCAAGGGCCAGGTGTTGCCCCGCAGCCTGATCACGTTGCAAGAAGCCGGGATCGCCACCGATGGCCTGAGCAGCAAAGGCAACGACGCCTTCGAGGCCAACCCGCCGGACATCGTCATCACCGTCTGCGACAAGGCCGCCGGTGAAGCCTGCCCGGTGTACTTCGGTCCGGCATTGAAGGCCCATTGGGGGCTGGAAGATCCGTCGGAAGTGACGGGTGACGAGGCCACGATCTCCACCGCTTTCCACGCGACCCTCGCGCGTATCGAAACCCGCTGCCGGGCCTTTCTCGCCCTGCCCTTCGCCGAACTTGATCGCGATGCCTTGAAGCGGGAACTCGACCGCATCAGCACGCTGTAACCGGAGCCGTCCATGCCTCATCCACTGCCCAACCTCGACGCGTCATTGATCCAGCCTCGTGACCATGACGATCAGCACAAACCACGAATCCTGCTGTTGTACGGCTCGACCCGCGCCCGCTCCTTCAGTCGCCTGATGGTCGAAGAAGCGGCCCGTTTGCTTGAGCACTTCGGTGCCGAGACACGGATTTTCAATCCCTCAGGTTTGCCGCTGCCGGACGACGCGCCGAACGATCACCCGAAAGTCCGGGAGCTGCTGGAACTGATGCAATGGTCGGAGGGCCAGGTCTGGTGCTCGCCGGAGCGGCACGGTTCGATGTCCGCCGTGTTCAAGGCGCAAATAGACTGGGTGCCACTGGCCATCGGCGCCGTGCGCCCAACCCAAGGCAAGACCCTGGCGGTGATGCAGGTATGCGGCGGCTCGCAATCCTTCAACGTGGTCAATCAACTGCGCGTGCTGGGGCGCTGGATGCGGATGTTCACCATCCCCAATCAATCATCCGTGCCGAAGGCCTTTCTGGAGTTCGACGAGGACAACCGCATGAAGCCCTCGGCGCTCTATGACCGGGTGGTGGACGTGATGGAGGAACTGGTGAAATTCACCCTGCTGCTTCGCGATCGCCCGGATCTGGTTGACCGCTATTCGGAGCGCAAGGAATCGGCTGAAGCGCTGACCCAACGGGTTAATCAGCGCTCGATTTGATAGCACCAGGCATTCAAGCCAAACACAAACAGTGTGGGAGCGGGCTTGCTCGCGAAAGCAGTTTCACAGTCAACATTGATGGTGACTGACACACCGCCTTCGCGAGCAAGCCCGCTCCCACAGGTTTTGCGCGCTAGCGAGTTATCAACGTTCCCACTTCCACCGCCCCGCCATTGAGCCTGACCGGCCACACCCGCAACCGCTGCTGCGGATACTCCAGGCAACTCCCGTCCTCCAGCCGAAAATGCTGCTTGTAGATCGGCGACGCCACCACCAGATCGCCCTTGATGTTGCCGACCAACCCGCGACCGATCACGTTCGCCCCGGATTGCGGGTCGTGGTTGTCGATGGCGAACAGGGTCTGGCCCTCGGCATCCGGCAGGTAGAATAGCGCCACTTGCGCGCCATCAAGCCACACGACCCCGCCAGAGTTATCGACCAAATCCTGTTGCCCGCACACGGTCTGCCAGGCTTCGGCGTTTTCCGGAACGGTAACGCGTTGGGTATTGGGAAGGCTCATCAGGCAATCTCCTCGGTGACCGGGATCAGGTTGAGTTCGGCGGCCATGATCGGGCGCCGTTGGCCGCGTTCCTGGACAAAGTGGATGTCCGGGTCCGGGCGTTTGTCGTTGACGAAGGTGCGGAAGCGCTTGAGTTTTTCCGGATCCTTGAGGGCGTTGGCCCATTCGCATTCGTAGCGATCGACCACCAGTTGCATCTGCGCTTCAAGCTCTGCACCGAGCCCGAGGCTGTCGCTGATGATCACGTCTTTGAGGAAGTCGAGGCCACCCTCCAGGCTTTCGCGCCACACCGAAGTGCGCTGCAATTTGTCGGCGGTGCGGATGTAGAACATCAGGAAGCGGTCGATGTAGCGGATCAGGGTTTCATCATCGAGGTCGGTGGCGAACAGCTCGGCATGTCGCGGGCGCATGCCGCCGTTGCCGGCGATGTAGAGGTTCCAGCCCTTCTCGGTGGCGATCACGCCGACGTCTTTGCTCTGGGCTTCGGCGCATTCGCGGGTGCAACCGGACACGGCGAATTTGAGTTTGTGCGGCGAGCGCAGTCCCTTGTAGCGGTCCTCGATAAGCAAGGCCATTTTCACGCTGTCCTGCACGCCATAACGGCACCAGGTGCTGCCGACGCAAGACTTCACCGTGCGCGTGGATTTGCCGTAGGCGTGCCCGGTTTCGAAACCGGCCTCGATCAGCTCGCTCCAGATGTCCGGCAACTCATGCAACTGCGCGCCAAACAGGTCGATGCGCTGGCCGCCGGTGATTTTGGTGTAGAGGTCGTATTTCTTCGCCACCACGCCAATCGCGATCAGTTTGTCGGCGGTGATTTCGCCACCGGGGATGCGCGGCACCACGGAGTACGTGCCGTTCTTTTGCATGTTGGCCATGAAAGTGTCGTTGGTGTCCTGCAACGGCACCAGCGACGGGTCCATGATCGGCTGGTTCCAGCACGAGGCGAGGATCGAGCCCACCGCCGGTTTGCACACGTCGCAACCGGTGTGGCCACGGCCATGTTTGGCCAGCAGTTCTTCGAAGGTAATCACCCCTTCCACTCGCACCAGCGCATAGAGTTCCTGACGGGTGTAGGCGAAGTGTTCGCACAGGCTCTTGTCGACGCTGACGCCACGGGCGATCAACTCATGCTCGAAGACTTGCTTGAGCAACCCGGCGCAACCGCCGCAACCGGTGCAGGCCTTGGTCTGCGACTTGAGCAGGCCGAGGTCGGTGCAGCCGCCGTCGATGGCTGAGCAGATCGCGCCTTTGGTGACGTTGTGGCACGAGCACACCGTGGCCGACTCGGGCAACGCGCCGGGGCCGAGGGTCGGTGCGCCTTCGGACGACGGCAGGATCAGGCTGGCCGGTTCCGCCGGCAAGGCAATCGCGTTCTGCATGTATTGCAGCAGCGTGTCGTAATAGCTGTTGTCACCCACCAGCACCGCACCCAACACATATTTGCCGGTCGGATTAACCACCAGACGCCGGTAGCTGGCAGTGGCTTCGTCGATGAACTGATAGCTGCGCGCGCCCGGCGTGTGGGCGTGGGCATCGCCGATGGAGCCGACGTCCACGCCCAGCAGTTTGAGCTTGGTCGACATGTCCGCGCCCAGGAACGGCTCGGCAGTCTGGTTGCACACCTGTGCGGCCACCCCACGGGCCATCTGGTAACCCGGCGCGACCAGGCCAAACAGGCTGCCATTCCACGCCGCGCATTCGCCGATGGCGTAGATGTTCGGGTCGCTGCTCAGGCATTCGTCGTTGATCACCACGCCACCGCGCGGACCGATGTCCAAGGCACATTGGCGAGCCAACGCATCTTGGGCACGGATACCGGCGGAGAACACGATCAGGTCGGTTTCAAGGAATTCGTCATTGGCAAAATTCATGCGGTAGCGGTAATCCGCGCCCGCGCTGATCGACTGGGTGGCGCGGGACAAATGCACACCCACGCCCAGGCGTTCGATCTGCGCCTTGAGCGCCAAACCGCCGAAGTCGTCCAGTTGCACCGGCATCAGGCGCGGGGCGAATTCGACGACATGCGCTTCCAGCCCCAGGCTTTTCAGCGCATTGGCAGCTTCAAGACCAAGCAAGCCACCGCCGACCACCACACCGCGCCGGGCGTTGGCCGCAGCAGCACGAATCGCGTCGAGGTCTTCCAGGGTGCGATACACCAGCCGCGAATCGCCCTCGGCACCCTCAATCGGCGGCACAAACGGATAGGAGCCAGTGGCCAGGATCAACTTGTCATAAGCCACGCAGCCTTGGGCGGTTATCACCTCGCAACGGGCGCGGTCGATTTCCAGCACCGGCACACCCAGATGCAAAGTGACCCCGGGCGTCTGGTACAGCGACGCATCCGATAGCGCCAGCGACTCGGCATCGCGGCCGGTGAAATACTCCGACAGATGCACGCGGTCGTAGGCCCGCATCGGTTCTTCGCTGAAGACGTGCAGGCGGTAGTGGTCCAGCGCCCCGCGCTCGATCAGTTGTTCGACACAATGATGTCCGACCATGCCATTGCCGATCACGATCAGCGTTTGCAATTTGTTCAACGCGGCAACATTGGAATTCATAAGAAGCACCCTTTGCACGGCCAATCACGGTTCAAAAAGCAAAAAAAAACGCCTGAAACCTTGCGGTTCCAGGCGTCTTTGCCTGTTCTTTTGCGGTGTTGAAACCGGACGTCTATGCCCGATCCACCGATGTAGCCCACGACCTGTTGGCCATTCGATCGTCGTTGACCGAGGGGGCGACCCACTGCTGTATTGACGGTGGGTTTGAACAAGGGCTTGCAGCGTTTGTGCCAACCGGTGCAAGCCAGCAGCTACGGCGCCCGGAGGTTGTCACAGCGATTGGAAACGCGGATATCGCGCCTCCGACTGGTGCACGGCGCCATATAAAAGTGCACCGAATACGCATGACGGCTTGCCGGACAGGGGCGCGAATCCCGCTGATTATCTACCGCTCAAGCCTGAACAATACTTCTGGCGCGTGACTTGCAATAACACCAGCAAAGCAGTCAACGCAGATTGCCCACCTACGACAAAGGCGCCGTGTAACTCCCGTTTTTTTAACGGAGGGTCACATGGCGCTTTTTTTGTTTGCGGGTCGGGCAAATGCAGGCAAAAGGTCAAGGGGCGAGGATGACAAACACCAGCGTACGCAGCGTCTGTCCTTATTGTGGCGTGGGTTGCGGCATCGTCATGCAGGTCGCGGACAACCGGGTCGTCAAGGTCACCGGCGACAAGACGCACCCGACTAATTTCGGCCGACTCTGCACCAAGGGCACCACTTGCGGGCAGGCAATCGCCGAGTCGGGGCGGATGGAAAACGCCTACCTGCGTCATGAACGCGATCGTGATCCGGTGCGGATTGGCATGGACCAGGCGATCAGCGAAACCGCCGGCCGACTGCGCGCCATTCTTGATCGCGACGGCCCGGATGCGTTGGCGTTCTATGTGTCGGGGCAGATGTCGCTGGAAGCTCAGTACCTGATCAACAAATTGGCCAAAGGCTTTGTCCGCACCAACAACATCGAGTCCAACTCGCGCCTGTGCATGGCCAGTGCCGGCAGCGGTTACAAGCTGTCCCTCGGCTCCGATGGGCCGCCGGGCTCCTATGAGGACTTCGATCGCGCCGACCTATTCTTCGTGATCGGCGCCAACATGGCTGACTGTCACCCGATTCTGTTCCTGCGCATGATGGATCGGGTCAAGGCCGGGGCGAAGCTGATTGTGGTCGATCCACGGCGCAGCGCCACAGCGGACAAGGCTGGTCTGTTCCTGCAAATCAAACCGGGGACGGACCTGGCGTTGCTTAATGGCTTGCTGCATCTGCTGGTGAAAAACGGCCACACCGACCCGGACTTCATCGCTTCGTTTACCGAAGGTTGGGCCGTCATGCCGGCGTTCCTCGAAGACTACCCACCGGCCAGCGTCGCCGAGATCACCGGCATCCCCGAAGCCGACATTCGCCAAGCCGCCGAATGGATCGGCCAGGCCGCCGAGTGGATGAGTTGCTGGACCATGGGCCTCAACCAAAGCACCCACGGCACCTGGAACACCAATGCCCTGTGCAATTTGCACCTGGCTACCGGCGCGATTTGCCGACCGGGCAGCGGGCCGTTTTCCCTGACCGGGCAACCGAATGCCATGGGCGGTCGCGAAATGGGTTACATGGGCCCGGGTCTGCCGGGGCAGCGTTCGGTGTTGGTCGAGGCGGATCGGCAATTCATCGAAGACCTGTGGCGGCTCCCCCACGACAGCCTGCCGCGCAAGGTTGGCGGTGGCACCGTGGCGATGTTCGAGCAGATGAGCGCCGGCCAGATCAAGGCCTGCTGGATCATCTGCACCAACCCGGTCGCCTCGGGGCCCAACCGGCAGAAAGTGATTGAAGGTTTGCAGGCCGCCGAGCTGGTGATCACCCAGGATGCGTTCCTCGACACCGAGACCAACCGCTACGCCGACATCCTCCTGCCCGGCGCGCTGTGGGCCGAGGCCGAGGGCGTGATGATCAACTCCGAGCGCAACCTGACGCTGATGCAAAAAGCCGTGGAGCCACCCGGCGAGACGCTGGCCGACTGGCACATCATCGCCCGGGTCGCCTGCGAAATGGGCTTCGCCGAGGCCTTCACCTATACCTGTGCGTCGCAGGTTTTTGAAGAGATCAAACAGGCCTGGAACCCGAAGACTGGCTACGACATTCGCGGAGCCAGTTATGCGCGACTGCGGGACCAACCGCTGCAATGGCCCTGCGCGACAGGCGAGGCGGCGGATCGCAATCCGATTCGCTACCTGAACAACGGCGTGAGCCAGACGCTCAAGGTCGACAACGATGGCCGCCAACCCACCATCGTGTTTGCCACCGAGCACGGCAAAGGCGTCTTCCTCCCGCGCCCGCACATGCCGCCGGCGGAGATGCCGGGCGTGGACTTTCCCTTTGTGCTCAATACCGGTCGCTTGCAGCACCAGTGGCACACCCTGACCAAGACCGGCAAGGTCGCGACCCTGAACAAGCTCAATCCGGGGCCGTTCGTGGAGCTGCACCCGGAAGATGCCGCCAACCTCGGCATCAAGGACAAGGATCACGTCGAAGTGCGTTCAGTGCGCGGCCGCGCGGTGCTGCCGGCGGTGGTCACCGACCGGGTACGTCAGGGCAACTGTTTTGCGCCTTTTCACTGGAACGATGTGTTCGGTGAAAACCTGGCGATCAACGCGGTGACCAACGATGCCGTCGACCCGATTTCGCTGCAGCCTGAATTCAAGTTTTGTGCGGTCGCCTTGCAACGGGTGGAATTGATCGAGCATCAGTTTCTCAACGTGCCGGCGGCTATCGACACTCCCCCCTTGTCCGAGGAATTGCCCATGTCGCGCATCGAGGCCTTCGCCGATCTCGCCGGCATCAGCCGCGTGCCTTCTCCACCACTGAGCGACAGTGAACGCACTTACCTCGCCGGTTTTCTCAGCGGTTTGCAGTCCCCGGCCGGACGCCAGACAGGTGGCGTCCCTACCCTGCCCGCCAATGCGCCACTGGCGGTTGACTCGAGGCTGTGGCTGGATGGTTTGCTGGGTGGGTTGTTCAGCCGCGTCGAATCAGGCATCCCCCAACTGAACAGTGACAGCGCTCCCACCGTGACCTTGCTGTGGGCCTCGCAAACCGGCAACGCCGAAGCCCTGGCGCAGCGTTTTGCCACACGGTTACGCGCCGATGGAATCGCCGTGGAACTGAGCGCCATGGCGGATTTCCCGGCGAGCAAACTCGCGACCACCCAGACCCTGGCCCTGATCAGCAGCACCTTCGGCGACGGTGATCCGCCGGACAATGGCGAAGGTTTCTGGCACACCCTGAAGACCGCCGAAACCCGTCTGGAATCGCTGCGTTTCGCGGTCCTGGCGCTGGGCGATCCCAATTACGACCAGTTCTGCAAGCACGGCAAACAACTCGATCAACGCTTGCAGGAATTGGGCGCGATCCGGCTGCTGGAACGGGTCGATTGCGATACGGAATTCGAAGAACGTGCGGAGGCATGGCTAAGCCAATTCCAACAAACGCTGAAACCGGCGGCACCGAGCATCGCCGTCAGCCCCACCGAAACGCCCGGCAAAGCCAAGCCTCACGCGTCACGCCTACTGATCAACCGTCACCTGAACCAACAGAGCCGCCACAAGGAAACCCGCATGTTTTCCCTGGACCTGGCGAACTCCGGGCTGAGCTACAAAGCGGGCGATGCGTTGGGCGTAATGCCGCGCAACTGCCCGGAACTGGTCGATGAATTGCTCGACCTGACCCGGCTCGATGCTGACACCACCGTGACCGTCGACAAGTTCGGTGAAGTTCCGCTGCATCAGGCGTTGACCGAACACCTGGAAATCGCCCGCCCCAACATCGACACCTTGGCCTTTATCGCCGAACGCAGCGCCAACCCGGCGTTGAAACACCTGCTGGGCAGTGAACGCAAAGCGGACTTGAAAGACTGGTTGTGGGGCCGGCAACTGGCGGACGTGCTGCAGGAATTCCCGATCGACTGCTCGGCGCAAGAGCTGCTGGGCACGCTCAAACGCCTGCAACCGCGGCTGTATTCGATTGCCTCAAGCTCCAAGGCGCACCCACAGGAAGTCCATCTCACCGTGGCCGCCGTTCGCTACGGCAAACGCAAAGGCGTGTCCTCGACCTTCCTTGCTGACCGTTTGGAAAACGGCGAAGTACCGGTATTCGTCCAGCCATCGAAACACTTCCGCGCGCCCGCCGATGGCAGCCTGCCGATGATCATGATTGGCCCCGGCACCGGTGTCGCACCGTTCCGCGCCTTCCTGCAAGAACGTCGCGCCCGGGGCGATCAGGGCCGCAACTGGCTGTTCTTCGGCGAGCAACACGCCGCCACCGATTTCTACTACCGCGAGGAACTCCAGGGCATGCAACATGACGGCCTGCTGACACAACTCAGCCTGGCGTTTTCCCGGGACCAGCCAGAAAAGATCTACGTGCAGGACCGCATCCGCGAACAAGGTGCGGAACTGTGGCGCTGGCTGCAGGAAGGTGCGCAGGTGTACATCTGCGGCGATGCCGGGCGCATGGCCAAGGATGTCGACCAGGCGTTGCGCCAGGTGGCGCAACGGCATGGCGGGTTGAGTCAGGAAAGTGCTGCGGATTACTGGCGGCAGATGAGTGAGCAGAAGCGCTATTTGCGGGATGTTTACTGAATGGGAGGTTGCTCCAGGAAATCCCTCAGGCTTTCGCCCAACGCATCAAACACCAGGGCAATCCGTTGAACCCGGCGCATGTCTTGATGCATGGCAATCCAGACATCGACTGAAAAATCCACCTGCCCAGGCAATACCCGCACCAGTCCGTAACGCTGGGCCAACTGACTGGAACAGACGCCTATTCCCAACCCTGCACGAAGTGCAGCCAGTTGCGCGAGATGATCGTCGGTGCGAATGAGGGCATGCTCCGCCGCGCAGTCGAAGCCTCTTTCGCGCAGAAATTCTATTTCCAGTAGATTGCGATCCGGCCCGATCAGCGGGTAGCGATGCAACTCCGCCGCAGTAGCCGGCGTGCCCTGCTCCGCCAGCAAATCAGGCGTAGCGTACAGCCCGACGCGCAAGTCACCCACTTTGCGCGTCACCACCGATGCCTCGGTCGGACGACGGATACGCACCGCCACGTCAGCCTCTTGCCGTGCCAGCGCTTGCAGACGGTTCGACACGCTGAGTTCGATGGCCAATTGCGGACAGGCCTGGCGCAAGGTGCGCAACATCGGTGGCAGCACTTCAACCCCGAGCAGTTTGCTGCTGGTCAGGCGAACCGTGCCGCTGGCCAGCCCCGCATCGGCTGACGCCGCCCGATTGAAGGCGTTCGCCGCCATGGCCATGGCTTCGACATGGCTGATCAGGTCCTTGGCCATCTCCGTCGGCAGCAATCCGGCGGGTGAACGGATGAACAGGCTGACGCCGACGCTTTGCTCCAACGCCTCGATCCGTCGCCGCGCCGTCGCCTGCGCAATGCCCAACAAACGTGCCGCGCCGGACAGGCTGCCGGTACGCAGTACGGCCAGAAAGGCTCGCTGGGTTTCCCACTGTAGTTGAGGAGCGTTCATACATTTCCTGTGAGCCGTTGGGCAACTTTGGCTGATGTTCTTTCTGCAAGCACAGCGTCATGCTGGCCAAGAATATCCCATGGGCAACCTGCTTTATCCGCTGCCCTGATGCTGAAAGGAGCTTTTCATATGACGCTGACCGGCCAATGTCGCTGTACCGCCGTGCATTACACCCTCGCAACCGATGCGCCACTGGCGGTCTATGCTTGTCATTGCAGGGATTGCCAGACCTGGAGTGGCAGCGCGTTCGCCCTTCACGCGTTGATGCCATCCGAGGCCATCGCCCATGAAGGTCCGGTGACGCACTATGCCTATGACGCCGACAGCCAGCATTCCATTCACACGTTGTGCAGCGTCTGTCATACCCGACTCTACAACACCACCAGCGCGGCGCCGGGCATGTTGGTGCTGCGCGCCGGGACGCTGGATCACAGCCCAACCCTGCAGCCTGTCGCGCATATCTGGGTCAGACACAAACAACCCTGGCTGACGTTGCCGGAGGGTATCCCGACCTGGACGCAAAGCCCGACCCCGCAGGCATTCGCTCAAGCGTTGCAGCCATCCGAAACGGCACCGGAGGTTCGATGAATCACTCAGTCATGGATAAAGGCAGTTGTCGTTGCGGCCAGGTTGTTTTTGAGCTGCGCGCCCCGCCGCTCATCACCACCGCCTGCCATTGCACGGGTTGCCAGAAAATGGCGTCCAGCGCTTTCTCTCTGAGTGTTCTGGTGCCGGCGGAAAGCTTTGTGGTCACACAAGGCAACCCCGCCATCGGTGGCTTGCATGGGCCAACGCAACACTTCTTCTGCCCGCATTGCCTGAGTTGGTTGTTTACCCGTCCGGAAGGCAATGATCAGGTGATTGGCGTGCGTTCCAGCCTGCTCGAAAACCCGCAGCGCTACGCCCCGTTTATCGAAACGTGGACAAGCGAAAAGCTGCCGTGGGTCGCGACCGGCGCAGAACATGGCTTTGAGCAATTCCCTGCGCCGCAGGACTTTGGACCGCTGGTTCAGCAATACGCACAGCGCGGTCAGAACTGAGAAAAGCAGTGCCGCCGAAACGGCACTGCCTTCAACCGCAGGCCGGGTTTTGCGCTGCGTCTCTCGCTTATCAATGACCGGTCACCACAGCGCCTCCTTGCCGCTGACCCTGCGGAAAACCATGCACCCGTGCGCCCACTGCAATCCATAATCCCGCCAGCAACAGCAACAGCAACACCCACGGAAACGAGACAACGCCGACCTGATCCAGCAACACACCCCCCAATAACCCGGCAATGGCAATCGCACCGTTCCAGGCCACAACGTTCATGGACAAGGCGACATCCGCGCCCTCGCCGGCCGTATCCGCCAGCGCAGTTTGCAGCAATGTGGCGGCACCGCCGAAGGTCAGGCCCCAGACAAAGGTGCCCAGGTAGATGACGATCACAGACTGGGAAAAGAACCCGAAAACGAAGGCCGTCGCGGCGAACGCGGCGAGGCTGATCAACACGGCGTTGCGCAGATAGCGGTCCACCAGGCGACCGGTAATCCAGATACTCAGCAGTGCCGCGATACCGAACACCAGCAGCACGCGATCAATATCGCTGGCCAGCCCGGCCGGGGTCACGAAAGGCGCGACGTAGGTGTAGAGAATGTTGTGCGCCAGCATCCAGGTCATCACGACCCCGAGCACCGGTCGAACGCCCGGGGTGAAGAACACCCGGCCCAACGGCATGCGTTCGGAACCTGCCTGGCCAGGATAATCCGGGACTTTCGCCAGCACCCAGACAATCAGCCCCACCGTCAGAACCGACATCAACCCAAACGCCGTGCGCCAACCCACCAGGCTTCCCAACCAAGTGCCTAACGGCACGCCCAGCGACAACGCAATCGGCGCGCCCACCATCGCCACGGCCATGGCGCGCCCTTGAAGGTGCACCGCCACCATGCGCCGCGCATAACCGGCCAATAGACTCCACGCCAACCCGGCAGATACCCCTGCGAAGAATCGGGCAATGAGCGTCAACCCGTAGCTCGACGACCAGGCCGTGACGGAATTGAACACGAGGAAACCGACGATAGTCAGCAGCAACACACTACGGCGCCGCCAGCCTTGGGTGGCGATGGTCAACGGAATGGCCGCCAGCAACGAACCCAACGCATAGACGGTGACCATTTGCCCGGCCAGTGATGGCGAAACATTCAGACCACTGCCGATCTCGGGCAATAACCCGGCCGGCAAGGTCTCGGTGACGATACAAATAAAGCCTGTCATGGCCAGCGCGAGGAGCGCGCCGAGGGGTAACCGTTCATTTTCAAGCTGACTGTCCTGCATGTTTTTGCTCCTGATTACGCACTTATGTATCGAGTGGTATAAATCTAAAGAGCAAACAGGACATGGTCAATGACTTTTGTATCGACTAGTATCTAAGTACACGATTACCGGAGGTGAACATGGCAACAATGGGCCGCCCGCGCACGTTCGACCGTGACGAGGCAATCACGCAGGCAATGCACCTGTTCTGGGAGCACGGCTATGAATCCACTTCACTGAGTCAGCTCAAGGCAGCCATCGGCGGCGGTATCTCCGCGCCCAGTTTCTATGCCGCGTTCGGCTCAAAAGAGGCGTTGTTCCAGGAAGTAATCGAGCGTTATCAAAATTCCCACGGCCGCGTGACCGAGAGCCTGTTCGACCCCCTTCTGCCCCCGCGCGAAGCCATCGAGTCGACCTTGCGCCGCTCCGCCAAAATGCAGAGCGAAGCTGGCCATCCTCCGGGCTGCCTGGTGACGCTGGGCGTCATGCACACTTGCTCGGCACAACCCACGGCGGTTTCTGCACCGCTGGCCGAAGCCAGGGCTCGTAACAGGGCGGGCATCATTGTTTGCATCGAGCGCGGCATTGCCCAGGGCGAACTGCCGACCGAGACCGACACGTCTGCGCTGGCCGCCATGTTTGACAGTTTTCTGTTGGGCCTGACAGCGTTGGCCAGAGACGGGATTCCCCACGCGGTGATGGACGCGTCGGTGACTCAGGTCATGGCTGTGTGGGATGCCTTGGGCGCAACCACAGGGCGACGGTAAATCAACGTCGCGGCCCACACGGCGGGATGGGGGTGTTTTTTGATCTGGCAGATTACGACCGCAGCACCCCAATCGCCCGCCGATACTTCTCAACCCGCTCCAAGTCATCCCATGACGGCTGCGCAATCCTGGACAAATCGCTGTTCTCTTCCAGATCCGCCAGCTTCACCACCCGCCCGATCGGGTTCAGCGCCGCGCGTTCGACGAACGCTTCATAAGACTCGCCCGGCACTTTGGTGACCGACGCGATGGCCTCCAGCACCGCTTCGCTGAAGCCTTCCTGACGCAGGGCTTCGAGGCTGATGCCGGTGTCTTCCACCACGTCATGCAGTACGGCGACGATCCGTTCTTCCAGGGTCGTCACCCGCAGCATGACTTTCAGCGGATGCAGGATGTAAGGCGCGCCGCCCTTGTCGACCTGCCCTTCGTGGGCGGAAGCGGCGATAGCGATGGCACGTTCCAGTGTCTGGCTCATTTCGGTTCTCCTTGAGTTAAACGCCAATGGCCTAAAGCTTGTACGTCACATACCGCCCACGCCCGGTTTTCTTGGCCTGGTACATGACCCGGTCGGCGGCCAGCAGCAGTGTATCGGCGGAACTCTGCCCGTTACCCAAGGCGATGCCAATCGAAACACCGACGATGCACACTGTGCCGGAAATGAAGAACGGCGCGCTCAAGGATTCGATGCAGTGGGTCGCGACGGTGCCCAGGGTTTCTTCGGCATGGGCCCCAAGGTCGCTCAGCAGCACGACAAATTCGTCACCGCCAATGCGCGCCAGGGTGTCGCCCTCGCGCACCACCGACGAAAAACGCCGCGCCACCTGACGCAGCACCTCATCGCCGGCCTCATGCCCCAGGCTGTCGTTGATGTGCTTGAAACCATCGAGGTCCATAAACAGCAAGCCGACTTGAGTGTCTGTGCGTCGCGCCTGCGCCAGCACTTGCCGCAGTTGGCCAGAGAGATGGTGCCGGTTGGTCAGCCCGGTCAGGGTGTCGTGATGCGCGATTTTTTTCAGTTCATCCTGTTTGTCATTCAACTTGAGCAGCAGGCGATTGAACGCCGAGATCAAGTGCCCGACTTCATCATCGCGCACCACCGCCAGGGGCGCGTGGGGCAGTTCATCGCGGGTCATGCGGTCGGCCTGCTCGGCGGCGCGGAACAGGTGACGGAAAACAAAGTACAAACCGATGGAAGCGAACGTCGCAAAAAACAGAATCGACAACACCGCGCCTTTCAGCAAGAAATGCTGGGTGCGCGTCACCGTGGCAAACGCCTCGCTGGCCGGCAAGCGCGCGACGATGAACCAGTTGGCGCTGGGGACGGCGGCGATGGCGGCGACTTCCTCGACGCCTTTGGAATTGAGCGTCATCCCGGTGCCGCGAAACCCCGCCACCGCCCGATCATGCAGCACATTGACGCCGGTAGCCGAGGTGGGCTTGAGTTGCACGTTACGGTTGGACGACTCGATAAACAATTGACTGTCGGGGAATACCAGCAGGAAATCCCCCGTGGCATCCCCCACGCGACTTTGCAGCAGCGAATCCAGAAGCCCTGTCGTACCGAGCACGCTGACGCCAACCAGCACGGCCTGGACCTCACCGGCGGCATTCTTGATGGGCGCGGCCATGGGCAGGATCGGTGTTTGGGTCGTTTTGTCCAGCGCCGGTTGACCGATCAAGGAGCGCCCCGCCAGCCCTGCCCGCACGTAATCCCGCTCGGCGTAATCGGTCTCGACGGGTTCCGGATAGTTCCCGAGCACACGCCCCGTTGGGCCGACGATGAATAAGTCCGCGGTGAACAGCGTCTGGTACGCGTAATGCTCTTTCAGCCACGCCTGCAACTGCTGCGGTTGTGTCAGCAGCTCGACCGGAACGGAATCGGCCAGGCGATCCAGCATCAGTTGGCGCTGGACGATTTTGTAGTCGATATCCCGGGCGACATAGGTGGCCAGGGTCAATTGCTGGCCTTCCACCACGGCGCTCAAATCTTCACGCAGGAAGTTGGTCAAGACGAAATAGCGCACCACCGCGCCAAAAATGACCATGCACAGCGCCAATAACAGCAGTCGAGTGACGATGCTGTGAGCGATACGGCTGAAGCGCAAGGGCGTGTGATGATGTTTTGGCATCACGGGAGTGTATCCGAGAGCGATCCGCTCTGTGGTGATGTTTTCCACTGGCGGCGCAGGCCGCCATTCCTGTGTGGGGATGGTCATGGCGGTGCATAGCATTCTGGTTCCGCGCTGGGGCATGATGGTGAAAATCGTCGAGGACGACGCGTGACCCAACACCGAATCAACCTGATCATGCCCGCCAGCGCGGCCGACGCGTTCGAGGCCTTCCATAATCACACGGTGCGCATGCAGTGGGACACGCTGCTGTCGCGCGCTGGCGTCGAAGGTGGCGGTATTCGTCCTTACACCGGTGCAATCACATTCAATGAAGGCCGAGGCTGGAAGCGCTACTTTTCCATGCGCACCCGCTTCGTCAACTTCCAGCCAGGGCAAGTCGCCGCCGCGCTGCTGGTCGAGCCTGAAGGCGTGTTTGAGTGGTGGGCGGCGTCGATGCGCCATCGCGATCTGGGTGACAACACCTCGGAGTTGATCTACACCTTCAGCGTCCGTTTGCGGCCACGCTGGCTGGGGTGGTTGCTGGATCCGCTGGTCAATCGTATTTTCGAACACGAAACGCGCCAGCGCTTCGCCGCGATGGCCGAGTATTTGCAGGCTCGCCCGGCGCTCACAGAACAACAAAAAACAGGAGTTGATAATGTCTGAACTGAACCTGCATCCCAAAGCCGCAGAATCCCTGACCCTGTGGCACGCGATGATCCGCACCGGGAACTTGCAAGCCTTGCCCGAATTGCTCGACCCACAAGCCGTCTTCCGCTCGCCCATGGCGCACACGCCTTATCCAGGCGCGGCCGTGGTGTCGATGATCCTCAACACCGTGTTCGACGTCTTCGAAAACTTTGAATACCACCGCGAACTGGCGACGGCGGACGGGTTGAATGTCGTGCTGGAGTTCAGTGCCAACGTCGGCGGAAAAGCGCTGAAAGGCATCGACATGATCCGCTTCGATGAACAAGGGAAAATCGTCGAATTTGAAGTGATGGTGCGTCCGCTGAGTGGTTTGCAGGCGTTGGGGGCGGAGATGGGCAGCCGACTTGGCGCTTATCTGGCGGCGAGCAAGGCCTGATCGGACCTTAATGCTGTCCATGTGGGAGCGAGCCTGCTCGCGAATGCGGTGTGTCATTCAGCGGTGATGTTGGCTGACCCACCGTCTTCGCGAGCAGGCTCGCTCCCACAGGGTTTTCAGGTGAAGTCAAAAATGTATCTGGCACCATTCAAATAATCTGCGCCGCGACCGCAGCCTTATCGATCACCGACCACACGGCGCAAATCTTCCCCTCCTTGAACTCGTAAAACACATTCTCGCTAAACACTACCCGCCGCCCATTCACCGGCAAGCCAAACAATTCCCCCACGGGCGTGCAATCGAAGTTCAGCCTTGCAGCGATGTGCGGTGGGTCGGCGATAAGCCGTTCGATCACGAAGCGCAGATCGGGGATCGCGCGGAAATCCCGCTCCAGCATCGCCTGATAACCGGACACCCCGACGCGTTCGCCGTTGTAGTGCACGTTTTCATCGAGTAGTTGGCCCAGGGTCGGCCAGTCCTGGCGGTTGAGGCAGTCGATATAGGCGCAATAAGCATCGCTGAGTGCTTGTTTGTTCATGGCTCGATCTCTCCGTTAACCCTCTGCATCCGTTATTTATGCTCAGTTCCCAGCTTAATAATATTTTACCGATACCAGGGTGAACCCTAGTCTTGACCCCAAGAGATGGCAGGCCATAACCGACCTGACTCCCACTTCGAAGGGTAGAGAAATGACCACAGAAACAATAAAAACAGACACGTTGATTGTCGGCGCCGGTCAGGCTGGCGTGGCCATGAGTGAACACCTGAGCAAACTCGGTGTACCGCACCTGGTGCTGGAGCGCAATCGGATTGCCGAACGCTGGCGCACCGGGCGTTGGGATTCGTTGGTGGCCAATGGTCCGGCCTGGCACGATCGCTTTCCCGGTATGGAATTCGACGATCTGAGCCCCGACGGCTTTGCCCCGAAAGAGCGGGTGGCGGATTATTTCGAAGCCTACGCCAAGAAATTCAACGCCCCGGTCCGTACCGGCGTGGACGTACTGAAGGTCGATCGCAATGTCGGTCGCCCGGGCTTCACCGTTGAAACCTCCGAAGGTGTGATCGAAGCCAATCGCGTGGTGGCCGCCACCGGGCCGTTCCAGCGTCCGGTGATCCCACCGATTGCGCCGAAAGACGCGCCGTTCACCCAGATTCATTCCGCCGAATACCGCAATCCGCAGCAACTGCCCGAAGGCGCGGTGCTGGTGGTGGGCGCCGGTTCGTCCGGGGTGCAGATTGCCGATGAATTGCAGGGCGCGGGCAGGAAGGTCTATCTCTCGGTGGGCGCCCACGACCGCCCTCCTCGCGCCTATCGCAACCGTGATTTCTGCTGGTGGCTGGGGGTGTTGGGCGAGTGGGATCAAGCGGCAATGAAGCCGGGCCGTGAACACGTGACCATCGCCGTAAGCGGTGCCCATGGCGGCCGCACCGTGGACTTCCGTGGCCTGGCCCATGCCGGGATGACGCTGGTCGGTCTGACCCAGTCGTTCAACGGTGCCGTGGCGTCGTTCCAGCCGAACCTGGCGGAAAACCTCGCCCGTGGCGACGAGAACTACCGGGCGCTGCTCGATGCCGCCGACGCCTATATCGAACGCAATGGCCTGGACCTGCCGGAAGAACCCGAAGCCCGCCACACCTTCCCGGAGCCGGAGTGTGTGAGTAATCCGATTCTTGAACTCGACCTGGTCAAGGCCGGCGTGACCTCGATCATCTGGGCCACCGGTTTTGCCACGGATTACAGCTGGCTGAAGGTCAACGCCTTCGACGACAACGGCAAGCCGCAGCATCAGCGCGGCGTGTCCAGCGAGCCGGGTGTGTATTTCCTCGGCCTGCCGTGGCAGTCCCGTCGCGGTTCGTCGTTTATCTGGGGCGTATGGCATGACGCCAAGTACGTCGCCGACCACATCGCCATCCAGCGTTCGTACCTCGAGTACCGCGACGCGGACCAGCGTGCAGCCGAGACCGGCCCCGTCGCCCATAAAACCAGCGTCAGCGCTTAACTCTTGTTCAGGAGCTTCACATGTCCACGCCAACCCATACCCGTATTCGCATGTTCAACACCAAGGAAACCTACCCGAACCAGAGCCTGGACAACGACCTGTGCCAGGCCGTGCGCGCCGGCAACACCGTGTATGTTCGCGGTCAGGTGGGTACTGATTTCGAAGGCAACCTGATCGGCCTCGGCGACCCGCGAGCCCAAGCCGAGCAAGCGATGCGCAACGTCAAACAACTGCTGGAAGAAGCCGGCAGCGACCTGAGCCACATCGTCAAAACCACCACCTACCTGATCGACCCGCGCTACCGCGAGCCGGTGTACCAGGAAGTCGGCAAGTGGCTCAAGGGCGTGTTCCCGATTTCCACCGGGTTGGTGGTCTCGGCGCTGGGGCAGCCGCAGTGGTTGATGGAGATTGATGTGATTGCGGTGATTCCTGAGTAAGCACAGGTAGACCGAGGCGCGGCCTTCGCGAGCAAGCTCGCTCCCACATTTGGAATGCGTTCCCCCTGTGGGAGCGGGCTTGCTCGCGAAGACGCCCGCCCAGACACCCCTTTTGCCAAGGCAAAACAAGGAGCAAAACCATGACCTTCTCCATCGCCGCCAGATGCCCCGAAACCGGTCAACTCGGCATCGCCATCAGTTCCTCCAGCATCGCCGTCGGCGCCCGCTGCCCGTGGCTCGTTCCGGGTGTCGGCGCCGTTTCCACACAAAACATCACCCTGCCCTCCCTCGGCCCGGAAACCCTCGCGTTCATGGAGCAAGGGCTTTCACCCTCGGATGCGCTGGACAAGGTGCTGACCCGCAACGGCTACAGCCAATATCGCCAGGTCACCGCGATTGACCACCTCGGCCGCACCGCGCATTTCAGCGGCTCGGAAACCCTGGGCAACCACAATGCCGTGTCCGGCGAGCAATGCGTGGCCGCCGGTAACATGCTGGCGGATCGCTCGGTGATCGAGGCCATGGTCCGCTCGTTCGAGCAGGGTGAAGGTCAACTGGCCGACCGCTTGCTGGCCGCAATGCAAGCCGCGATGGTGGCGGGCGGTGAAGCCGGGCCGGTGCACTCTGCCGCGATGGTCGTGGTCGGTGAACTGACCTGGCCGATCATCAACCTGCGGGTGGATTGGGCCGAAGAAGATCCGATCGGCGAACTGGAAAAGCTATGGGACGCCTATCGCCCTCAAGTTCAGGATTACATCGACCGCGCCCTGGCGCCTGATCGCTCCCCTGGCTACGGCGTTGCCGGAGACGACCGATGAACAGCAGCCGCGATTTGCTTCAAGCGCTGGTGGCGTTCGACACCACGAGCCGCGAATCCAACTTGCAGCTGATCGAGTTTGTCCGCGACTACCTTGCCCGTTTCGAGGTGCCCTGCGAACAGGTCTACAACGAGCAACGCAGCAAGGCCAATCTGTTCGCAACCATCGGCCCCGCCCATCTGCCGGGCATTGTGCTGTCCGGGCACACCGATGTAGTGCCCGTCGATGGCCAGCCGTGGACCGTTGCGCCGTTCCAACTCACCGAGCGCGACGGCAAGCTGTTCGGCCGTGGCACGGCGGACATGAAAGGCTACATCGCCTGCGTGCTGGCCTTGGTGCCGTCGCTGGTCAAGGCCTCGCTGCGGCGGCCGGTGCACATCGCGCTGTCCTACGATGAAGAAGTCGGCTGCCTCGGGGTGCGCTCGCTGCTCAAAGCGCTGGAGCAACGCCCGGTCAAACCGATGCTGTGCATCATCGGCGAACCGACCGAACTCAAACCGGTGCTCGGGCATAAGGGCAAACTGGCGATGCGTTGCGACATTCACGGTGAAGCCTGCCATTCGGCCTACGCGCCGCTTGGGGTCAACGCGATTGAATACGCCGCCGAACTGATCGGTGAACTGGGGCGGATTGGCCAGCGGCTGAAAGCGCCGGAGCATCACGACGAACGTTTCGATCCGCCCTTCAGCACCGTGCAAACCGGGGTGATTGCCGGCGGCAAGGCGTTGAACATCGTCCCCGCCGATTGCCGTTTCGACTTTGAAATCCGCGCCCTGCCCTCGTTTGATCCAAGCGCTGTGGCGCAAGAGCTGAAGACCTACGCCGAGCAACAGGTTTTGCCGCGTATGCGCGCCGTAAGTGAACAGAGCGATATCCGCTTCAGTCAGTTGTCGGCGTATCCCGGTTTGGCCACTGATGCCCGCAGCGAAGCCGCTGAGTTGATCGCTGCCTTCTCGGGTTCCCGGGAGTTCGGCACGGTAGCGTTTGGCACCGAGGGCGGTCTGTTTGACGCGGCGGGGATCCCGACGGTGGTGTGCGGTCCGGGCAGCATGGACCAGGGCCACAAACCGGACGAGTTCGTCAGCGTCGAGCAATTGAACGGCTGCGACGCGTTGCTGCAACGGATGCTGGCATCGATCAGTTGAGTGATGGGCCCGACACTCAGGTATAGAGTCGGGCCAGTTCTTCCTGGCAATAATCCACGAACAACTGCACCGGTTTGGTCAGTTGCGACCTTCTGAGCCACGCCGCCGATAACCCCGATCCCGTCACCGTTTCCGCGAGCGGAATGCACACCAATTGTTGGCCGTCATAGGTGTAGGGCGAAAAGGGTTTGGTCACCAGGATCGAAAAGCCAAAACCACGGCCGACCATGCCACGCACCATCTCGATTGAAGGCGAGCTGAAGACGATGTGCGGGGTCAATCCGCGCTCCTCGAAGATGCTGACGAAGTAGGTGCGGCTCGGCACCACGTCGAGCAGAATCATTGGCTCCAGCACCAGGTCGTCCAGCGAGACTTTCGCCTGCTGCGCGAAGCGATGGTCCGCCGGCAGCAAGGCGTAAGGTTGCTGCGGTGGCATCAGCGGAACCGTCTCGATCGTGCTGTCCAGATCGTGTTCGAACAGCATCGCCACATCGATGCTGCCGGCAGTCAGGGCCTGCACCAACTCTTGCTGCTCGCCGTCACGAATGCGGATCTCCACACCCGGCCAGCGCTCCTTGAAACCGGCGATCAAACGCGGCAGGTACAGCGGCGCCACGGTTTCAAAGCAGCCGATATCGATCTGCCCCGCCACCACGTCATTGTCCGCCAATGCGTTCTGCTCAAACTCGTGCGCCACCCGCAGCAGCTCCAGCGCCTTGCGATAAAACCGCGAGCCACTCGGCGTCAGTGAAACACCCTGGGCGTGATGGCGGATAAACAGCTGCACGCCGAAGCTTTCTTCCAGGTGCTTGATCGCCGTCGACACCGACGGCTGGGCGATGTAGAGCTTGCGCGAAGCCTCCGCCACGCTGCCGCATTCGGCGGTGGTGACAAAATAGCGCAGCTGTCGCAGGTTGTAAGCGGCCATGCGGATCTCCAGAAAACATCGGATTGCACCGACAGACTGTTGTGGCGAGGGAGCTTGCTCCCGCTTGAGTGCGCAGCACTCACAAAATCGACAACGGTTCGCAGAATTTTTGGGGCCGCTTCGCAGCCCAGCACGAGCAAGCTCGCTCGCCACAGGTCAGTGTTCGATCAACCCAGAACATACCGGACCCACCCAACCCCGGGGCATATTTTTTTTAAGGTTTGAAGCAACAAACTTACTAATTTATCTATGACGAGGCTTTGCACATGATCACTCCAACAAGAAAAGCGTCGCCCACGCGGCGCTCACCGAAGTACGTCCACGTACTCACATTGCCTTGGAGTTCGTCATGGTCACCTCTGCAACAACCTCCGCTCCGCTGATCGAGAAGCACACGATCGGCTACGTCCCGCCGCAAGATCGCCATGGAAAGGTCCGGGACTTGTTCACCCTCTGGTTCGGCGGCAACATCGCGCCGTTGCCCATCGTTACCGGCGCCCTCGGCGTGCAACTGTTTCACCTGAACCTGGTGTGGGGCGTCATCGCCATTCTGGTCGGGCACCTGGTCGGCGGCGTGCTGATGGCGCTGCACTCGGCGCAAGGTCCGCAGATGGGCATCCCGCAGATGATCCAGAGCCGCGCCCAATTCGGCTCCCTCGGCGCGCTGCTGGTGGTGCTGATCGCCGGCATCATGTACATCGGCTTCTTCGCCTCCAACATCGTCCTCGCCGGCAAATCGCTGCACGGCGTGGTCGACAGCGTGCCAGTGCCGGTGGGCATCGTCATCGGCGCCCTCGGTTCCGGGATCATCGGCATCATCGGCTACCGCTTCATCCACGTCCTCAACCGCATCGGCACCTGGGTGCTCGGTGCCGGCATCGTGCTCGGCTTCGGCTACATCTTCACCCACGTGCAGACCACCGACTTCCTCACCCGTGGCAGCTTCAACATCTCCGGCTGGTTGGCCACAGTATCGCTGGCAGCGCTGTGGCAAATTGCGTTCGCGCCGTACGTGTCCGACTACTCGCGCTACCTGCCGGCGGACGTGCCTGTCGCCTCGACGTTCTGGACCACCTACCTGGGCACCGTGCTCGGCTCCAGCCTGTCGTTCATCTTCGGCGCCGTCGCGGTCCTCGCCACGCCGGTCGGCATGGACACCATGGACGCCGTCAAACTCGCCACCGGCTCCATCGGTCCGTTGATGCTGGTGCTGTTCCTGCTCAGCGTCATCAGCCACAACGCCCTCAACCTCTACGGCGCCGTGCTGTCGCTGATCACCCTGGTACAAACCTTCGCCTATCGCTGGATCCCCACCGCGAAAAGCCGCGCCGTGCTCTCGGTCATCGTCCTCGGCGCGTGCTGCTTCGCCGCCGTCGGCGCCTCGGCGGACTTCATCGGCCACTTCGTCGACATGGTGCTGGTGCTGCTCGTAGTGCTGGTGCCGTGGACCGCGATCAACCTGATCGACTTCTACGCGATTCACAAAGGTCAGTACGACATCGACTCGATCTTCCACGTCGACGGCGGGATCTACGGACGCTACAACCCACAGGCATTGCTGGCCTACGCGATCGGGATTGCGGTGCAGATTCCGTTCATGAACACACCGCTGTACGTCGGGCCGATTTCCGAGCACATCAACGGTGCGGATCTGTCTTGGCTGGTGGGGTTGCTGGTGACTTCGCCGTTGTATTTCTGGTTGGCGAATCGGGACAGTGCTTATAAGCGGCGGTTGTCGAGCGGGAAACTGGCGAGTGCCGTGTAACGTTCAAGCGTGAAAAAACCCGCACTGAGTTGCGGGTTTTTTCGGGCTCAGATTTTCTTCTTCAATGACGCCGTGTCCGCGATGATGCTTTCAAGTGCCGGGCTGAACGCGCACGTGGGAAAGCTAGTCTTGAGCCAAGCCATGGCGGCGGTGACCATGCGATGAATGTTCGCCAACTGAGATTCGCTGGATGCGAAGTTGGGAATGTCATAGGGCACCGAGTGGTTCATGAAATGGTTCGAGCCTGTGGAGCCATTTAAGTAACAGGCGCCGAATAAAAGGGTTTCGCAGACTTCTTGGCGAAAGTTCGCAGGGATTTTCGTCGGCGAATTGCACGCGAATGCGATTAGGTTTCTAAGGGTGGGCGCCACTTGGCGAGGACGATACTCCTCAGGAATCAGCACCGCAGGAATCACGATATGCGAAATATCCGCGAAACGATCAAGCGCAACACCAACATGAAACGTCTCGCTGAAAATGCCCATGTGGTAGTCGAAACTGTAACGTGATCTCGAAATAATGTTTTCGTAGATCGATAGATCTTCCCGTCCAGCGAACAGTTTGAGTCCCAGTAAATGAACGACGGTCAGCTCATCACGCGTTCGCCCGACAATATGTTCGAATAGGTTGATCAGGTTCCAGCCGACGGCACCTTTGGCCAGCCCGAAAGCCTGTTGATCAGCCTCGAGCAATCTATAAATCGGCACCCAGAGCCCCATCCGCGAAATGCATGCGTAGAGTCGTCTGCCAGACTCGTCAATGGCCCAGCGTTGCTCCGGATCAGCGGCTTCGGGAATCAGGTTGACTTCAAGAATGAGCCTCAACGCAGCCCGCGCCAGGCGCAGCGCCGAATCCTCGCCATAGCGCTCTGTGGGTTGTGCAGTCAGTTCAAGAAACGAAGACGGCTCGATGGAGGCAAGCTCCTCGTGCCGGGCCTGCACCTGCTCCTGAAACGACCCAAATGCGCCTTCCAGAGTCCGGACAGGATCGGTCTGCTCCCGCTCCGGACGTTCGCCGGATGGCGCGCGCCAAGCGCTCAGACGCGGGCGATCCGGTTGAGGCTCGTTCGGGCCAGGCCCGACGGGTGTCCCGGGGCCGCCCTCATCCGCACCACCGCCACTGCCATAGCAACGTCGCACGAATTCGGACACCGCGCTTAGGGATGGAAATGAAACTTCGCTCGCGCCTTGATACAAGCCGGCCTGAAACCGGCCCCGCGTCGCACCGAATGCAATGGCGCGAGAACTCACACGCTCAGCGACAAAATGCGGGGCCTCGATAAAGAATGTATCGGCATTGTCCGCAAGGGTGCGATCGCCCTCCAGATCAGGCATCCGTTTGGTCGCAAACGCATAACCGGCCGGTGCATCCATCGTGTCGATATACCAGGCCATCAGCGGATTCTCCCTGGGGCGGTGACGACCCGGACGGTTAGCCCCCTGTTTGTCATCGCATGCTCCGCCTCAAGACGGCGACGGCGCCATAGCAATTCCATTGCGCTGGGAATGGGGCCATGCAGCGCGCGGTCAGCAATGGCGCTTTCCCGAGCGGCGTCGGTCGCGGAGGTTCGTACCTCGGCTATATCGGCAGTGGTGAAGCTGCCTTTGCGCAGCACTTCGACATAGTCTTCGTCATTCAGAACCGCATTTGAGATCTGCCCGACGGTGAGTCTTCGACTCGAGACTCGGACACTCGAAAACGTCTTTACGACCAACATATGTCCGAGATCAGCGCTCCACTTTCCTGAAATCGATTCGACGTTTTTAATCATCTGTTTTTGATCGAGAGGTCCATTCCAGGAAAGCGGTGGCCGGGCAATGTCGTAGGAGTTGCGATCAAGCACCCATTCATCGGTTTGGGTGTCTTTCAAAACCAGACAATAGTCGCCGTAAAAACGCACCCCGCTGCCGTTCACTTCCACGGCCCCGAAGTAAATTTCATCAGCCGCGATGCCGGTGGCCTTTGAAACAGCATAATCCACCAGTTCACGGAGTTTGGGCGGTGGGGTCGGAATGACGTCACCCAAGCGGATTGTTTTGCCAAGATCGTAGGAGTTTTTATAGCCGCCCACCGTGTCGGCGCAAAACGTCGGAATGTGTTCGTTGGACATGTTGAAGACCACGCGAACACCGCCTCCAGCCTTTGAACCCGGATCGGGTCCAAGGTCTTTGACTACCCCGTCAACGGCTTTGCCATTTGCAATCGCAAACGCCCGTTTCTCTGTTTTGCGTTTGCCCGATTCCGCCAACTCGCGGCTTCTGCGTTGTTGCCATTTAGCGGACATAATCAAGGCGCCAGTTTGATGTTGGGGAGATTGCAGTAGGCGAAAATGCCAATGCCGATAACACCGATGCACAACCCGGCGGACTGAACGAACCGGCCGCAGCGTCGCCATACCGTAATCCATTTTCGATTCCCTTTTGCGGCCTCGCCCTTACCGTGAAAATCCTCTCGATAACTCAGGTAAAACCTTTCCCATCCATACATATTGACGAAACCACCAATAATGGATGCGGCGAGGCCAAGCCAACCAACCTGCATCGATTCAACCCATGTGATTTTGGTCAAAGTCGGCGGGAAGGAGATGGTGAACGCAAGCAAACCTGTTGCGATGGCGAGCATTGTCTTGCTCAGTTCCATCCGGTAGTTGTTGCCCTGGGCAATATCAAACTGAACTGACTCTATAGTGGTTTTCGACATATGTGCAATTCCCGCTCCAGAAGGCGTTGGTGGAGTCTCTGGCGTTTGTCCTGTTGAATCGGGCACGGTATTTCCCCTGTTTAGGCAATATCTGTTTGAGGCAGTCACGCTGCCCGATAAACGACTCATCGAAACCTGATTCGCTGCCCGTTTCAGCTCCGGTCATTACGCGGTTGGAAGGGCTATTTCGGCAAACGGCGCAGGCATGCGCACCAGCGTGCCGACCGGAACACTGTCATGAATCGCCCGAACCATTCCCGCTTCGTTCTGCCAACGAAGAGACTCGGGTTTGCCGGGGTCGTTTCCAAAGAACCGCTCCCAATGCCCCAGCAGCACTAATCGAGGCCGGGTCAACTTCAACAGTTCATTCGGGTACTTGTCCACCTGCTGCCAGGAACCGACGCTGAGGATCTCGACATCAATGGCCTTGCAGTCTGACAAGACTGGAGGAAAGCCGTAAGGCGGCGAGGCGGCGCTGTCCTGATAATGGATGCGATACACCGGTTGTTTCTGGTCATCGAGCAAGTCAATCAGCCAGGCCAGCGATTGCCCGGGCTTCCATTTGAATACGGAAGTCGGCACTTCAGTCAGATCCGCCGTGTATTCACCCGGAACAAGATCAATACCCAGGATATGCCCTGCATGTTCACTCTGGATCGGCATCGCCCGGATTGTCTGGCCGGAGGAATAGATCCATTCTCCGGGCCTGGTTGAATTCGTTTGAATCGTGGCCATGGCTTTCTGTGCGCTGAAGACTCTGGCCGGGTCGACCCGCGTCCAATGATCGTCCTCAGCCCTGTCGGGATCCGCCATTGCCTTTAGCATGTGCACCACCGAATCAGACCCATAGAGCTTCGCCTTGGGTGTGTGTCGGCTCATGACCCAGGGCACGTCCAGCAAATGGTCGTAGTGTCCGTGCCCGACTAACAGCAACGTAACGTCACTTGCTGGCGGCATGTATTGATCAATGCGTTTCTTGTCGGCTTCAACCCAGAGCGGCGGCAACCCCTCTATCCCCAGCGCGGCGGGATTACTGAAGGAGGGAGCCAATAGCAACCCTTCTGCGTGCCAATGCAAAAGCCAGCCGCCAACACCCAGGAACTGAATCTTCGGCTCGGCAACACCTTGCTGGCGCCAGATCTCCAGGTTGTCATCTTCTGAGCTGTAAGCTGAAACATTGATCGTCATTAACACTGTCAGCCAAAGAGCATTACGCACGGTCTCCCTCCCAGACGAATCTATCGGGGCTTGCGAGTGGTAGATCCTGGAAACTTACTGCCAGACTTCCAGGATGATCGAACGGGAGTTATTCCAATAAAAACCGTTTATGTCGTTGGCAAACGCACTTAGCTTCCCGCTCGCCGGGGCTATCCAGCCTTCACTCCAGCGAGCGCCATCACCTATTACAAAGAAGGAGTCTGTGGACTCGCCAATGGCCCCGATCAGCATGAACCAGCAGGCGTCACCCGTAGAACAACGCAAAAATCGTTTGGCCAGGTTCAAAAAAGTGCGGTTGTAGCCATTGGCATCACAGTGAATCCAGGCATCCCGCCATGTACCGCTGGCTCGAAAAAAATAACGCCTCCCCTGCTCCAGGGTGACGCCCGTCCCAGCCCACTTATCGCGGGACGAGATGTGTTGACGATTCAGCAACTGCGAGGCACCCGGTGGTGGCGAGCGGGCAAGATCGTTCACGTTGGCTCCGATCAACTGAATGGATTCAACTTGCCAAAAAAGTCACCGGTTTCATCCAGCCATCCCAGTGTCTTCATATCACTGGACAGCGTAGCGGGCGGTTTTGAAATGAGTGAATCCAGCCTGATCAGCCGTTCAAAGTCGACCTGCACGGGCCCCTGTCGAAGGGTCACGCCATCGCCATGATAAAACGGCACTTTGGCCAACTGCATGATGTTGATCACTTCCTGCGCGATGAGGCCGTAGGTGATAGTCGTTGGGTGAATGCCATCCAGACTGAACAAGCCTCCTTGCAGGCGGCCCTGTGGGCTTGAAGAGAAAAATCGCGAGTCGGGTTTTGGATTCAGGACCTTGAGCGCTGCCGGCAGTTCATATTCCGTCCACCATGCGGGGCGTGCGGCGACATCGTTTATATAACGCCTAGCCGCGACTCGATCCATGACGCCCGCAATGTCCAGCACATACCAGTCTTTACCGGCCAACCGCTGCTGTTTCACAACATTCGCTATCAGCTCATTGTATTGATCGATAGCACTGTCAATGGCCCGCGCCTGATTCTCGGTGATGTTGGGATCTGTCGCGGCGTTGAACTGCGAATCACTGATCCATGGGCGGGTATAAAACGGAAAGTAGCGTGAACGAGGCTCAACCTTCTGCGCAACCCCACGGGCTACAGGCGCGATCGTCACATGAGGAACGTTGATCAGAATCACATGCTGCGCTTTGATTTTTTCCAGCTCTGCTACCAGCAACAAGTATTCGGACTCGAAGTGGATTGGACGCCATACGGTGTAACTGTCCTTGTCCTTGCCGATCTTGTCGTGATTTTTTCCGCTCCAATTGACCTTCAGGCGAGTAACGGCGCCGAGCACATTATTGGCCCCCAGAAAAACCACGAGGGTCTCGATCCCGGGCGTAGTTGCATCGCCACCGCTTCCTGGCAATGCACCTTGTTCGCCTAGTTTTCTTGCGGCATCCAGCAACGTATCGGTTTCATCCATGGAGGAATAGACCCCAAGTGCCGCCCTGATATTGGCGTTCTCGACGACCTGGGAAAAAAGATCATCCTTTGGTTTAACCATCGCAGCTTTCAGGTTCTTTGCGGTTCGGGACAACGCATCTCGAATATCCCAGCCATAAACCGCCAGGTTATGCATTATTGCGCTGGTGACCGGCGCTTTCGCGCCTGCGCCGCGCTCCCAGTAATCCTCGATCAACGCCATTTGGTGACGCAACTCAAACCCTGCCGCGGGCAACTCCCACCAGCTGATTTCCGTGCCGTACTTATGTTCGATGGCGCGCAGGAGATATTCAATGTTCAACGGAAGTCCGCCGTAACCGTCGAACAACGGGAAGCGAAATCCCGGATCACACCCAAGTTCCGCCGCGACAATTTTTGGCCAACTGATACGCGTGTTGTAGATAGCGCCGCTCTGAAACCCCATCGTCACAGAATCGCCAATGGTCACCAGCTTATTCGTACTGGCACCCGGAATCGCGTCAAGCTTGACCGTAATGCCGAGCGAGGGATCAAAGTCCGGGACACGTGCTTGCGTCTTTACGATGACATCTTCAGGTGTGTCGGCATCCAGTTGGTCTGTTGCGGGATCGTTTTTCATTCGAGACTCCCTTCATGATTTAAGGCATGGCAGAAGATCCTCCAACAACAGAATGGGTGACCATTGAGAGGTTTAGTAATGATTATTGCGCTTGTCAAATTGGGCGTGAGAGTGCCGTCGCCGGGGCATAACTTCCCACCGGACACCGACAAATTGTCACCGACACTCTCCACTTAACAGGACTTTCACTCCATCGGCAGCGGCAGCCAGCACGGCCTGCTCGCCTTACGGGATACGCGGGTGGGGGATGAGCCTATTTCTCAAAACGCCCTGTACCTTCACGATCACTTACATAGTGTTTCGCAAGCGGAAACGCTGGTAGCAGCGCACCATAGTGTTTGCGGCAGTCAAGGCAATGGAACAGGCCGACGCGGTAGGGTTGGCCTGAGGCTACGAGTTGCACGTTGCCGGCGCCTTAGATGGCGAATTTACTCACCATACTCTGCAATTGAACGCCCAGGCGAGCGAGTTCGACACTCGACGACGCAGTTTCTTCACTGGCGAAAGCGTTCTGTTCGGAAATATCCCGAACACTCAGAATGCTTCGATTTATGCCTTCTGCCACCGCGCTTTGCTGCTCCGCAGCCGCCGCAATCTGGACATTCATCGACTCGATGGTCGAGATTGAGTGGCTGATACTCATGATGGACGCCCCAGCATCGCGTGTCAGCTCCACGCTGTTGTCACTCAACACTCGGCTGTTGTCCAGGATCGCCGCAACCTGTTCCGTGCGGCTATGCAAACCGCTGATCAGTAATGCGATTTCCTCTGTCGATATCTGGGTGCGTTGGGCGAGGCTTCTCACCTCGTCCGCCACCACCGCGAATCCTCGTCCGGCTTCACCAGCCCGCGCAGCCTCGATGGCGGCATTGAGGGCCAATAAGTTGGTTTGCTCTGCCACCGCCTTGATCACATCCAGCACCCCACCGATCTTGTTGCTCTGGGTTTTGAGATCGTCCATGGCGGTTTTGGAGTGACCAACCTCGATCGCCAGCCTTTCGATTCGCAGGATCGCTTTTGAAACAACGTCGCCACCCTCCCGAGCCTCCAGTGAAGCGCTGATCGCCGCCCGGGAAGCTTGCTCAGCGTTCCTTGCGACTTCCTGCACAGTGGCAGCCATTTCGTGCATGGCCGTGGCGACCTGGTCTGTTTCGCTCTTCTGGCTGTTGACGCCATGGTTAGTCTGCTCAGTCACCGTCTGAAGTTGTTCAGCAGCGCTGGATATCTGAATCACACCGTCACGTAGACCGCCAATCAACACGCGCAAGTTAGCCGTCATCTTATGCATGCTGGTCTGCAATCGCCCCAGTTCATCCTGACGAGTCGTGGTCTGTGTGTCTGTCAGGTCACCATTCGCTACCTGCTCCGCGAGCCTTAAAGCATCGAGTAGCGGTGTAACGATCAAGCGGGTAATGATCCAGGCGATCAAGACGCTCATGACGAGAACGACAATCAACCATAGAACAAGGTATTTTTCCGCCTGCCGGATATCACTGACCAGCAAGGCTTCCTGGTTCTCAGTCAGTCGTGCAGTGGACGAGAGCAGGCTGGCAATATTCTGTTCGATACCGGTCTGGGCATCCTCGACAGCCACCTGCGCATCGCCAAACCGGGAAATTGCATCCTGATACACATTTAACGACGTCTGGAGAGTTTTCACTGTGTTCGCTTGTAAGTCGAACCCCTCCAGATTTTTGATATACCCGATAGTCGTGGCGACGGAAGAACCCGCCACTTTTTTGGTCTCGGCATTCAGAGAGTAGGTATAACCGCGCACATCGAAACGCATTTTTTGAAACAGGCTGAGCGCCTGCGCCGTTGCAGCACGCTGAGCAATATTCCCTTCCGAGGAGTTCGCGAAATCGTCCAGGTCATTTAGCGCATTGGTCGCTATTTCAGCCTGGCGCCCCGCCGTTGCACGACTGGCGACCATTGCGGCGGTGCCACGAATGATGTCGTTGTAGTGTTCCCACGATTGTTTCAAGGCGGAGGCTGCTGCCTCCAGATGTGGAGCATCGGACTCGGAAACAAGCACCGAGCGTACATAAACCAAATGGCTTTCCAGATTTTCCAGGTTGACCCGCCAACTGGCGGCATGATCAGCATCGTAGTTGATCGCATAGGATAAGCGGCCAATTAACATGTCCCGCGTCAACGTGCCGAGCTTTCCAATGTCTGCAATTTTTTCGCTTCTCTGGCTTAACGTTTGAATACCGCTCCAACCGGTAAATGCGATCAGAACGGTCAGGACGATAACCAGAGTAAAGCCGAGTATGAGTTTCGACCTTACGGCGATATTCAGAAGCGCATTAGTCAACATAACGCTTCCTTGCAGGGCGAACCCACATTAACCCGGCTGAGTAGGCCCTGAACGGTTTCAGTTGAAAGCCCCAGCGCCTCAATCAGGTCATTGGCCTTGAGCAACGCTTCGCCGACAATCAGCCCGGCTGTGGCAACGATGGCTTCTGTAGCGGGCATTGCAACGTTCGCAATACGCCCAAGCGCCAGCGTAAATAACAGGCCGTAGGGCACGTCCTCCCAGATATAACGCGTCTCTATATGGGTTGGGCCGGCGGGGCCGCCTCGTTTTCGGTGAAGTTCCCTGGCCACGTCGGCTAATTCAACCGATTCAATGTTGAACGACTGGCGCAGCTTCTGACTAAAGCTTGGGAGACTCCAACCAAAGACACTGGCGAGCGAACGGCGCTCGACATCCAGTACGTTGATCACATCTGCTGTGCTGGACGTCATGTAGTAGTACTGCGGCCAATCTTCACCGCGTTCGATTCGTGTCCAATTGAACAAGGCTAGCGGCACATGGCCGACGGCGCTGGTGTTGGAAAGCATCGAACTCAGTGGATTTTCTTCAGCTTTAAAGTCACTCCCGAACAGTGATTTACAAACATTCAACGCAAGCCCCTGTTGCGAAACGGGTAAACAGGAAACTCCTAAACTCGGACGCTTCGTCATGATGTGGACATGTACAGGCCCCTTGCGTCGAGCCGTTAATGCACTTGTACCAAAGCTCGCAACAGTGATCTCAATGCCACGTTTGAGAGCACGCTCGTACAAATAAAGTGAGGAGAGAGAAGCCATGGAACTGACAATCACAATCTGCCCCGTTCGTAGATGCGGTAACAGAGCGTCCATGACTGCGCGATGCCCATTAAGTGGCAAGGCAATGACAATCACGTCAACGCCAGTGGCGAGTTCTTCGGCACTTTTTGCGTAGCTGACTGGAAACGCTTCTTCGAGCAATCCCGTTGCTCGCAGCGGCTCGCTTCGCAGCAGTTCTGCACTTCCTGTCTGAGGCGACCAGACGGCAACATCATGTTGGCCATGTGAAATCCAGGCTGCATAGGCGAGACCTATCGCACCAGAACCAGCTATTCCAGTTTTCAAGCGAAGCATTTATAAACCCCACAGTTGTGTGTCTACGATGCGTAGTACCGCGCTCGCACGGCACTACTTGCATCGCATCGTTTTAGATATGAATCGTTACTTCAGCTCAACTTGTCCTTGCGACTAAGTTCATCCACCGAACATCAACTCACTTCCACTCGTCTCCCGGCTCCATGTAAAAGTGGTTGGGCCCCGCCTGATGGTAGGTCCTGACCGCAGGTTTGAAGTCGTGTGACTTGTAGGGGGTATGCAGTTCGCGGGGGGCCAGGTGCCGAGTCTGACGGCGCGCCGGATCAGGGACCGGGACCGCTTCGAGCAGACGACGGGTGTAAGGGTGTCGCGGATTGCTGAAGACCTCGGCGCGGGGACCTATTTCGACGATCTCACCCATGTACATGACGGCCACGCGATGGCTGATGCGTTCCACCACGGCCATATCATGGCTGATGAAAACGAACCCCAGCCCCATCTCTTGCTGCAATTCCAACAGCAGATTGACGATCTGCACCTTCACCGATACATCCAGTGCTGAAACCGCTTCATCCGCTACGATCGTTCCAGGCCGCAACGCCAGCGCGCGGGCAATGCAAACGCGCTGGCGCTGCCCGCCTGAAAACTCATGGGGCAGGCGCAACACTGCATCGGCCGGTAATCCCACCCTTGCCAGCAACTCCACTGCCACCTGTTCGCAGTCGCGCGAACTGACCAGACGATGCACCCGCAACGGTTCGATGAGTGCCTGCGCAACACTCTGACGTGGGTTGAGGCTTGAGTAGGGATCCTGGAAAACCATCTGGATTTTCCTGGCGCGCTCCATCGGGGCGATGCTCCCAATGTCCTGACCCTCGACCTTGATCTGGCCGCCCGTTGCGGATAACAGACCTGTGATCAGTCGCCCTGTCGTCGACTTACCGCAACCGGACTCGCCGACTATAGCCAGCGTCTCACCGCGTCGGAGATTGAAGTTAACGTTCTCTACCGCATGAACACGCCCGGTCACTCGCTTGAAGAAAGACGAACGAACGTCGAAACGCGCGACCAGGTTTGATACTTCCAGCAAGTACGGAGCGTCATGTTGAACGCTGTCGCTGACCCGTGGAACCGGAGCGGTCGCGCCGGTTTTGATGTCATAGATCGGAAATGGCTGGGGAAGATTGTGCGCATTCATGGAGCCCAACTCTGGAACCGCCGCTATCAGTGCCTTGGTGTACGCCTTCTGCGGGCGCGCAAAGATGTCAGCGGTGACTCCGGTCTCGATCATGTCACCGCGGTACATCACCAAAGTGCGATCCGCGATCTCCGCTACGACTCCCATGTCGTGAGTGATGAACACCACCGCCATCTGCTCTTGCGTTTGCAGTTCTTTGATCAGTTCCAGTATCTGCGCCTGGATGGTCACATCGAGCGCCGTGGTCGGTTCATCAGCGATGAGCACCGATGGATTGCACGCCAACGCCATCGCAATCATTACGCGCTGACGCATGCCGCCAGAAAACTGATGAGGGTAATCGCTGAAACGCTGGTGACTTGCCGGAATTCGGACTCGGTCCATAAGGCGCAAAACTTCGGCGCGTGCTTCGGCGTGATTCAGCCGGCGATGAAGACGCAGGGGTTCCGCAATCTGCTCCCCAATGCTCATGACCGGGTTGAGCGAGGTCATCGGCTCCTGAAAAATCATGGCGATCCGATTACCGCGCAGGGTCGCCATTTCAGGTTCCGAAAGGGTCAGTAACTCCCTCCCATCCAGGCATATGCTGCCTTGGACGCGGCTGCTTTTTGACGCCAGCAGTCCCATGACCGCCATCGCTGAAACGCTCTTGCCGGAACCTGACTCGCCGACGATTGCCAGGGTCTCGCCCCGCGCAACGCTGAAATCCAGGCCATTGACGACTGAGGCCCATGCGTCGCCCCGGCGAAACGCTACGTTGAGCCCGCTGACTTGCAGAACTGCTTGCTGGGTCCCGGCTGAAGCCGCGGCGCTGATGAGAGTGTCATTCATAGGGGTCTGAATGCTCCGAGAGCTGGAGGTGATGACGCTGTGCGTATTCATGAGCGCTCCGATCGTGTTTTGGGATCTATGGCGTCACGTAACGCATCGCCCAGCAGACTGAGCGCCAGGACCGTCAGTAGAATCGCGATGCTCGGGCAGACCGTCAGCCACCACGCATCCAGAATATTTTCAAAGCCTTCACGGATCATGCTGCCCCATGTCGGTGTGGGTGGCGGCGCACCCAGACCGATGAAGCTCAGCGACGCTTCGGTGCGAATCGCGGTCGCCATCCACAGGGCGCCCAGCACGACGACTTCTGAAATCATGTTCGGCAGTATGTGGATACCCATCAGACGCATCGGCCCGTATCCCAATGAGCGGCCCGCTTCAACGAAATCCCGTTGTTTCAACACAATGGTCGGTGCGCGGGCGACGCGCACGAATGGGGCAATTTCGGTGATGGCGATCGCGATGATCAGATTCTCCAGACTCGCGCCCAGCATGGCAGCCACCATCAGTCCCAAGAGCAAGGTCGGGAAGGAAAGCAACACGTCAACCAGCCCCATAATGAACCGGTCCAGCACCCCGCCTACATAGCCTGCGAGAACACCCAGTGCAGAGCCGATAGTCATGGCAATCATGACCGCCACGAAACCGACAAGCAGTGACACGCGTGCGCCATAGATCAGCCGTGACAGGACATCCCGTCCGTAACTGTCTGTGCCCAGCCAGAACTCTGCGGACGGAGGCTCAAGTCGATAAGCAATGTTTTGCTGCAAAGGATCATAGGGCGCCAACAGCGGCGCAAACACGGCAATCAATATGATCAGTAACAGCAATCCGATACCGATCCACGCCATTCGATTGGTAGCCAAGGCCTGCCAAAGCCCATTCGGCCTGGCGGCTAATGGTGCGGCTAAAGAGGTCATTTGAATTTCACTCGAGGATCAACCAACCCATAGACAAGGTCGGTCAAGATGTTGACGACAATGACACAGCAGGCGAACACCACCATCAAACCCTGGAGCAAGCTGTAATCACGAGTATTTAATGCGCCAAGAATCAACTTACCCAGCCCTGGTCGGTTAAACACAATCTCAGTCAGTACAGAGTTGCCAATCAACGTACCGAAATATAATCCGACCACTGTCACGATGGGGATCAGTGCATTGCGCAAGCCGTGCCGCAAGACCAGGCGCATCGCGGGGACACCTTTGGCTTTGGCCGTTCGTATGTAGTCTTCACCCATGACACCCAACATGGATGAACGGGTAACGCGCATCACATAGGCCGTCATGATCAGGCCAAGGTTGAACGCCGGCAGCGCCAGCGCATGCAGCTGCGCCAGCCATCCTCCATCCACGGCACTGCCTATCACCGGGAACCACCGAAGATGAATGGCAAAAACCAGCAACATCAGAATCGCCGACACAAACGCTGGAAATGACAATCCCACCAACGACAGCACTCGGCCCAGGTAATCCGGCCAAGCGTTACGCCGCAGTGCCGCCCAGACGCCCAAAGGCAAGCCCAGGATCAGACCAATCACAATCGACGCCAACGTCAGTTGCAGTGTCCAGGGAAGCACCAGGGCCACTTCTTGCGCCACGGTCCGGCCGCTGGACATGGATACACCGAAGTTGCCCGACAACATATCGCCAAGAAACTGCAGGTATTGAACGTAAACCGGTTGATCCAGGCCGAGCTGAGTGCGCATGGCACTCAGTGACTCGGCGCTGGCCTGATCGCCGAGCATCACCGCTGCCGGATCGCCCGGGACCAGGCGCACCAATACAAACACCGCCGTCAACATGGCAATCAACGTAGGTATGGCCAGCAGGAGTCGTTTGATCGCAAATTGCATCATGACTTATCCTCATCGATATTAAGCGACGCCAACTCACCGAGCGTCAGCGGCTTCAACGGTGGGCGAATACGGAAATACCCCACGGTCGCAACAGACTGTTTTTGTTCCGCTGCAATGATGTTCGCGACCGTGTATCCGCACTGTCGGCCCTGACAGGGCCCCATGCCCGCCCGGGTAAACGCCTTGAGTTGATTGGGGCCAGGCAAAGCGATCGCAGCGGCCTTGCGAATATCGCCTGCGGTCAGCTCCTCACAGCGACACACAATGGTGTCGTTGGATGGCGCGAGAATGCTTGCCCGAGGTGGATACAACGCATCAAGCATTGGCCGCAAACGCAGTAATGAATCCAGCTTCTCTCGAAGTTTTTTCTTCCTGGCGCTCGCTGCGCCTGCAGTGATACGTCCGGCACGCATGCCAATGCCAAGCGCAACAATTTCACCCCGTACACACGCCGCTTTCGCACCGCCGATTCCCGCGCCATCACCGGCCACGTAGATACCGGACTCGGTGGTTTGCCCCCACTCGTCAAGGTCAGGCGAGAGGCATGACTGCTGTTTGCTCCAACTGTGTTTACAGCCCGATGCCTGTGAAATGTGGATGGAGGGCACGATGCCCTCGTGTGAAAGCAACACACTCGCTTTGACACGAACCGACTTACCGTCGGACTGGACGTATTCCAATGCCTCAAGGCGTCCTTCACCCAGCGCTCGCAGGGCAGTCGCTCCGCGCACTCGGCGAACGCGGGCGCTTCTGATTTCATACAACCATTTAAGGCCCTTGCCGATTTCCTTCAGGTCGGCCAGCGCTGCGCCCGCCCAGGGTAATGCGCGGCGCCATCCACCCGGCGGTGAAGTATCGATCCACCCGGCGATACGTCCTCCCGCACGCAACAGCTGCGCCATATACAAGAGTGGCAGCGGACCGCAGCCGACCACCCACACAGGTTGTGAAGGCACCTGGCTTGAGGTCTTCAACAGGATCTGGGCTGCGCCGACGGTCAATACGCCCGGCAACGTCCAACCAGGAAACGGCGCCGGTCGCTCTTGAGCGCCAGTGGCCAATACAACCTGGTCGGCACGCACCGCCTCGACCTGCCCGTCAAGCTTGAGGAACACCCTCCATGTTGGCTCGATCTTCCAGACCTGGGTCTGTGGTTCATAAACCGCGCCACACCCTCTAAATCGTGCAACGAGCTCGGCACCCGCGCGGTACTCATTTCCAAGAATCGCACCTGTCGGGGTGGGCGCCACGGCTTCGACTGCGCGCCAGATTTGTCCTCCCGGCGCAGGTTGCTCGTCGACCACCAGAACACCAAGGCCAAGCTCGCGCATGCCGATCGCCGCGCTCATGCCGGCGGGACCGGCACCGATCACGACCACATCAAATTTACGTGTCATGCCGTCACGCTCCGCCGACCATATTGGCGTTCCACCTGCATGCCCTCTTGCACTGTCACCAGACAGGATTGCGTGGAGGCGACACCATCGATGACCGCGAGGCAATCGAAGCAAACGCCCATCATGCAATAGGGCGCCCGCGGGGTGCCCAGCACCGGAGTCGTGCGGCTGGCCAGCCCTTCCTGCCGCAACAGCACAGCGGCGACAGACTCGCCTTCAGCCGCTGCAACGGATTTGCCGTCAATAAACAGCGTCAATGTAGCGGCTGGCGACTCAGGCAGTCTTTTGAACATTGAAACGCCCATGATGAAAGATCTCCAAAGAGGCAGGCAGTACCCCGTCAATCAGCGCCTTGGCGTAGGCGCCCGCATGAAAGGAAGCCAAGGTCACGCCGGAATGGCATAGCGCGATATCCGCGCCTGGATGGCTGATGGATTTCGCATAGACGGGATTGCCGTCCGGTGTCATGACCCGCAGGCAGGACCATTGGCGGATCAACTTCGCTTTCGCCAGATCCGGAACAATCCTCAGGGCTTTGCGCACCATGCGCGCGGCACCCTCAGCGGTCGTGGCCAGGTCGAACCCAACATCCTCTTGGGTGACACCGATCATGACCGTCCCTTCGCCTGTTTGACGCAGGCCGCTTGCCGGCACGGGCAGCAACGGGGCGAGTCGCTCGGTCACCAGGATTTGCCCCCGCTGGGGACGCAATGGCACATCGAGCCCCACCATCGGCCCAAGAGCCGACGATCCCAGACCCGCCGCAATCACTACCCGCTCAGCGCGCGCTCGGAACGTCCCGGCCAGCACTTCGAACCCGCCACCCGACAGCTTGTGAATGGCCTTCACGGCATGATTGCTGCGCAGTGTCCCTCCCCTTTGCAGGAAGGCCTGATGCATCGCCGCCAGCACACGAAGGGGGTTTGCGTGTCCATCCAGTTCACCAAAACTTGCGCCTGCGACCTCCTTGCCCAAACGCAATGAGGGGAAACGTCGATTGAGCTCGGCCCGATCCAGCATTTGAGTTGAGGGGGCAAGCTCCGGGGTCTGGGCGTGCCACCTGGTTATGTGATGCGTGCGGGCGTTGAACTCATCTTCGCTCAGGCAGAAGTTCAATCCTCCGTTGCGCTCATACGCCAACTCCATGCCACTTTCCGCCTCCAGCTGCATGGCGAACTCAGGCCAGTCTTTTACCGCCTGAAGTGACATGCGCTGGTAAGCAGGGTGCCCGAAGCCTTTCCCATGGGCCCAAATCAAACCGAAGTTGGCCTTGGCTGCACGAAAATCCGTATCCGCGCCATCCAGCATCAGCACCCGGCGATTCATTCCGGCCAACCCATACCCGATGGCGGCACCGACCATTCCGCCGCCCGCGACGATCACGTCATATTCGAAGGACATTCAGCGCCCACTCCCGGTAACCGTTGTGAGTTCGGTAATCGGCGGTTGCAGGTTCAGCGCACCCTTGAAGTCGTAGCCGTAGTTCACGCGATCACTGTGTGCCCAGACTTGTTTCAGGCCAAACAGGGGGATGGCGCAGACGTCGTCATGAATCTGCAACTGTGCCTGCTTCCACAGGACGAGCTGCTCCTGCGAATTGGTTTCAACGCGTGCTTTGCGGATTGCCTCGTCAGCCACCGAACAATGGCCGAAGTTGGACATGGCCCCAGGAGCGCCAATCGATGCCGTGGAGTCATAGAATTCGGTCAGCCAGTAATCGGCATTAGGGAACCGCGCAGCTCCGTAAAAGACAATCGCACTCTGATCCTGGCGGCTCTTGGCTTGATAGGTCGCATGGTCGACGACCTCCATGTCCAGCTTGATTCCGACCTTGGCCAATTGCGCCTGGACGATTTCCATGATGGGTTGCTGGGCAGGCGCGTTGGATACCACCGCTTTGAGAACAATGCCGTTCGCAAATCCCGCCTCCGTCAGCAGCTTTTTGGCGCGATCCATATCGTATTTATAGCCACCCGCAGTGCAATCCACGCCGAGGTAGCCATTGGGTATGACCGAGCAGCCCTTGTCCGCCACATCCTTGCCCACATAGCGCACGATCTCGTCCAGATTGACGGCGGCGGCGATCGCCTGACGCACTTTCAGGTTGTCCAACGGCTTGATCGTTCGATTGAGAAACAGCGTTCGAAATTCGGCGGGTTCAAATACATCGACCTTCACGCCACGACTTCTTGTGCGTTCAACCCAGCGTTGCTCACGCTTGCCCGCAGTTAGATCCAGCTCGTTCGAAGTGAACGCGAGATCCCGTGCGCTATCTGAAGGAATCAACCGATAAGTGATCCCGCCGAGTTTTGGTTTACCCAGGAAATAGGCGTCGTTGGCGACCAGTTTTACGTATTGCTGCGTGACATGCTCACCGAATACGAACGGTCCGGTACCAATGGGCGATTGGCCAAACTTGTCGCCCAGTTTTTCCGCAGCGGCTTTGCTGATGATATTGCCGCCGTGATAGTTGGATACGCGACCGAGGAAGGTTGCATCCGGGTACTTCAACGTGATCTGCACCGTGTAGTCGTCTAACGATTCAACCTTGTCGATGATTGCGAAGTTAGCCGCGAAACTCGAACGGTTGGGATCCCCTGCACGCTGGATCGAATACACGACATCGGCCGCTTTCAGTTCACCGTAACCACCGTGAAACTGAACGCCTTTGCGCAGGTGAAAAGTCCAGATCCGGTTATCCGCTGACGCTTCCCATTTCTCAGCCAGGTCGCCCTGTAATTCCTTGGGGTCGGCGCTTCCTGGCGGGAAACGAACCAGCCCATTGAACAGTTCGGACACGACCCCCTTATCCCCAACCAATGTCGCACGGTGTGGATCAAGCGTAGTGATGTCAGAAGCGCCCGAGCTGACTGTGATAAGAGGACGGGCATCGTCCTGGGCGAACACCGAAGGACTTGAGCCATACAACGCCAGAAGTACTGCTAATGCACTCGAACGAATCGTCAGACCATGAGACTTCATCGAAGGGCTCCTTGATTATTGATAAGACCACAGCAGGGCTTTCCGATGACTACATGGATAGCCTAGATCGCAAGCGACTATTCCACGTCCCGCACCATCGTTAGCCTTACACCATGTTATTTAGCAATGCCAAGGCCATCGTTATTTAAACGATTGATTAATAAAGATTTTTATTTTTCGATTACTGATATCTAAAGCCTAATGATATGGGCCAATGCTTAAATGCTATGCACTTGCGATCCTATGGCTGAAAGCATGCCCAAGGCTGATGCACCTGCTACCCAATGTAGTGCTCAGGTTCTGCCACCGAGCATGATTCGCTACTTGAGGTAACACTTTGGTGCGCGTTGCGATCGATCAGATTTCGGCCCACAGATACAGGTGACCGCATGCCGCAAAATCCGGTTTTGCAGTAGTCGAACAGCGAATTTAAATGGTGTGAAAACACAACAGCCCCGGACGATGACGCACAGTGATGCGCCAACGTCCGAGGCTGTAGCCCTGCATTGCGAGGTTAGATAAATTAAAAAATCAGCGTTGAACTAGATGGCTATCTTTTGCGCCTACCAAAGTGCGTAGGTGTAATTTATATAGAACCGAGTTTGATCCTGATCCTTCACGATGGTCTCTGGAAGGTCAGTCCTGAAGTTTGCCCGACGCAGCGAGAAGTTCAAGTTCTTGAACGGCCCACTCTGCAGGGTATAGTCCAACCGGACACCCCGCTCCCACTCATCATAACGTCCAGTGGTTGCGTTACCCGTGCCACGCACGTCTCGACCGCTCGCATAGTAGATGGACGGCTTTAAACCGGGCACTCCAAGTCCGGCAAAATCATAGCTGTACATGCCAAACGTAGTGTTTTCGCCCGCCCTGGCAAAGCTGTTGATTGTCAGGTCGGTATACAAATAAATGCTGGCGCCGCCTTCACCTTCATTACGCCCACGGCCATCAACAACGTTGGCATTGTTAACGTACGCCATACCACCACTGTCGCTGACTCGCTGATGCCCCAACGTAAAAACGTTCCCGCCGAGGGTATAAATGAAAGCGGCGGACCAAGTGTCATTGTCCACCTTGCCTAAGCCGCCGGCGTTATAGCCGTTCTTGTACTGGTAGTTTACGTCGCTACCGTTTTTCCCATCTGACTTGCTGTTGAAGTAGCGCAAGTCGGTCTTGAATGTTTGATTGGGTGCTATCTGGAAAACATGAAGCAAGCCAAAGAAATTCTGGCGATAGTAGTCTTCAAGCTGTGAATGGTAGTACTGCAGCGTGAGATCCTTCGTTACCTTCCAGTCTGCACCCACGAACCGGAAACTGTCAGAGCCCTTGCGACCACCCGCGGCGATTGCAGACCAGTTTGAGGACGCCCGTCCTATAACACGATTCAGCTCACCGGCTGTCAGCGTAACGTTATCAATTTCATTTGAGGTCAGAATGGCGCCCTGGAAGGCGGTCGGCACTAAGCGACCATCGTTGGCCACCAGTATGGGCAAGTTAGGCGACAGCGCGTTACCTGCAGTCAGCTGAGTCTTGGAGTACTTGATCTTGGCGTTAGCGCCCACACGCCCCCACGTTCCAACCGGTGTGCCATCCGTATCGAGGGGAGAAACGGTGTTGGTCGTCGCAGGCCCGTGCGGAGAAGTACCGCCGCCCAGAGTAAAGCCCTGAACACCTTGCAGATCCAGACCGAAACCTACTGTTCCTTGAGTGAAGCCGGACAGAAAATCAAACTTGAGACCGGTGACCGTTTGGCGCTGGTCAATACCGCCGGCGTCACGCTGATCGCTTTCAAAATACAGAGTGCGGGAACTGATGGAGGCTTTACTGTCCTCAATGAAGCCGGCGGCACTGACGTGTTGGGTCAAAATGCCCGTGGCAACGGCTAATGCCAGGGTGCTCTTTTTCAATTGTTATCGCTCCTGAAACGTTATTTTTTTACGTGCTCCGGAGCAAGTGCCCGATATGTCGCCACGCCCACATATCGAATCCTTGAACCGTAACACCCGCATTGCTATGGCATTCACGCTCCAATCAGCGTTAAATTTTACGAGGTGAATTCCATACATGTTTTTTAGCAATAGAGGTGCCACGGGTATTTAATATATTGATTTATATGAATTAATTTATATCAGATGGCGATTTTAATGTCGCTATACTATTAGCCCATGTTGTAATGCTATTTAGCCGGGAGAGACGTGTGGAGAATAGAATCACACTGCGTCACCTTGAGGCGTTTCGCGCCATCATGGTGCGCAAAACCGTTACGGGTGCAGCAGAGATGCTCGAAGTCACCCAACCCGTTGTGACGCGCCTTATCGCCGACCTGGAAGAGCGAATTTCCATTTCGCTTTTTACCCGAATCAAAGGGCGTTTATTGCCTACGCCAGAGGCGGCGCTTCTGTTCAAGGACGTCGAGCAATCCTTGATTGGCATTGAGCGGATTGCGAATGCCGCATCCAACATCAAAACGTTGAAACTTGGGCGTATTGAGATTGCGGCGGCACCTAGCATGGCACTGTCTTTTTTACCCAAGGCCATCGCAAGTTTCACGCTCGAGCATTCGGATGCAGTTGTATCGATGCACATGCACAGTTCGGCAACCGTACTGGATATGGTTCAGCAGGACCGATGTGATCTGGGGTTCGCGATGTTTCCCATGAGGGCCACGCGACTCGGCAACAGTGAAACGCTGGTCACCGCGAAAATGGTAGGCGTGGTTCCCGTCAATCACCGATTGGCGCGCAAGCGTACATTGCGCCCCGAAGATTTCGAAGGCGAAAACTATATATCGCTTTTGCCGCTGATGGAGGTTCGGATGAAGATCGACTCTTTGATGGTTTCCTATGGAGTCAAACGCCGGATCAGTGCCGAAACGCAGACAACCATCGCCATACTCAAATTAGCCGAAGCCGGATTAGGCATTTCGATTGTCGACCCGTTGACGGCCAGTGGCTACTCGGGAAACTTGCTTAAATTCATCCCGTTTGAGCCTGTGATTATCAACGATTATTCGATAGTCATCTCCCAGCGAAACTCATCGACCCTTATCTTGAAGCCCTTCATAGATCATGCGCGCCGGGAGATACGAAATATGGTTCCTGCTAATTTGATTGTTCGAGGCTAATTAACCAGTCGACGCCATGCATTTGAATGGCCCTACGAAACCGAAGGCTGCCGGACCTGGATCCGCGTCAGCCCTACCCGCTCGGCCTGCTCTAGAACCTCCGCCGGCGTTGCGTCTGCGCTGGGCAAATCCTGGGTAGCAGCCGGGCACATCCCCTGTAGGAGCGAAGCTTGCTCGCGAAGGCGTCGGCACAGTCAATGACAATGTCGCCTGACACACCGCTTTCGCGAGCAAGCGTTCAAACGTAAAAAACCCGCACGGTGATGCGGGTTTTTTATTGTGTTCAGGCCCGCGAGAGGGTCATCTTTTCTATCAGTGCGGCGACGTCCCTTGCCCCAAAACAGCGAAATTTAACGCTGCCAGCGTCGGTATCCAGACGAACGATCTTGGTCACAAACCCACCCTCAATGGTCACCTTGCGGATCATCGCCAGCGGCAGATCAATATCGAGGGTCCCCTCCTGAACCAGGCGGTTCAAAGCACTGGCGCTCAAGCGAACCGACGTTCGGGTCAGCGCCATCTTCCCGCCCACCCACAACCCACCGTTGGCTTGCTTGAAAGCCTCCATCACCCTGCTTAACGCACCGACATTGCCGCTGCCGGCGATCGAATAAACATCATCCGCCAGGCCGTAATTCACCTCAGCGTCGGCCACCAGAAAATTGACCCATTTGGACTTAACAATCTCTTCGGCCATCTGTACGTCTCCATAATGTGTGTCGCCGTCCTGAGATGCAGACGCCTGTTTTTTCGTGAGCACAGGATCGTCGCTATACGCGTCGCCCCATTTGGCGGCCAGTATTCATATTAATATGCCATCACACAATCAATGAAGTGCATCCGCCTGGATGCCCTTACTCCTCAAACCGTCCCGGCCCCTCACGATCATGCTCATAGTGTTTAGCGAGCGGAAACGCCGGCAACCAGGATTCGCGCCGGACGATCCAGCTTTCGTAGGTAGGTTTGAGTTGATCCGGGGTGTCGAGAGAGCCCAGATTCACTTCGACTTCGTCGCCAGTGCGGGCGAAAACCGATGAGCCACAGCGTGGGCAGAAAAACCGTCCAGCGTAGTCCTGTGTTTCTCCAGTGATGGTCACCGCATCTTGAGGGAAAATCGCGGAAGCGTGAAACAGTGCGCCATGGTGCTTGCGGCAGTCGAGGCAGTGGCAGATGCCGACGCGGTAGGGTTGGCCTGTCGCCACGATTCGGACGTCGCCGCATAGGCAGCCGCCGGTGAATGAGTTCATGGGGCTTCTCCTGGGAGGTTGAACCGTTGGAATGTTTAACGCTAGCAGTTGGGGGAGATTGAGCGCTTCCTCTATATGGAGAAAGTGTCCTGCGCGGCCTTGATCTCAGATGCAGATCTCGGCGAATCAGGATTGATCAAGATGCTCATGAATGTGCCGCACCAGCTCCACAGCCGCCGCACTCGCAGTGCCTTTTGATCTCACCAGCGAAATCGCAAACGGCGGCAAATCCGGTAAGTTCGCCTCGGCAGATAAGATCTCCAGGCCTGGCGGCACTGCCGACTTCAACCACGCCGACACGGCCAGATCGCTGCCGACCATCGCTCGCGTTGTCTCAAGGTTGCCGTTATCAAATACCATCTTCCATTGTCGATCCTGGCCTTCCAGAGCAGCGATCACTGGCTCACGAAATGCACAAGTCTCGGCAACCAGCGATACCGCCAATGGTGTGTTCAGGAAGGCCGCTCCACCGCTGGCGCCGACCCATACCAAACGATCGATCATCAGGCATTCACCGTTAGCCCCCGCGGCCGCTTCCTCAATAATGGCCAGGTCCAGTGCGCCTTTGTCGACTTCATTTTTCAGCTCTAGCGACGAGCCACATTTGAGTGACAGCTCCACCTGCGCATTCGCCTCGACAAACGCCTTGAGGATTGGCGCAATCCACGCGCCGGCGAGGTCGTAAGGGACACCCAGGCGCACCCGCCCCTGGAGCGTGCTCCCCTTCACGTCCGCCCAAATCTGCTGGTTAAGCGTGAGCATTTGCTGGGCCTTGGTAAACAAGCGCTCACCAAGTGGCGCGAGGCGAATGCCGCGCCGATCACGTAAAAACAACACCCCGCCCAGCACTTCCTCCAGCCGTTTGATCTGTTGACTGACCGCTCCTTGGCTCACATGCAGATGCTTGGCAGCCACCGTCATGCTGCGTTTTTCAGCGACCACGACGAAGCTGCGCAGGAGTACCAGATCCAGAGTCTGCATAGCATTAGGGTTCCTAATATTTAGCATTACAAACATTAGCTTTAATGCTACTTGGCAACAGGCTATTAAGTCGAGACCACTTAAGGAAACTCGCCATGCCAGGTTCAATACTTCCGCTTCTACTCTTCGTTATGGTCGCCACTTTCAGCCCGGGCGGCGCAACCACCTTGGCGACAGCCTCCGGAGCAAATTTCGGTTGGGTGCGCTCACTTCCATTGCTTGCGGGCATCTCATTTGGCTTGGCGCTGATGGCCGTCGCGGCGGCTGGCGGTCTGGGCAGCCTGATCCTGGCGGCGCCGTCGCTGCAATTGGCGATGAAACTGATGGGGTCGCTTTATCTGCTGTGGCTGGCCTGGCAGATCGCGAAACGAGGAAAACCCGGTAACGCCGCGGTCAACGAAAAGCCCGCAAGTTTTCTCACGGGCATCTGGATGCTTTTGCAAAACCCCAAAGGCTGGGCGATGACCCTCAGCGCCGCCGCATCATTCGCTTCGCTGACACCGGGGCCGGCGTCACTTGCGTTGCTGCTGAGCCTGGTGTTTGGCATATCTTGCATGTGTTCGCTGGCGCTGTGGTGCGGCGCCGGATTGGCGCTGTCGCGGCAATTGAAGAGCGAACGACAATGGCGATTTTTAAACATGCTGCTGGGTGCGCTGCTGGCTGTGTCTATTGTGCCAATCTGGCTTTAGGAACCTCTGGCTAAGCGCTTGACGCCCTGCCAGTAAATACGTGGAAAGTTTCAGGCTAGCTTCTCTCGCCCCATAAAAAAGCCCGCTGACCGTTAACGTCCAGCGGGCTTTTTTCTCTAAGTCAGCGATACAAGGCATTGCGAATGGGTGGTCTTGTTAATCAGAGAGCCATGTCAGCCGCTGCCTTTTCTTCCATCGGTTTGCCCTCCTCTTTTTCAGCACTCGGCGTAGCGGCTTGACTGATCACCGGTGGCGGCATCAGCTCAAGAATCTTGGCGGTATAGGCCCACTCTTCCGCCACTTTCGCCGGATCGTCGTTAAGTTGGGTCCCGTAGCTCGGGAGGATCTGATGCAGTTTCTCCTGCCAGGCGGGCGTCGCGACTTTGTCTTTGAAGACTTTCTGCAGCAAGCTCACCATGATCGGTACCGCGGTCGACGCGCCTGGAGAAGCACCTAGCAAGCCGGCAATCGTGCCGTCCTGGGACGTAACAATCTCCGTGCCCAGTTTCAGCACGCCACCGGCAGCTTCGTCACGCTTGATCACCTGCACGCGCTGGCCCGCTTGCCACAGATGCCAGTCTTCGGCCTTGGCGTTGGGGAAGTACTCTTTCAAAGCACTGAGCCGATCCTCGTCCGACAGCATCAGTTGGCCGGCCAGGTACTCGACCAGTGGATATTGTTTGATGCCGACGCGAGTCATCGGCCACACATTGTCTACCGTGGTAGTACTCAGCAGGTCCAGAAAGGAGCCCTGCTTGAGAAACTTGGTACTGAAAGTTGCGAATGGTCCGAACAGGATCAGGCGCTTGCCGTCCAGTACACGTGTATCCAGATGCGGAACCGACATGGGCGGCGCCCCCACCGACGCCTGACCGTAGGCTTTGGCCAGATGCCGCTCTGTTATGGCCGGGTTTTCTGTCACCAAAAATGAGCCGCCGACTGGAAAGCCCGCATATTCCCTGGCCTCGGGAATACCCGACTTCTGCAACAGCTTCAGCGCGCCACCACCCGCACCAATGAACAGGAACTTGGCATCGGTTACGTTTTCGCTCCCGTCTTTGAGATTTTTATAGCTGACGCGCCAACTACCGTCCTCGTTTCGAGTGATGTCGCGCACTTCGCTTGACAGCTTCAAGGCAAATTTCGGCGAGGTTTTCAGGTAACCGACCAGTTGGCGGGTCACTTCTCCAAAATTGACATCAGTGCCATTGGGATTCCACGTGGCCGCGATTTTTTGCTTGGGATCACGCCCTTCCATCATGAGCGGAACCCATTGTTTGATCACGGCCGGGTCTTCGGAGTACTGCATTCCGCGAAACAGCGGGCTAGCCTGCAACGCCTCATAACGCTTTTTCAGAAAGCTGGCGTTGGCATCGCCCCAGACGAAGCTCATGTGCGGGGTGGAATTGATGAACGAACGCGGGTTCTTCAGCACCCCTTGCCTGACCTGCCAAGCCCAGAACTGCCGGGTCAGCTGGAAGCCTTCATTAACCTCAACGGCCTTCGAGATCGTGACGTTTCCGTTCTCGTCTTGCGGCGTGTAATTCAACTCGGCCAAGGCCGAATGACCTGTGCCCGCGTTGTTCCAGCCATTGGAGCTTTCCAAGGCGACACCGTCGAGGCGCTCGACCATCTCCATCGAGAGGCCCGGCTCCAATTCATTCAGCCACACGCCCAAGGTTGCGCTCATGATGCCGCCACCGATCAGCAGTACGTCGACTTTTTTGGCCTCTTCGGCCTGCGAATGCACAGCGCCAAAAGACAGCGTTAAACCGGCAAGAATGTGTCTCAGTCTTTTCGTGTTCATCTTGTGCTTCTCCCGCAAATTTACGGTCATCCTTACCGCTCAGTTGGCTCTATCGTTGGTGATAGGAGGTAAAGACCTGGTGAGAAGCTTCAAGATCAAGCATCACGTGAATCCAGGATCCCTATTGGGTTCCATGCTCGGCACCCAATGGAATCAGGGTAACGAGGATCGAAGAGTCCTGGTCAGGTGTATGCGTGCTTTTTGTGCCAATTTGCATTTAATTACAGCCACATTCGTGAATTCATGTGGTTGCCGGCAAATGCGACGTTAGTTTTGGTCGAAAAATTAGCGTTTCACGGGAGGCGTCTATCGGCCCTAAGCGGACGGTGGCAACCGGCAGAAATCGTCACAATCTTCTCGATGCCCCCGACATAGTGTCCGAAACGATTCACGAACGTCGCTTCCTGATCGAACAGTCCGCCTAGAGCAGCCATGTCGTGATCATTCCAGGCAGCTTGGAATGCACCTGGCACATCTTCAGGATTTTTCATCTTGGTCATACCGGTGTGCCGCATGTCTATTGGCTGACAAGGTGCAAGCCAAGTCTCTGCACCTGCCATCAGATCTATTAATCAACAACCACAATCTGCGTCAGCCCTACCCGCTCGGCCTGTTCTAAAACCTCCGCCGGCGTCGCGTCTGCGCTGGGCATGATCAGGCTATTCTCGCCATCCCCGAAATGCAGTTGTAGCAGGTGCATCGCCGCCTCGTGAATGGGCAGTTGAGGCTGCTTGAGATCGAACACGTGGGTGCGGGGCTCGCCGTCGAACAGGTATTTCAGGGTGTAGTAGCGCATGGTTGATTCTCGTCAGGGAAGAAGTGCCGTTAACAATCCCGACTTGATTAATCAGTGCTTGGTTCAACTATTCGGCGTTTGGTGGTTGCTTCTCGGGCACTATAAAACTCACTGTCGTACTGGTGAGGATTTTGTGAGTCGGGTCGGCGACTTCCAGAAGAACTTTGTGAGTTCCGGGCGTCAGCCCAACCAGGATGATCGGGTCTTCACTGGTATGCGCCCATGTACCTTTCCAGTCATCGACGGTCACATGGAGGTGGCCGAGACGGGGTGAGACGTCACCCGCCGCTTTGCCAAATACCGGCATGATCCTGGCGTGCTCTGTTCGATACTGGATGATGACAACACCGCGGGCGAGCGGCTCGGCAAGCGGTGGATAGGCAGTGAGTTTGGGCAGCGCCTCGGATTCCAATGGGAGTATTGCCGGTGGGTGATGGGTATCTGCTTCTCCTTGACCGAATGCGGCGATGCAAACAAAGCTTGCGAAGGCAAAGACAAACAGATTTCTGAGCGCGAGGGACATGGAGTTTTTCTCCAGCGTGATCTTATTCAAGGCTAGATCAAACCGACCCATTGTCTATGCTGCATCGAACGGTTGAACCGACAGGCAGAGTCAGTCATTCAAAACCGCCAAGACGCGCATACCAGACCGCTAAAGCTGCCATCGTCTCTATTGATCAACCACCTCAATCTGCGTCAGCCCCGCCCTCTCAGCCTGCTCTAAAACCTCCGCTGGCGTTGCGTCTGCGCTGGGTATGATCATGTTTAACGGCGCGCGTTTAAAGACACTCAGTGTTACGTCATAAGCGGCTACAACGCCTTGCGTCGTTGCCTACGCGTACGCCAGAATCCGCCGGCTTGTGCGGCTGTGGGGTGGGCTATATCGTTTCCGGGTCACTGCAAAACAGTGATCGGGTTTGGTAGCCCGCCTCGAAAACATCCGCATGGCGGCACCTTATGTAGTCTCTTTTTGGGACTCAGCTTTATATGGTGGTCATGCGTGGGGCTCCTTGCGAGCGCCGGGTTTCCCGTTTTCGACCGGTCTACCAACCCACGTATGGCCGCCACCCCTCGTTTGGTAGCGAAGGTGATGGCTCCTTAATCTTAAGTTCGAAAATGGGAGTTTCATCTATGTTCAAAGTTACACCTAACCCCCCAAATACCGGTCCAGTGCCCTACGACGTCTCTTTTGATCTTGACCCCAAGAAACTGAAAGAGTCGGCCGACCGCGCGCTCAACTATTACCTGAACCCCGGGGCGACGAAAACGCAGATAGCGCCCCGCAAGCGCAGCACCATCTTCACCATCGACGCAGCGGTGGATGACGAAACGTTGCTCGTCGAGGCCAGCGAATCGTTCGCAGAAGCCCGCGAGATGGTCAACGATCTCGTCGACCTCGATGACGCCCCGCGACGCCATACGATGCGGGTGCTGCACCGGGTGATCACGATGGGTGAACTGGCGGTCAATCGCGTACTGGATAACCACAAGCCCGGGTAGCAGCCGGGCACTGTGGGAGCGGGCTTGCTCGCGAAGGCGTCGGCACCGTCAATGACTGTGTCGCCTGACACACCGCTTTCGCGAGCAAGCCCGCTCCCACATTCGATCAGAGATCGGTTTACTTCCCCGCCGCTACGAACTTACCGCTGGTGCTCGCATTAGCGACCACTATCTGCATCGTGGGGTTATTGGTTTGGGTGTTTACCATCTGGTAGGTAATGGCGAGATCCGTCGCCGTATTGTTCACACTGCCAGAAACCGGAGACCCTGCCGGCCAGTTCCATACCGGGGCGATGCTGCCGCCCGTGGCAGGCGTCAGTAAAATCTGACCTCCGAGTGACGATAGGGTATTGGACACACCGTTAACATAGGCTTGCTGTTGGGTGGCGCGGATTACCGTGCCGGGAACCGGCGATGTCGCCCATTCTCCCCCCGTCAATAGTCCATAGTTGACAGTAATGTCAGCGCCGCTTGAGTTGAAAATCTCGACAGTAAGGGATCGTGCGAACGTGCTCATCCTTGACCTTCCATTTGATTATTTGCGCATGACATCTGCGACCTCAGAGTAGTAGCAAAGGGCTATTCAACAATGTTTTTTTGTGGATAGCGGGACAGTTCTATTTTCTGGATAAATAACCCATTGAATAAATCCGCGATCTATTTCAGATATCATTCGAGCGTTTTCAAGCCCGGTAGAACGAGATGAATCGTCAAAAAAAATTACAGCAACTGTTCAAGGCTAAAGCCAAGAAGGCCAGTGCCAAACTGGCGCCGCAAAAAAAGGATAAGTACATCAGTAAAGCCGACCGGTTGAAGCTGGAGGCTGAAGCCGATCCGGACGCCATCAGTGCCTCTGAAAGCTGATCCATGAGCGACGATTCCTACACGCGATACATACGCTTTCAGACGCCCGATCCTGGCATTGCCCCACGGGAACAGGCGCCGATGCTTGTTCAGGAGAAAGCCTGGGCGTATGAGCGTGCTTCCGGGCATCGTTTCAGTTGGATCGCGGTGTTGCTCCCGCCGTTGTGCTTTGGCCCGGTTCTGCCGGGTCTCGCGTATTTACTGGGGCTGTTGCTCTATCGATCGTTGTTTGCGCCTGACGTGGATATCGACCGGATCGTCGGCGCGTCTTATGGCTGGCTTGCACTGGCGACGCTGCTGTTCATGACAGCCTGGGTGTTACGCAACTATCTGCGCGATACCCGCGACCCGACCAAACGCTACTGGCAGTCGATGCCGGATGAAGGGCTGGTCGAGCTTGAGCGCCATTCTCTGGAATCAGGCATCAACCTGTGGTCTTCCGATTACGACCCGGACTGCAACACCGTTATGCAATGGAAAAACGGCAAGCTTGAAGGCGTGCAAGACAGCGGTGTGTCGCAATGGGTCGTGGCGAAAACCACTGCGGGTCACTGGCTGGTGCTGAAGGAACAATTTCCGGGCAGTTTCAGCTACGGACGGGAGGGAAAAATGCCCGCGCCGGATAAGCACATGCACCCCGGCCAGGAACTGGCGATCGCCTTCGCTCCCGGCACCAACCTCTCTCTCGGTCGGCGCTTCAGCGGCGCACCGATGACATTGGTGAACACGCCATATTGGCTGTCTGCCGATGAGCTCAAGCGCCTTGCCGATGTCGCCCATCACTGGACCTTTTTTCCTCCCGATCGCTACGCCGTGGTCAATCAGCAAGATGCCGAATGGATACAACGGCTGGTGGACAAGGCGCAAGCCAGCGTCGGGCCCTGTCCGGAACGTCAAACTTCGACGACGGTTTAGCTCGGCACCGCCAGCCCTACTTTCACTCGGTCCAGCGCCACGATGGTCTTGAACCAGGTCACGTTGGCGTTTTCAGCAAACAAACGCCGCGCTAACGCCTGGTATTCCTGCATGCTGGCCACCGTCAGCACCAGGACGAAATCCACTTCGCCGGTGACGTAGTAACACTGCTGAACTTCGGGCACCGCGAAGTGTGCCTTCATCGCCTCCAGCGCCTCGATGCTGGTGCGCTCGGCCATGACTTCCACAATGATCGTGATCGGCCGGCCGACGGCGGTGGGGTCGACGATGGCGACATTGCCGGTGATGACGCCCCGCTCCTCCATGCGCTTGATGCGCCGCTGCACGGCAGCCGTGGAGAGATTAACCTGCTCGGCCATCAGGCGCAGCGGCGTGGTGTTGTCGCGCTGGACGAGATCCAGGATGGCGCGGTCGAATTTGTCCAGCGATTCGGATGCAGCGTCGTTTTTGATCATGGTAGGCCGCGAGAAATTTTCTCGAAAACTACCAGAAAACCGAGGCCCTTTATCCAGTCGTGCGAAATATTATCTTGCCCACAGTCTGCATCCGCAGCCTGAGTCGGGAACTCACAAGGATATTTTTGGCATGGTCGCTTTGTTTCATCTCTCCCCGGTTTTGTTGGTGACAGCCATGCTCGTGGTGCTGCGCCGGCCACCCGTTCACGCCGCTATCGCCGGCACCCTCCTCGTCATCGTGCTGTGGCTCGCCGGCGCTGCGGATGCGTGGCAGCCGGGCAGCATGGTGGCGGCCGCGCAAGATACGGCGGTGCTGTTTGCCAGTACGGCTTTCGTGATCGTGCCGGGGCTGGCCTTCGTGATTTTTATCGAGCGCCTGGGCGTCAATCTGACGCTGAGTCAATGGGTGCGCTCGCTGGGTTTGGGGCGCGGCAATCAGGTGGTGTTTATCGTTCTCGGGCTGGCGCCGTTGCTGGAAGCGATGACCGGGTTCGGTGTGTCGTTGATCGCCACGGTGCCGCTGCTGCTCAGCCTCTTCGAGCGCCGGGTCGCGCTGCGCATTGCGCTGACCGGCATGGCGATCATGCCGTGGGGAACGTTGGGCCTGGCCTCGGTGATTGGCGCCTCGCTGGCTCACCTGGATGCCACCGCACTGGCGTCGACCTCGGCACTGATCAGTGCGCCGGTTTTTCTGGCCCTCGGTGCGATGGCGCTGTATCTGGCCGGCGTTCGCGAGTCGCGGGAATGGCAGGCGCTCGGCGCTTTCTGGCTGCTGTTTGTGGCGGTGCTGTACAGCGTCAGTCGGTGGCTGGGGCCGGAAGTGGCCGGCGTTGCGGCGGGTCTGGTGACAGCAGGCGCGGTGCTGGCTGCCGGGTTGTGGCGGCGGCGCAGCGAACACGGTTCGGTGCAATGGCCGCGTCAGGCGTGGCCGTATCAGGTGTTGATTGTCTCCATTGTGGCGTTGAAGACACTGTGGACGATCACGGCTTGGCAGGATCTCTGGATCGTTCAAGGCGCCCAGGTCACCTGGAAGCCTCTCGCATCACCTGGCATCGCGCTGACTCTGGTGCTGATCGGGTTGGGGTTTCACACGCGCAACGCACGACATCAGGTAGAGCCCGGCGCCAACCTTATTGTTGCGTTAACGGCCCGGGCGAAGCGGCCACTGTTGACGATTTTCTTCTTTCTCGCGATGTCGCAGATGATGGTGAAGGCCGGTTTCCTGACGGGTTTGATGCAATTGCTGGCGGGCCTGTCACCCTCCGGCGCGACTTCGCTGGTGACCATGCTCGGCGCACTGTCCGGTTACATGACCGGCTCGAACGTGGGCGGCAACGCGATCTTCATGCCGGCCATCGCGATGCTGCCCGAGCCCTCTCGATTATTGCTGGCCGCGGTACAAAATAGCTCGGCAGGACATGCGGCGCTGGGCTCGCTGTCGATCGTCATGCTGATCCTGGGACTGGCCAAAACTACGGCCACGGAAGACAGTGAGCTGGTTCGGTTCGGCTTCGTGCTGGTCTGCCTCAATACGGCGTTGGTCGCGTTGGGTGCCGGGTTGCTGAGCGCATGGTAGAAACCGGGGGGCGTCACAAACCCGTAACGCCCGCCTGCTATCTTCCTCGCGCGACCCGCCCTGTGCCCCCCCAGCAGCCTGACCCAAGGTGCCCCTCAAGGTGTTCTCAACCTCGACACGCCAGCAAATCATCCTCAGATCCAACGACATGCGCTGCGATGACTTTGGCGCGCTGTTCTCGAAGATGTTCGGCAACCGCTATGCCGACACGCCGCCCCCGCCGGGGCACATCATCATCGGCGGGGTCTATGGCCGACACGAAGGCGTGAGCTTTCGGCGCATGCACTATCGCGGCGATTTCACGGTGGCGTTTCCTGATCCGGTGGATGAAATCACCTTCGTTATCCCTACCGCCGGCACGATCGTCTTCAATCACAGAACCGAGTCGGTGGGCATCGCCCATGTCGGACTGGCCATCGACAAGGCCGATGTGCGTTCGATGCGTTTTATCGACAACCATGCGCAGCACGGGATTTCGATCAAGCGAAGTCTGATCACCGAACGGCTGTCGACGCTGCTGGGCAAGCCGATCTTGAACAAGGTGGTTTTCGAACCGGAGGTGAATCTGAATGCTGCAGCCTTCCAAGGCATTAAGGCGTTGATCGACCTGGCCACGGGGACTGAGTTCGACTTGCTGATCAACGCCGGCACGCTGATGCCTTCGCGCCTGCGGGAAATGTTGGTGGACGCGGTGCTGGAGGCCTGGCCGCACAACTTCACCCCGGCCCTGCGCCGCCCGGCGCCACTGATCGCGCCACGGCATGTGAAGCTGGCGGTCGAGTACATTCGGGAGCATCCGGATAATCTGCTCAGCGGCACGGAGTTGGCGCGGCTGAGCAACGTCAGCCAGCGTGCTTTGCAAGATGGGTTTCAGCGATTTGTGGGGACTTCGATAGTGGCCTACCAACGGCAAGTGCGTCTGGAGCGTGCCTACGATGCGCTGGCGGGTGGCGCCGCGATGTCGGTGACGGATGTGGCTTTGCGGTATGGGTTCAGCAATGTCGGCAGGTTTTGCCAGTACTTCCAGAATGCCTACGGTGTCAGCCCGGCGGAAGTGAAAAACCGACGGCGCTGACTGGGCCGTTCTACACAGTCCCTGGCACACCACAAAACCACTGTGGGAGCGGGCTTGCTCGCGAAAGCGGTGGGTCAGGCAATGTTGTTTTTGACTGTGCCATCGCCTTCGCGAGCAGGCTCGCTCCCACAGGGACCGTCGCTGGCCACAAATATTGCGAACGACACCACACCAATGTGGGAGCGAGCCTGCTCGCGAAAGCGGTGGGTCAGCCGACATCCATTCTGAATGTGCCGGCCTCTTCGCGAGCAAGCCCGCTCCCACAGGGACCGTCGCTGGCCACAAATATTGCGAACGACACCACACCAATGTGGGAGCGAGCCTGCTCGCGAAGGGGTCGTGTCAGGCGCCATTGATGTTGGCTGACCGTCCGCCTTCGCGGGCAAGCCCGCTCCCACAGGGGATGTGGGTTGTTCACAAATACTGCGTCCACTGCAGATCCAGTGTGGGAGCGGGCTTGCTCGCGAAAGCGGTGGGTCAGCCGACATCCATTCTGAATGTGCCGGTCTCTTCGCGGGCAAGCCCGCTCCCACAGGGGATTTGGGT
>NZ_JBIWEL010000003.1:13968-173326 GCF_044762525.1 Pseudomonas sp. NPDC096950 | reverse complement strand
GTGGGTTGTTCACAAATACTGCGTCCACTGCAGATCCAGTGTGGGAGCGAGCCTGCTCGCGAAAGCGGTGGGTCAGCCGACATCCATTCTGAATGTGCCGGCCTCTTCGCGAGCAAGCCCGCTCCCACAGGGGATGTGGGTTGTTCACAAATACTGCGTCCACTGCAGATCCAGTGTGGGAGCGAGCCTGCTCGCGAAAGCGGTGGGTCAGCCGACATCCATTCTGAATGTGCCGGCCTCTTCTTGGGCAAGCCATGCTCCTACAGGGATCAGAACAGGTAGCTGGCCTTGAGGCCGCCGCTGAAGCCATGGCTGTCACCGCCGCCACTGGCGCCAACTTCCGCCCCCACACTCAGCGCACCCAGATTGGCCATGAGATTGACCCCGCCCGTGAACTGATCACGATTGTCGAAAGCAGCCCGCTGTTCAATGTCGAGGCCAAGCAGATGAGCTTCGCTGTCAACCGTATGATCACCCAGCACATGCTCGTACCCCACTTCGACGCCCGGCACCAGATTCCACGCGCCCATGCCAATCGGCGCGAACGAAGCCTTGAGGTTCGCCACGGCACTGCGCCGGGTGGCCTGGATACCATCGACATCAAGGGCGAGTTCGCTGCCCTTTTCCTTGAAGCCCGACAGGTCCAGGTGGCTGACGCGCACCCCGAGGCTCGGTTCGAGGATCATGCCGCTCAGTGGCACACGGTAGCCCAGCGCCAGACTGGCGCCGGAGAGATTGCCATGGCTGTCGCCCTTGGCCGAACCGAGCCCGCCGCCGAGGTCGCGCTTGCTGTCGTAGTCGAGCCAACCGGCGTTGACGTCGGCATCGACAAACAGCCCGCGCTCCAGACCATCCGGCGCGTAGCGTGCACCCACGGTGAAAAAGGTCAGGTCGGTATCGGCCTCGCCACCCGCCCCGCCAACGTTGCCACGGCTGTAGCCGAAACCGCCATGGGCGCTGAGTTGTTCGGAGAAGCGCTGGGTCAGGCCGATCATCAAGCCTTGGCTGTGCTCGTTGCTGCTCGCGACATGGGACGAGCCGTCGGTGCCCAGATACCCCGCCAGCGCAGTGCTCCACAAACGGTATTGGCCGACCTTGAGGTCCGTGCCGCTGCTGAACGGCGCCGCTGCCTGATCGATCATCGCGCCCTGACGCAGCAAGTAACTGGCGGCGTCCGCATGCACCTGGCCGCCGACGGTAGATTCGACACCGCCGAGCGTGCCGGCATCGATCGCCGATTGCAGGTAATAGTTATAGGCGCTGTAAGTGCCGGACAATTTGCTGCCCTGCAACTGCTGCAACAGTTGCGCGCCAGCGGCCGAGTTGCCGATCAGGCCCGCCTGGCCCGGCAGGCTGTTGTACTCGACCATTTTGCCGCGCAGCACATAGAGGGTTTCCTGGGACAGACCCAGGCCTTGTTTGAGGTAGTTGTCCATGCTGCCGTACTGCGCGGTGACCTGATCCAGACCCGCTTGCAGGTAACTGGCCTCCACCCCGAGCAACGGCGCGTAGATCGCTGCCATACTCGCCGGCATCGCCGCCAGCGTCGCCTTCATCCGCGCGGCGGTGTAGTCGTTGGTGGCCAGGTAGTTGCTCATAATCGTGGCGCTGTCGACCCCGGCAATACTCAGCAGCACGGCGGCGGTCCAACCGGTGCGGTCCTTGCCGGCGGTGCAATGGAACAGCGCGGCGCCATCGACGCTGGCCAGCTCATTGAACAGTCGGGTGAACTGGCCGCGCATCCCCGCATCACTGACGAACGCGCGGTTGGTCTCCTGCATCATCGCGATGGCATCGGCGGCGCTTTTGAACGAGACCGTGGTGATGTTCGAGCCGGACGTGGTGCTGCCGATGATGTCGATGTTCTCGTAGGTCGCCCCCGTGAGCAGTGTGTCGGGCGTGCCGGCAATCTCGGTCGGCGTGCGCAGGTCATACACAGCCTTGATGCCCAAGCCGTTCAACGTCGCCAGATCTGCCGCCGACGGCGTCAGCGCATTGGAGCGGTAGAACACGCCGGCGCGCATCGTGCCGTCATTGGCGGTGGAATACGCAGTGGTGGTGCCGGCGAGATCACGGAAGTTGTCGATGCTGCGCAGGTGCGGCGTATCGAGGGTGGTGGTGTCGGCGGCCTGGGCAGCGGCAATGGACAGGCTCAAAACGGACAGTGAACACAGAAGACGTTGAAACACGGTGCAGCCTCATTCAAATCGCGTTGGGCTGCCCACTATCTGCATTGAATTGAGACCGAATATGACAAATTGCCGACGGATGAAAATCCGTGCGCGATGGGTCCGTCGGGTGCGTTTTCTGTCCGTGGCACCGAGGAACGTCAGAGCCGAAAATGTTGCTGCATGGCTTGGGCCAGCAGGTTCACCGCTTCATCGTCGTGTGAGGATGACGACCTTAGAAACACGACTTCGTGCTCCGGAATCACGGGCAATCCGTCGAGGATCTGCATGTTGTCCGTGACCATGGCGCGGTCGATCAGACTGATCGCCAGCCCCGCCTCGACACACGCCTTGATCGCCTGATTGGAAGGACTTTCCAGCACCACCCGCGAGCGGCGGCCGCTGTGCTTGAGCGATTCCATCATGGCTTGCCGATACGGGCATTGCGCCGCGTGCACGGCCAGCGGCAACGGGTCCATCGAGGACACCGTCGTGTGAGTCGGCCCGACCCAGACAGGCGTGGTGACGACGAGCACGTGCGCACTCGCTTGCCCCATGGGCTGGGCAATCACCGCCGCTTGAAGCTTGCCGCGCTGAACCAGGTCTCGCAGCGCGTAGCTTGGCGCGGTCTTCAGTTCCAGCACCACGTTGGGCCACGCCGCCGCGAAAGTCGGCAGGATGTCGCGGATGACATGGACCGCGTATTCATCGGGGACACCCAAAGTAATGCGCCCGGCCAAATGCGTGCCATGCAGATCGGCCAGCACGCGGTCATGGGTGCTCAGCAGTTCTGTGGTGGACAGGAGCAGGCGCTTGCCCAGTGCGGTCAGGGAGACGGACTGGTTATCGCGGTTCAGCAAACGCCCGCCGGCCACCGCCTCAAGTCGCTGGATATGCACGCTGACCGCCGCCGGACTTTTATGCAGCTGCTCGGCCGCCGCGCTGAATTTGCCGATCCGCGCCACGGCGTGAAACGTGCGGACCAGTTCTATATCGAGTATCGCTGTCATGGTTCAGCCTTTGTGAATGACTGCTGCACTTTATTTTGATTTATTAGACTACGCCGGTTTCGTAGCCTGTGGTGATGAACCAGCACACTCCGATTACCGCTCATCCACAAGCCACACTAACCTGGCGCGAGGCGATCCCACTGCCGTTACTCGAGGCGGCGCTGATTCTCACCTGGAGTTCCGGGTTCGTCGGCGCGCGGTTCTCGATTGATTACGCCCCGGCCTTGCTGGTGGTGTTTTGGCGCTGCGTGGTGGTCACGCTCATCCTGTTGCCCTTCGTCGCCAAATCTTTGCGGCGAACCTCCCTGCCCACCCTGCTGAAAAACGCCGGCATCGGCCTGTTGGCCATGGCGGGCTATCTGGCCGGTGTCATCCAAGGCATCGCCCTCGGCGTGCCGGCGGGTCTGGCCGCACTGTTCGCCGATCTGCTGCCGATGGGCATGGCGCTGCTCGCCGCGCTGGTGCTGGGGCAACGACTGGCCTGGCAGGTTTGGGCTGGTTTGGTCATCGGTCTGGTCGGCGTGATCGTGGTGACCCATGGCGCGCTGGCGTGGGGCAACGCGCCGTTATGGGCGTATGGTCTGCCGTTGCTCGGCATGCTTTCGCTCGCCGTTGCGACGCTGTGGCAGAAGCGTTTGCCCGCAGCGGAGTCGCTGGATCTGCTGCCCAACCTTTGGCTGCAATGTTGCGTGTCGAGCATCGCATTCGCCATCGTCGACGGAAGCCAGGGCAGCCTGATGCCGATCCCCAGCACGGGGTTTGCACTGAGCGTGCTGTGGACGGTGGGATTGTCGACCGTGGGCGGATATGGGCTTTACTGGATATGCCTGCGTCGCGCAACGGCGACCCGGGTCGCCAGCGTTCTATACCTCAGCCCGCCAGTGACAATGCTGTGGGCCTGGGCGATGTTCAACGAACCGCTGTCGTGGCAGATGGTGTCCGGGATGTTGGTGTCCGGGGTGGGAATCTGGCTGGTGGTGCGGGCGGAGGCTCGGCAGACCTCGTCATGACACCTTGGGAAACTTTCCGCACAGGAAATGTCCCTCATAACCGTTAGACATACCTCCCAGGAACATAAACGGACCGCAAGCATAAAAGGGTGATGTCAAAGACTGCCCCACATGAAGCTGGCACACCGGCAACTTCAAGGGAATCGGCACAACCACCGCCCAAATCGTGACACCACACCACGCCCGAGTGGTCAGGTCGCTGTCGGTTTTCTGCTCGGTCAAGGGAACGTGACTTCTTTGCTCTTCATCCGGTAGAGAAACCACTACCCCGACACAACCATTTAGAAACAGAGACGTGACTGCGATAGCGAAGATTTTCTTTGCGTGGAACGGGAGTCGCTTGGTTGGGTTCATCCGTAAATCCAATCGTTGGGCAATGACAGTCGACAGACCTTGTCGAACCACGTTGAGACCGAGTGCACGGTCATCAGGGCACAAAATAAAAGCACTTAATCCAGAGTTGCTGCCAGAATCTCCTGACACCTCGTCCGCCCAACATAAACAGTGAACGGCGATTCATGCCTTCGACGTCCGTACCCCAGGCAAGCGCAATGATGAAGATTGGCGCAACACGCTACGTGCTATTCGTTTTGCCGCTCACCGTGTTGTGCGAACCAGCGCAGGCATCCACATGGCAAATTTGCAGGATGGAAGTTCGTGTCACCGAGGTAGTGAAACGCCCGTATCCACAACTACAGGCGCAAATCCTGAAAGCCACCCCCGCATCGACCTCGGTCGAATGCCCGGAAGTCGGGATAACGGTCACGTTCACCCCGGAAACAACTGACTACCAAGCCACATTGCCACGTCGGCAGTGGCCCAAAAAAGGCCAGTCGGTGCGCATTGATTACCGTTATCTGGATGGCATCTGTAAAGGTGACGGCAATGATTATGCGTGTCGTATCAAACATTACCCGTTGGTTAGTCGGTAACTACTTATCGCCGTAAACAGGCCCTCTCAGGCTTCGCGCTCTTACAGGAAAATCATGGATATTCGACTCACGGAAGAAAAAGACTGGAAGCGGTTGAAGCAAGTCCGCCTCGCTGCGCTGTTGGACACCCCGACAGCGTTTGGTGTGAGCTACCAAACCGCCGCCCGTTACACTGACGAACAATGGAAAGAACGCGCCTCGTCAGACACCGGAACGCAGTTCTGGCTGGCCATCGAGGACGATAAACCGGTAGGTATGATCGGAGCCGCGGTCAGCCAGGCGAATCGCTACAACTTGATCGGCATGTGGGTTGAGCCCGCCGCCCGTGGGTCAGGTGTGGCCAATCAACTGGTTGCGGCGGTGAAGTCCCGCGCGGTGAGCAGAGGGTACGATCAGGTTTTCCTGGACGTCTCTCCCGACAATGCCAGGGCTGCGAACTTCTATCTGAGGCAGGGCTTCACGTTCATGGATGAATGGGAGCCTTTGGAAAGTCATCCGCATATCAGGGTTCAGACGATGTTCTGGGTTGTGCGCAACTGACGTCTACTCATCCGGTGTCTCGCCACGAGGGTTTATCAATGCCGTTGAGCTTTCACAAAATGCACGCCAATGGCGATGACTTCGTTATCGTCGACGCGCGCAACGCGTCCAATCCAGTCACCAGTAGCTTGGCTCGGCGAATGGGCGACCGGAACCGGGGCATCGGCTTCAATCAACTCGCCGTGGTGCTCGATTGCGATGATGCAGACGCGCGCCTGATCTTCTGGAATGCCGATGGCTCGGCGCTGGACACGTGTGGCAGCGCCACCCGGGGCGCCGCGGACAGGCTGATGCGTGAATCCCGTGTGACGTCGATCGTATTGCGCACCAATCGTGGCTTGCTCACGTGCGAACGCACGTCGGCCGGCACCATTTCCGTCAACATGGGAGCGCCGCTTTTCGACTGGCCGGACATTCCCCTGGCGCGGGAAATGGACACCGCTGTTTTGCCACTTGCCGGTGACCCGGCGGCTTGCAGCATGGGCAATCCGCACTGCACTTATTTTGTGGATGACCTGACAGCCATCGACATCGCGACCATCGGTCCCACCCTTGAAACCAATCCCCTGTTCCCCCTCGGAACAAACGTGCATTTCGTCCAGGTCATTGACCGAAAGCACATCCGGTTGCGCATCTGGGAACGCGGAGGTGGTATCCCTCTCGGTTCAGGCTCTTGCTGTTGTGGCGCCGCAGTAAACGGCATTCGCCGTGGCTTGTTGGACAATTCCGTTACGGTGGAATGCGACGGTGGAATCGTCACGGTTCAGTGGGATGGCGCAGGCCCCGTCGTTCTCACAGGGCCGGTCGAGACGAGTTTTTCGGGCGTCATCCCGGATAGCCAGTTGCAGGCTTTTTAAATTCTCGGTCAGGCGTTTTCATCACCCGGCCGGGTAAACGAATACCGATCGATATCCGTCCTGAGCCGCCAGCCCTGGCTATGCCAATACTTGGCTGCAGCTTCGTTAGTTTTGAAAACATCGAGATGACATTTAAGTATCCCGAGCGCCTCAAGGCTCGAAAGACAGCGCGCCACCAGCGCATTGGCGATGCCTTGCCGCCGATGCTGCGGCAGAACCACCAAATGCTGCAGATACCCTCGGCGGCCATCGTGCCCGCACATGACACAACCGCCGATAACGCCCTCCACCTGCGCAACGAAGCTCATCCCGGGATTGCGCTCCAGGTACCTCGCGGTCGATTCACGAGAGTCGGCATCCCGGAAGGAAACGCCTGGCGTACGCTTCATGAGGTCGATCACGGCCTCGTAATCGTCCAGGGTCAAGACACGGAGAGTGAACATTGATGAAGCCCTTGCTTTGATAATCAGTGTGTCCGGCAGACTATCAGAACCTTGCTGGCGCCCCCTCTGCGAAAACCCGCCCCAAACGCTTACAATCGCCGTCTCTTTGCTCAAAAGACAGGCCCGCCAGGACATGCCGCTCGACCCGCTCACGATGTTGACAATCTCGGTCGCCCTTGCGGCGGCCGCTGCGCTGTACCTGGCGATCGAATGGCGCAGCATTCGCGAACCTTCGTTGCTGTTCTGGAGCGCGGGGTTTGCCACGATCACCGTAGGCTCCACCCTCGCGCTGTTGCGCAGCAGTGGTTTTCTGTTCATCGGTATCTGGTTCGCCAACGGCCTGTTGGTGATCGCGCACTTTCTGTTTTTGCTCGGCGTCGCGCGCTTCACCCAGACGCGTTTGTCCCGTGGCTGGGCGCTGATGTTCATCGCGTGGCTGGCCATGTTGCTGGTGCCGGACGGGCCGATCTGGTCGAAGGTCATGTTGCTGGTCAACTCGCTGCTGGTCGCGCTGTCGACCCTCAGGGCCAGTTTCCTTCTGCGCCCCCATGGCAAGTCTTTGAGCGTGGGCGCGGTGCAGCTGCGGTATGTGCTGCTGGCCCACGGGGTTTTCTATGTGGCCAAGGCCCTGACGGCGGTGATTCCGGGCACGCTCATCGATCTGGCGGCGTTGCGCGGCGCGATCATTCAGGTTTCCCTGGTCGAAGGCGTGATGGCGATCATGCTGATCGCCTTGTCGATGACCGGCACCGAGCGTTATCGGCGGGAGAAACAGATCGCGCACCTCGCCGCCCGCGACCCGTTGACCGCGCTGTACAACCGCCGCGCCCTCGAGATGCGGGCAGCGCGCCTGCTGGAAGACGTCTCGCCGACTCGCCCCGGCGCCTTGCTGTTGATCGATATCGACAATTTCAAACTGGTCAACGACCTGTACGGCCATACCGCTGGCGACCGATTGCTTGTCGCGCTGAGCGAGATGATTCGCGCGGTGCTGCCCGACGACGCGCTGGCGGCCCGACTAGGCGGTGACGAATTCGTGATTCTGCTGAACAACACTTCGAACGAACGTGTCGTACTGCTTGGCAACGCGTTACGCGAGCAATTCCAGCAAACCGCCTCACAAACCTTCCCCACGCCCGAACCGGTGACACTGAGCATCGGCGCCGACTTGTTCGACCAACCGCCCGCCAGCCTCGCAGACTTAATCGAGCAAGGTGACGCCGCGCTCTACGCTTCCAAGCGTGGCGGACGCAACAGCATTCGGCTGGTTGATCGGACGCTTTAATTCCCGACTGGGTTCAGCGTTAGAATCCGCCAACGTCAGGCTCACAATGTTCAGGATGACCGTCATGCCTCATACCGAAACGTCCCTGCAAGACCTCGCCGCCCCCGAAGGCGTGTGCTACGGCTGCGGCGGCCGCAATCCCCATGGGCTGCACGTCAAGAGTGTCTGGGATGAAGACGGCGTGCATGTGATCGCCGAGCACATCCCGGAGGCCAAATACAGCGGCTGGCCGGACCTGGTCTACGGCGGCCTGATCGCGATGCTGGTCGATTGCCACTCCAACTGGACGGCGATGGCCTACCACTACCGCGCGGAGCAGCGTGAACCGGGCAGTCTGCCGCGCATCGACTGCGTCACGGGCAACCTCGGAATCAAGTTCATCAAACCGACGCCCATGGGCGTGACGCTGACCCTGCGGGCGAAAGTCGAGGGCGAAGTGGGACGCAAGACCCGGGTGGTCTGCGAGGTCTATGCGGGCGAAGTACTCACCGCCATCGGCGACTCGGTTTTCGTGCGGGTGGACACCGGGCAACTGGCGGACGCGGCGCACGGCCGGTGAAGCATTTCACCCATGCCTCGGCTCGCCGCTTGGTGTTAAATAGCGCCCATTCGCGCAACACCGCAAAACGAGAACAACCATGAACAGCCATTTTGAGAGAACAGCATGATCGAGGTCACCGAGGTTTCCATTGCCGAGCTGCGCGCTGCGCTCGAATCGGGCCAGACCACCGCGGTTGAGCTGGTCCAGGCCTACCTCGCGCGCATCGACGCCTACGACGGCCCCGACACCACCACTGCCCTCAACGCCTTGGTGGTGCGCAACCCCGAAGCGCTGAACGAAGCGCAGGCGTCCGATGCCCGCCGAGCCAAAGGCCAGACACTCGGCCCGCTGGATGGCATTCCCTACACCGCCAAGGACAGCTATTTGGTGAAGGGCCTGACCGCCGCGTCCGGCAGCCCTGCGTTTGCCAACCTGATTGCCTACCGCGATGCCTTCACCATCGAACGCCTGCGCGGCGCCGGGGCGATTTGCCTGGGCAAGACCAACATGCCGCCGATGGCCAACGGCGGGATGCAGCGCGGTGTCTATGGCCGGGCCGAGAGCCCGTACAACGCTGACTACCTCACCGCACCATTCGCCTCCGGCTCGTCGAATGGCGCCGGTACGGCCACCGCTGCCAGTTTCGCGGCATTCGGTCTGGCGGAAGAAACCTGGTCCAGCGGTCGCGGCCCGGCATCGAACAATGGCTTGTGCGCCTACACGCCATCGCGCGGAGTGATCTCGGTGCGCGGCAACTGGCCGCTGACGCCGACCATGGACGTGGTCGTGCCGTTTGCGCGGACCATGGCGGACTTGCTCGAAGTGCTCGACGTCGTGGTCGCCGAAGACACCGACACGCGCGGTGATCTATGGCGGCTGCAACCTTGGGTGCCGATTCCGAGTGTGGCTTCGGTGCGCCCTGCTTCCTATGCCGAACTTGCCGCGAATCCCGAGGCCCTCGCTGGCAAACGCCTTGGCATTCCGCGCATGTACATCAATGCTGATCCCGAGGCGGGTACGTCGGAAGCACCGGGGATTGGTGGCCCGACCGGGCAGCGCATCAACACCCGCGATTCGGTGATCGAACTCTGGAAACAGGCGCGCCAGGCACTCGAAGCGGCCGGTGCCGAAGTGATTGAAGTCGACTTCCCGCTGGTTTCCAATTGCGAAGGTGATCGCCCTGGAGCGCCGACCGTGTTCAATCGCGGCATCGTGTCCAAGGAGTTCCTGCACCATGAGTTATGGGACCTGACGGCTTGGGCATTTGACGATTTCCTGCGGGCGAATGGCGATCCGAAATTGAATCGTCTGGTGGATGTCGATGGGCCGCTGATCTTCCCCCACGATCCGGGAACGCTGCCCAATCGCGAGGGCGATCTGGCTGCCGGCATGGATGAGTATGTGCGCATGGCTGAGCGCGGGATTACGCCGTGGGACCAGATCAGCACCGTGCCGGATGGCCTGCGTGGGCTTGAGCAGACGCGCAAGCTCGACCTGGAAGACTGGATGGATCGCCTCGGGCTGGATGCGGTGCTGTTCCCAACCGTTGCTGACGTTGGGCCGGCGGATGCGGATGTGAATCCTGCGTCGGCGGATATCGCGTGGAGCAATGGGATTTGGGTCGCGAATGGCAACCTCGCGATCCGGCATTTGGGTGTGCCGACGGTGACGGTGCCGATGGGTGTGATGGCGGACATTGGCATGCCGGTCGGGCTGACGTTTGCCGGTCGGGCGTATGACGATTCGACGTTGCTGCGATTGGCCTCGGCGTTTGAGGCGACTGGCAGCAAGCGTCTTATTCCGCCGCGCACGCCAGCACTGTCCGCCAATTAAACACAAATCCATTGTGGGAGCGGGCTTGCTCGCGAAAGCGGTGTGTCATTCAACATTTAAGTTGACTGATGCGCCGCCTTCGCGAGCAAGCCCGCTCCCACAGGTACGGTGTTCGACTTAAATGGCTTTTACCTCCCCACCATCCATCCGCAACGCCGACCCCGTCATCCACCTCGCCCCTGGCGACACCAAAAACGCCATCAACTCCGCAATTTCCTCCGGCTCACCAAACCTGCCAATCCCCGCCTGTTGGGGAAACTTCAACATGGCCTCCTCCACCGACAACCCATGGGCCGGCGCCCATTTCTCCAGATACGAACGTCGCCGCCCGGTCATCACCGGCCCCGGCAACACGCTATTCACCTGAACCTCATCCTGCGTGCCGCGATCCGCAAACGCCTTCGCCAGCGCCACAATCGCCGCATTGATCGTGGCCACTGCCGCATAAGGCGCCTTGGGTGTCGCTGCCGAATTGCCGGACATCAACACCACCGCGCCCTTCGCCGCTTTCAACGCCGGCCACGCCGCCAGGGTCATCCGCCGCGCGCCGTGCAATTTCAGCTCGGCGCCGTCATGCCATTGCTGGTCGGTCATGTCGAACAAATCGATCTGCGGCACGGCGCCGGCGATGTTGAGCAAGGCATCGATTCGGCCAAACGCCGCCAACGTCTGCTCCACCACTTGCGCGGGGATCGCGGAGTCGGCGACGTCGCCTTCAACGATCAGGCATTGCGCGCCGACCTCGCGGACTGCTTGCGCCGTCGCCTCAAGGTTCGGCCGATTTCTGGCGACAAGCACCAGCGCATCAAAATCCCGCGCCAGACGAATCGCCGTCGAGCGGCCGATGCCCTGGCTGGCACCGGTCACAATCGCTACTGAGTTGATCATCGTGTTCTCCCAGGCCTGACTCATGCGTGCACCACAACCATTTTTCCGCCTGCCTCATTGGCTTCCATCACGCGATGGGCCTCGTGGATTTCCTCGAACTTGAAGATCCTTGATGGCGTGACATCCAGGCGCCCCGCCACCACGTCTTCGGCGATGGCCTGCAACGGCACGTCCGACAGCGGAAAACCCGGCGTCCCGAACACAAAACTGCCGAAGAAAGTGAGATAAACGCCGCTGGCCATTTGCAGCAAGGGATTGAACTCTGGGATGGGAGCGAGCCCGCCCAGCCAACCCGCCAGGCAAACCTTGCCACCCCGGCGCACCATCGACAGCGAATCCAGGATGGTGCTGTTGCCGACCAGATCGAGCACGGCGTCGAATTGCCCATTTATTCTCGCGGACAGCCCAGGCCCTTCCTGTTCGACACCGGCAACACCCAGCGCCTCTAGCATGGCGAAGCGCTCAGTGCTCCTGGATGTCGCAACAACTTGCGCACCGGCATTCACCGCCAGTTTCACCGCAGCCTGACCGAACGACGAAGTAGCGCCGCGAATCAGCAACCGCTGCCCTTCGACAAGTTCCAGATTGCGAAACAAACAGGTCCACGCCGTGGCATAGGTTTCCGGAATCGCCGCGAGTTCAGCCCAAGGCAAATCCGCCTCGATCAGCGCCACGTTCGACACCGGCGCCCGGGTGTACTGCGCGTAGCTGCCGTTGATGGTCCGGCCCAATCCGCCCATCAGCGCCGCGACTTTGGCCCCCACCGCAAACTCGCCACCGGGGCACGACTTCACCAGCCCCACGCACTCAATACCCGACACCGGCGCCGCCTCGGCCCACTCGCCGCGACGCATGTGCATCTCCGCGTGGTTGATGCCGAAGGCCTTGATCTCAATCACCACATGACCCGGCATCGCTTCGGGCTCAGGAATATCTCTGTAAACCAAACTGTCGAGGCCGCCGAATTTCTCAAGAACGATCGCTTTCATGACGTCTATCCCAGGGTTGATTGTTTTTGGGGTCACTTCGGCGGCGCATCTACATAACCGCACTGAAGATGATTAAGAGGTTATGCAGCGATCAGTAACTTGTCAAACGCATTTTGAGTGGTTACGCTGACCAACATCAATCACGGCTTTGGTGGACACCCTCATGAGCAGCACACCTCGCGGTCCGGCCATCTTCGTTGCTGACGCCCCCGCTCTGGACTTTCTGAACTCGATCGCGACACCCGTCGATGAACCGGTCGACTGGATCGACGACGGCGCGGGTTGGCTGGACTGGCTGAAACAATCTGGATGGGTCGAAGACGCCGTGCTGGAACGCCTTCAGGCCCAGGCGATGCCCGGCGAACTGGAAAACGTCGCGGCCCAGGCGCGCTCGTTACGAGAATGGTTTCGCGGCTTCGTCCTGAAATACAAAGGCAAACCGCTGGACGCCTCGGTGCTGACCGAGTTGGACGCCCTGAATCGCCTGCTCGAACGCGACGAAAAATACACCCAAATCACCCTGCAAACCGGCGACACACCGACCCTCGCCGCACAACTGCAACGCCGCTGGCGCAGCCCGGACTCCCTGCTGCTGCCCTTGGGCGAAGTGCTCGCGCAATTCGTCAGCACCGAAGATTTTTCCAACGTGAAATGCTGCGAAGGCCACGCCTGCACCCTGATGTTCGTCGACCACACCCGAGGCCGAAAACGCCGCTGGTGCAGCATGGCCGTGTGCGGCAACCGCGCCAAAGCCGCCGCCCACCGCGAACGCCAGAAAAACCTGGGCGTATAAAATCTAAAGACCTGTGAAATCCCCCTGTGGGAGCGGGCTTGCTCGCGAATACGGTGCACCAGTCAACAAAAATGTTGCCTGACACACCGCCTTCGCGAGCAAGCCCGCTCCCACAGTGTTTTTGCGCCAGCCATAAAAATTAGTAACCCATAAAAATAACTTTGACAGGTTACAAATCCCATGCAACAGTCTTACTCGAAACCGCCTAAACCCCATCCAACAGGTTACGAGGTCCACCACTATGAACACCCCAACCATCACCTACAAATTTGCCCACGCCGACGGCATCAACGTCTTCTACCGCGAAGCCGGCGACCCCAGCCAGCCAACCCTCCTCCTGCTCCACGGCTTTCCCAGCTCCTCCCACCAGTTCCGCCAACTCATCCCGCTGCTCTCGCAACACTTCCACATCATCGCCCCCGACCTGCCCGGCTTCGGCTTCACCGAAGTGCCCGCCGAGCGCGAATACGTCTACAGCTTCGACGCCCTCGCCCAAACCCTCGAACACTTCGTCGACACCCTGGGCCTGAAACGCTACGCCATGTTCGTCTTCGACTACGGCGCCCCCACCGGCCTGCGCCTCGCGGTCAAACACCCGGAACGCATGACCGCCCTCATCTCGCAAAACGGTAACGCCTACCTCGAAGGCCTCGGCGACGCCTGGGCACCGATCAAAACCTACTGGGCCGAACCGAACGCCACCAACCGCCAAGCCATCGCCGACGCTGTCCTCCACCTGGAAGGCACCCGCTGGCAGTACGAACACGGCGTCAGCCACCCCGAATTCATCGCCCCCGAGTCCTACACCCTCGACGCCCTGCTCCTGGAACGGCCCGGCAACAAAGACATCCAACTCGACCTGTTCCTCGACTACGCCAACAACCTAAAACGCTACCCCGACTTCCAGCGCTTCTTCCGCGAAACCCAACTCCCGACCCTCGCGATCTGGGGCAAACACGACCCATTCTTCATCCCGCCAGGCGCAGAAGCGTTCAAGCGAGACAACCCGAATGCAGTGGTGGAATTGCTGGATACTGGGCACTTCGCGATGGAAACCCATGTGGAATACATCGCCCAGCGGATTATTGAAGTGATCCGCAGCGCCGTGTGATGACGACAGCAGGCGGATGCAAGGCCGCATCCGCCTGACAAAAAGAAATGAACCCTCACCACCACCGCCCGCCTAATGAAATGACTTTCAGGAGGTGGCTAATGCAAATCGAATACGTCTGGATCGCACTCGCGGCAGTACTGGTGGTGATTGAATTGTGGGCAATCAACAAAGTGATCAAGAGCGGCAGCAAGATCGACAACAAAGGCGTATGGATCGTCGTCATCGTCTTCGTGCCGCTGATCGGCCTCATCGCTTGGGCACTGGCCGGGCCGAAACACAGCACCCATAGCGCGCAATAGCCAACGGGCCAAAGCGAACTCGACTTCTGTGGCGAGGGAGCTTGCCCCCGTTGGGCCGCGAAGCAGCCCCAAAAAACCCCAGCCCTTCCCGAAAGCCCCGAAAACTTGGGGCTTTTTCATTCCCGACTGGGTAATTACAAGGATTTGCCCACCCATTTGCATTCGACCTGACCAGCCATTTGCATCGGATTTGACCAGCTAGATTCGTGGGCAGGACCGGTAGAGATCGGTTGAATCCACAGCCAAGAGCTGCCATTCGGGGAGAACGGCTGGAGGAGCTGATTGAGTTGGCGAGCGGGCGCAAAGCCCGCCCGCTCGCTGAGCGAGCCGTCACTCGCTTAACGCGCCTCAGTGGCGCCAGAGGCTGGCCGCCAAGGCCCCCAGCGAAATCCACCATACCCAGCCGAGGCGGCGGAGGATCGCGCCCATGGACTGCCGCAACTGCTCCAAGGTTTGGCCGAAACAAGGCTGAGACAGCATCTCAGACAACGTCTGTATGTCAGCCTTGGTCGCGGGCTCGTCGCTCGCTTCCAACTCCGACCGGAAGTCCTCCTCGTCCTTGAACCAATCCGGATGCTTCTTGACGAAGTCGCTGCGGATGCTGTTGAAGATGTTGGCCGCCATCAGATCAGAATGCTTGTCGGCGCTGACCACCGCCCACGCTATGTCTTTCAAGGCCTCGCGGCCCGCTTGCGACCGCCAAATCTTGTGGTTGTGCATGGCTTGGTTGAACACGAGTTCGCCATCCCGCTCGTAGGATGCGGAAAGCTGCTCGGGCTTGATGTCTCCATCCGAGTACGCGGCTGATCGGAGGGCAGGGTCGTCGCTGTCCAGCAAGGTCGCCAGCAGATTCGAGTCCTTACTGAGGGCGAGGCGGCCCAAGCCCTTGCGGACCCCTTGATAGTTGGAGAGCCAGCCATCCTTGGCGTCCTTAGACTCCTTCGCGACGGCATCGGCGTCCGATGGGGCCGTGCGCCAGCGGCCCACGAGCTCCAATGGCATCTCGATGGAGAAGGCGTCGGTCTCCATGCGGTCATACAGGTTGTTGAGCACCGCAGCCCAACGATCTGTGGGCTTTACCCGTTCGGCGAGAGTCCATGCGGCGTTGAACACGGCCCCATAGGTGTATTCGGCGTAGCCATCCATGAAGCTGTCATCGTATGGCCGCCGCATCCGCTCATTGCGATGTAGCATCGACACGATGGTCGCGAGGCGATCATCCGAGATCTGATCCCATGGCTTCTTGCCTTCCAGCAAGCCCCGGAGAAATATGTCGTCGAGGTTGTCGTTCTCGAACAGGGCCGAGATCTCCTCGTCCGGAGCCGCGCTCAGCCATGCGGCTACCTCGTCCTCATCATCGAATAAATCAGATGGGAATTTCGAGAAGATTTCGCCGCCCACGACGGTGTTGGAGAGGACGGATAGCCGGGCGGCTCCTGATGACTCGCCGGCGGCGAACAAGGGCCGCAATGTTGCGATGAAGCGGCCGTGCTTGGCGAGTGCCAGGTCGATCGCCGGATCACCGCGCAGGAGCAGAGCGGCTTCTATGTCCTCGTCCACCTCGTCATTGCGCCACTCGGCCTCGGCCTGCGAGGCCCGCTTCTTCAAAAGCGCGGCGAGCGTGTCCGGGGACATCGCCATCAACTCGGCCTGCTTGATGATGCTTTTATAGCTCTTGTAGATCCCCATGCCGCCCCCTATTCGGTATTGAGAGCAACCATAGTACACGGGCTTTGCCCGGCCTGAAGATCGGGGCCTTACCTGGCCCGCTCCTAGGAGATGTGCATGTGGAGGTAACTATCGGTCATCACTACGGCGTGTGCTGGTCAAGTCGAATGCAAACGGTTGGTCAGCACGTATGCAATCGATTGGTCAGTGGCAATGTAAATGGGTGGTCAAATCCATGCAATTACGCACCGACTGACACACCGAACTCATTCGCCATCCCCTAACCCACGTAGGAGCTGCCGAAGGCTGCGATCTTTTGATCTTCACGTCTGAAAACCACGTAGGAAAACACCCTTTGTGGCGAGGGACCTTGCTCCCGCTGGGATGCGAAGCAGTCCTAATCCCCTACCCCCAATTTCCTCAGACATTTCCGAGTGCCCGGCTCACAAGGGTTTCGTGGTCGAACGTAGTAAATCCCCTTCACCACGATGGCCTAAAAGGCGTCCTACACCCCGGTTGCGAGCCCCAAAGTCGACACCTATATTCGACCCGTCGCCACAGCAATTGGCGATAGGGTTTCGCAGCCCTCAAAGTTGACACCAAAGTACCGTCAGGCATGATGCAGCCGGCTCTGGCCGCATGATGTTTCATGGCGGTTGTGCGTGGGAGATCTTCGGGTCTGCCGGGTCTTGGTGTAAATCCTCCGGTCTGCGAACCCACGCACAACTGCCACCCATTTGTTTCGCAGCAAAGAGGTGGTAAATCTTCTTCTATTAGGATTTACACCATGACTACTCAACACCCGCCCCGCCGCTTCACCCCCATGTCCCAATTCGCCACCGACTACCCCGTCCTCCTAATCGACAACGATGCCCCCATCCGCGAACTCCACAACTGCGTCAGCGAACGCCTCAACGCCGTCCTCAAATACCTCAACCTCATGGGCTGCACCACCCTCCCCGACTACGCCGAGAACGACATCAACACCGTCACCAACATCGCCTGGATCCTTATCCGGGATGTGCATGACGTGTTTCGGGTGATTGAGCAGCGGGGGTTTGATACGCCCCAAAATCAGTAACCAGGTTTAAGTCGCAAAAAACCCGCATTACTGCGGGTTTTTAGTTTATGGCTTCGCTGAATTTCCCATGCATTGACCCAAGCGGTCTTCATCCGTCCCTAGACCTTTTTCAGTATCGATATTGCCGTTCAAGTCGAGATAGATGTGAGTGTTAGGCCATTTTGGCGTGATGCTGACGCAGTGATGGCGTCCCTTATCGCTCCACCAGTCCAGCTGCATGAAGAAGTCGTTGTCTGGCTACTGCTAGCACTTCGTCCAAGATCATCTTCGCTGTTATCCCTCAATTCTTTCTGCGTGTGATTAGCACGTCTATGGGAGAACGAGCGCTGAAAAATAAGCCTCGACGCGGGCGAGCGGTTCATGGCAGTGGCGAAACTTTCAGTTGACCGGATCAGGCAAAATCAAAAATGAAAAAAGCCTCATCGTCGCGGGTTTTCAGGACTTTATCTTTCGCTACTTCCCCGCCAAAGCAAAAGCCACTTCACCATTGGCACACAAGCTAACTGCAGCCCTGAAGGCGAATGGTATATAGCAGGCTCATCGCCGACATAACCGCACCTCCGATAAAAGTCAGCCGCATTCAACGTAGCGTCCAGATTGACCTTCTCCAAACCTAAATCCCGCGCCAGCTCTTCCAGGTGGTTAAGGATTTTTAGCCCAACACCCTGATTCATAAACCCCGGCAGCACAAAGATCGCACCAATTTCACCGTTCTCCACATCCAGCATCCCCGTCGCCACCGGCTCACCGTCAATACAGCTCAGATAAAAGTGTTTGCCCATCAGGACGTCATATCCATCCTTAGCGGCTCCAGCCGTCCAGGCAAGCATTTGATCCTCGGTGTAGGCCCCAATGCATTGATGCCGTATCGCTTGAAGGCGTATATCGAACGCAGTTTGGGCATCGCTCGGTTTAGCACGTCTAATCTCAAACATTTCTTTCTCCGTAAACCATCCATAGACGAAGAACTAAAAAGCCCCGTCCATTTCTGGCGGGGCTCTGGGCAACTGCGTCAAATCTTATGAACGCGTGACCTCATGGTCCGCCGGAAGCGGTCATGGAGGAGCACATCATGTTCGTGTGGCGTGTGTAGGTCATGGGTCGATAGTGTTTGGGATGATCCGGTCTGTCAACCGGCAACGTGATCGTAATCTCGTTTTCGATCAGCGCTTATGGCTTTCAATTTGGCGACCACTGCCTGAAGTTGTAGGGCTCTTCTATCGAGTATTTCTTCGTACTTCGTAAGAAGCATCCGAACTCTTTGATGCACTCAATTACACCAGATCCCTTCTGACAGAGCACTTGTTACTCTTGAAATAGATCGATCAGGCAACTAAATGGGAGTGTCACGCATGGCGAATCACGGTTACATGAGTATCACGGGCAAGCGACAAGGTTTGATTTCTGCAGGTTGTTCTAGCCAAAGTTCTATCGGCAACAAATGCCAGATCGGGCATGAGGATGAAATCATGGTTCTGGCTTATTCGCACAATATGACTACAGGTAATGACGGCGGATACTCAAGCAATCGCGGCAAGCACCTGCCTATCATGATCACCAAGAACATCGACAAATCCTCTCCACTGCTGGCAAGTGCGCTGCACGAACGTGAAGAAATCGAATGCACAATACATTTTTATCGAACATCACCAGCCGGAGGCCAGGATAAGTATTATTCAGTACGATTAACCGGAGCAAAAATCGCTCATTTGAATCTTCAAGTTCCTCACTCCATACATATGAACGAAGATCAGCCACAAGAAATGGTATCCATTCGTTATCGAGATATTAGTTGGACACACGTTCAAGCGGGTACAAGTGCTTACAGCTTTTGGGGGAACGAAGATGAGTGATGATAGTTGTGATATTCATGATGTGACTAGAGCTGCTTCTGATTTGGTCGCGTTTGGATGTACCCTTGGCGCCACACATTTGCACGATAGTTTTTTACAACTTAAATTTAGTTCGATTATTTCTTCTTTTGCCAACGAGATTATCCAAGCGGTTGACGAGGGCTTAATCAGAGCACGACAGGGCTTGCAGAGTATCAGAGATGAGTATGCAGAATTATCATCCAAAGCAATGTTTTATACTCAAAATGGTATTGGTGTTTTAGCGGGAGCAATGCAAGTTCAAACGGGTGCTTCGTTACTCGGAAATTCAAGAGGCACTAAATCAGTCGTCGGATTAACCTACATCGCGCACGGCACCAATAATATTTATGAAAGCGCAGCGAATATATACAACGGACCTGGTGCTCCCGGCACAGTAGGGCCAATCAGAAAAACATATCAATATTTAGCCGATAACACGGAAATCGGCAACACACTCTATTACTCTGTAGACTTGGGACTATCAGCGTTCGGCGTAATGAGCTTAGTGCGTAAAAACGATACACTTGAGCTTTTCAGAAAAGACCCTATCAATTATGAACGAGCGTACAGACAAACAGGAAAGCTGGCACTGGCCTTTGAAGCCTTAGTCGATACAATCACAATAAAAAATATGGCAGAAGAAACAAATTTAAAATAAATCAAATCTCAAGTGTATTACTTTTTTCGACGAAGCTTCATTATATAAAGACATAAACAGGAAAAAACCAATGCAAAAATAGCCGCACTAACGAAAAACGAAAGGCTGCCTTGCAGCGAAACTGCCTGATCAATTTGTAGATCGATCACGGCAGTCAAAAATAAAGAACTGATAAAAGCACCAAAATACGCAACCCAAGCAGAGTCTCTGCGGGGATTTCGATCGCGCCCATGTGAAACATCAATATAACTGGGAAAACAATAATAAAAGTTAACAAACAACAAGAAAACAAAAAGAAAGCCTAGCACCAGCCAATAATAAACACCACATAAAGGAACCGCTTTTTCTATTAACTTCGCAAGGAATGCCGCATAAAGCATAGAAAGCATAACAGCTAGTAAGTCCGAAATTAAAACCGTGAAGAAAACCCGCAACCGCATTATTACCCCCTCAGGAAGCCTGATACCCTTTTTGAGCCCATATACAATCTGCACATGCATCCAAAATTATAATCCTGTCATTACTACTACTCACTCTAACAAACGACATCAAAGAACGACGATCCGAAGACTCCTACACACCACCTTCTTTTTTCTTACATATTTATCCCAAAGATCCAAAAGCAATGCACAAAAAAAACCAAACCTATAAAGAGTATTCAAACCGGAAGCCTAGGGGTTTAGTTTAGCAAAAGACATTTTCAGACCTGCGCAAATAATAAAAGTCCGAAACCTGAGCGGGAATGGACTTTTATCATGCGGGGAAAATCAAGTTTTAGCGATGCAAGAGTTCATCGCTATCAGAAGTTAGCCGGGGTGTTGGCGCTGATGATTTCCGCCTCATCCTGGCCAATATTCCGAAACCGATGCGGCAGCGTCGTCGGGAAGTAATACCCATCCCCGGCGTTCAGCACACTAATCTGCCCATCAACGGTGAGCTCAACCGTCCCGCGCGTCACCAGCCCACACTCCTCGCCTTCCGAGTGAACGATCGGTTCCTCGCCAGAACTCGCACCAGGCGCGTATTGCTCGCGCAGCAAGCGCATTTGCCGGCTCGGCACTGAAGCGCCGATCAGCAGCAATCGCAGGCCATGACGGCCGAGGTCTGGCTGTTCGTTGGCGCGGAACACGTATTGATGCTCGCGCGGTGGCTGGTCGAAAGTGAAGAAGTCCGCCAGGGACATCGGAATGCCTTCGAGCAGTTTTTTGAGGGAGCTGACGGAGGGGCTGACGCGATTTTGTTCGATCAGGGAGATGGTGGCATTGGTGACGCCGCTACGGCGGGCCAGCTCGCGCTGGGACAGTTTGTAGCTTTCGCGTACTAATTTGAGTCGTGAGCCCGTGTCCATGACAGCCTTATGTGTGAACTACTTAAGGGGTTATGGGGGTGGATGGCGGGCGACTTTTGGCCGCGAGGAACACCGCTTCCCTGTCCCAGAAACGTGAAAGGCGGGTATTAAATCACGTTTGTTCGTGTTGCTCAGCAGGTTCGATGGGTGGGGGGATAAAAAGGCTGGCGGGCCTGGTATTGGTCTGTTTTGGTGCGTTGGCTGTGGGAGTGAGCCTGCTCGCGAAAGCGGTGTTTCAGACAGCATTACTGTGGCTGATATGAGCTCTTCGCGAGCAGGCTCGCTCCCACAGGCTTGATCCGGGTTGGGCGCAGGATTTGTGTCTGGCATGGTTCTCCTGTGGGAGCGGGCTTGCTCGCGAAGGCGGTGGGTCAGCCACATCGATGGTGACTGATACGCCGCCTTCGCGAGCAAGCCCGCTCCCACAGGGATTGTTTTCCACTGGGGGTTTGCGTGATGGCTTAGATACCGAACCGGTCGCGCAACGAGTAGTACGCGGCGCCCATGGCGGTGAGTGGCGCCGAGAAGGTGCGGCCGCCGAGCATCGGCATGTGCGGCAGGGAGGCGAAGGCGTCGAAGCGTTCGGCGTCGCCGCGGATCATTTCGGAGATCAGTTTTCCGGCCAGGTGGGAGCAGGTGACGCCGTGGCCGCTGTAGCCTTGCATGTAGTAGGCGTTTTTCTCGATGCGGCCGAATTGCGGCATGCGGGACATGGTCAGCAGGAAGTTGCCGGTCCAGCGGTAGTCGATTTTCACGTCCTTCAGTTGCGGGAAGGTCTTGAGGATTTTCGGCTTGATCAGTTGTTCGATGTCGTCCGGCTCGCGGGCGCCGTAGACCACGCCGCCGCCGTACAGCAAGCGGTTGTCGGCGGTGAGGCGGTAGTAGTCGAGCAGGTAGTTGCAGTCTTCGACGCAGTAGTTGTTTTTGATCAGGCTGCGCGCGACCTGTTCGGACAACGGTTCGGTGACGACGATTTGCGAGCCGCAGGGCATGCTTTTACGCGTGACGCGATTGTCGAGGTCTTGCGGCAGGTAGGCGTTGCCGGCGATCAGCAGGTATTTGGCGCGAACCACGCCTTTGGCGGTGCGCACGGTGATTGGTTCGCCGTAGGTGATTTCCACCGCCGCCGATTGTTCGTAGATTTTGCCGCCGAGGCCGATGATCGCCGAGGCTTCGCCGAGGGCCAGGTTCAGCGGGTGAATGTGGCCGCCCTGCATGTCGAGCAGGCCGCCGACGTAGTTGTCGCAACCGACTTCGCGCTTGATGTCCGCCGCGTCGAGCATCTTCAGGTTTTTGTTGCCGTAGCGTTCCCAGCTGCTTTTCTGCTCGGCCAGGCCTTTGAGTTGCTTTTTGTTCAGCGCGGCGAAGATGCCACCGGGCTTGTAGTCGCACTGGATGTCGTAGTGCTGGATGCGCGAACGGATGATGTCGGCGCCTTCGAAGATCATGCTGCCGAGGACTTCGGCGGTTTTGTCGCCGTAGCGTTCTTCGATCACGTCGACGTCGCGGCTGTAGGAGTTGACCAGTTGGCCGCCGTTGCGACCGCTGGCGCCGAACCCGACTTTGGCGGCTTCGAGCACGGTCACGCTGTAGCCCGCTTCGCTGAGGAACAGCGCCGAGGACAAACCGGTGTAGCCGGCGCCGATCACGCAGACGTCGCATTCCACCAGCTCTTCAAGCACCGGGAATTCGCCGGTGAAGTTGCGGGTGGCGGCGTAGTAGCTGTTTACATGTGTTGTAGGTTTCATAGGTTTCTCCGATGGCCGCTGGCATGTGCCGGCGACCTCCGCTGTAAAGGTGTTAGAGCTTGATCCAGGTCGCTTTGAGTTCGGTGTATTTGTCGAACGCATGCAGCGATTTGTCCCGACCGTTACCCGACTGCTTGAACCCGCCGAACGGCGCGGTCATGTCGCCGCCGTCGTACTGGTTGACCCAGACGCTGCCGGCGCGCAAACCACGGGCGAAGGTGTGGGCCTTGCTCAGGTTGCTGGTCCACACGCCCGCCGCCAGGCCGAAGATGCTGTCGTTGGCGATGGCCAGCGCTTCTTCCTCGGTGTCGAAGGTGATCAGCGACAGCACCGGGCCGAAGATTTCTTCCTGGGCGATGGTCATGGCGTTGGTCACGCCGTCGAAAATCGCCGGCTCCACGTACAGGCCACCGGTGCTTTCGAGGGTGCGGCTGCCGCCGGCAATCAGGTGCGCGCCCTGGTCTTTGCCGACCTGGATGTAGCGCAACACGTTGTCCAGTTGACGCTGATCGACGACCGCGCCGACGGTGGTGTCCGGATCGAGGGCGTGCCCCGGTTTCCAGGCTTGCAGCGCTTCCACCAGCAGCGGAATGAACTGCTCGCGAATCGAGCGCTCCACCAGCAACCGCGAACCGGCGGTGCAGACTTCGCCCTGGTTGAAGGCAATCGCCCCGGCCGCGGCTTGTGCTGCCGCGCGCAAATCCGGCGCGTCGGCGAACACCACGTTCGGACTCTTCCCCCCAGCTTCGAGCCAAACGCGTTTCATGTTGCTTTGCCCGGCGTAGATCAGCAGTTGCTTGGCAATCGCGGTGGAGCCGGTGAAGGCCAGCACGTCGACGTCCATGTGCAACGCCAGCGCTTTGCCCACGGTGTGACCGTAGCCCGGCAGCACGTTGAACACGCCTTTCGGGATGCCTGCGTCCAGCGCCAATTGGGCGATGCGGATCGCGGTCAGTGGCGATTTTTCCGAAGGTTTGAGGATGAACGAGTTACCCGCAGCGAGGGCCGGGGCGAACTTCCAGCTGGCCATGATCAGCGGGAAGTTCCACGGCACGATGGCGGCGACCACACCCGTCGGTTCGCGGGTGATGAGGCCGAGTTGATCGTGGGGCGTGGCGGCGACTTCGTCGTAGATCTTGTCGATCGCTTCGGCGCTCCAGCGGATCGCGTTGGCGGTCGCCGGGATGTCGATGTTCATGGAATCGCTGATCGGCTTGCCCATGTCGAGGGTTTCGAGCAGGGCCAGTTCTTCCTGGTTAGCCAGGATCAGATCGGCGAAGCGGATCAGGATGCGCTTGCGCTCGGCGGGTGCCTGTTTGGCCCAGACGCCGGACTCGAAGGTCTGGCGGGCGACGGCGACTGCCGCATTGGCATCGGCTTCGTCGGTGCTGGCGACGTTAGCCAGGAAACGGCCGTCCACCGGGCTGATGCATTCGAAGGTATCGCCGCTGAGTGCCGAGCGATATTGGCCGTCGATAAAAGCGCGGCCTTCGATGGATAAGGACTGGAAGCGTTGTTCCCAGTCGCTGCGAGTGTTTGTCATTGTTGTGACTCGACGCAGAGGAATAAGTGATGGTCAGTTAAAACGTGCAATGCAATCCCCTGTGGGAGCGGGCTTGCTCGCGAAGGCGGTGGATCAGGCAACATTGATGTTGGCTGTGCCGGCGTCTTCGCGAGCAAGCCCGCTCCCACATTGGATCAGCGGTGCTCACAGAATTCGTGTTCACCGGCAATCCCTTGTGGGAGCGGGCTTGCTCGCGAAAGCGGTATCTCAAGCGACATCAATGCTGGCTGTGCCGGCCTCTTCGCGAGCAGGCTCGCTCCCACAGGGATTTCACTGGCCGTTAAACGGTGTGCAAATACCAGTTGTACTCAAGGTCCGAGATGGAGTTTTCGAACTCGGCCAGTTCGCTTTCCTTGCACGCCACGAACACGTCGATGTAGAGCGGGTCGATGTATTTGGGCATGACTTCGCTGTCGTCCAGCTCGCGCAGTGCGTCGCGCAGGTTGTTCGGCAGGCTCTGTTCGTTTTGCTCGTAGCTGTTGCCTTCCACCGGAGGGCCCGGTTCGATTTTGTTGGTCAGGCCGTGGTGAATACCGGCCAGGACTGACGCCATCAACAGGTACGGGTTGGCATCGGCGCCGGCCACGCGGTGTTCGATGCGCACCGAGTCCGCCGAACCAGTTGGCACACGCACGGCAACGGTACGGTTGTCGATGCCCCAGCTCGGCGAGTTCGGTACGTAGAACTGCGCGCCGAAACGGCGGTACGAGTTGACGTTCGGGCACAGGAAGGCCATCTGCGCCGGCAGGGTCTCGAGCACACCGCCGATCGCGTGTCGCAGCGCGGCGTTCTGCTCGGGATCCTCGCTGGCAAAGATGTTGTTGCCTTCTTTGTCGAGAATCGAAATGTGCACGTGCAAACCGTTGCCCGCCTGGCCCGGATACGGCTTGGCCATAAACGTGGTGTCCATCTCGTGGTCGTAGGCGATGTTCTTCACCAGACGCTTGAGCAACACCGCGTAATCGCAGGCCTTGATCGGGTCGTTGACGTGATGCAGGTTGACTTCGAACTGCGCCGGGGCGCTTTCCTTGACGATGGCGTCCGCAGGAATGCCCTGCTCTTTCGCGCCTTCGAGGATGTCCTGCAGGCAATCGACGTATTCGTCGAGGTCATCGATCAGGTACACCTGAGTCGACACCGGACGCTTGCCCGATACCGGCGAACGCGGCGACTGCGGACGACCGTTCACGTTGTCCTGGTCGATCAGGTAGAACTCCAGCTCGAACGCCGCGCAGATGGTCAGGCCGAGTTCGTCGAATTTGCGCACCACATTCGCCAGCACTTCCCGAGGGTCGGCGAAGAACGGCTGGCCTTCGAGTTCGTGCATGGTCATCAGCAATTGCGCGGTTGGGCGTTTCTGCCACGGCTCAATGCTCAGGGTGTCAGGGATGGGGTAGCAGATTCGATCCGAGTCGCCGATGTCCAGACCCAGGCCGGTGCTTTCCACCGTAGAACCATTGATGTCCAGGGCAAACAATGACGCCGGGAGGTTGATGCCTTTTTCGTAAACCTTATGAAGACTGGTGCGTTCGATGCGCTTGCCGCGCACCACACCGTTCATATCCGCAATCAGAAGGTCGACGTACAAAACCTCAGGATATTTCTTAAGGAATGCGTTTGCTTCGTTGAGTTGAACGGTACGCAGAGGGACCGACATGATGCACCTATTAGCTGTTAATTATTATGTTCACTACCTTGTTGCGAGCCCAGTCAATCCGAAAGGCAAAGTGAAGTCAATAGCGAACACTTGGCCTTTCAACCTTTATTTTCGGGCCTTTTATGGGCACGAGAGTGCCAGATACGTCCCGCACACCGCGTGAATCCTGAGGATCGGACGATCGGCGTTTAGAATTTTTTACATGAGAGTTGTTAATTAAAATCAACAAGGCTAAGCTCCGGAAAAGCTCGTTCAAGTGTGAAACTTCGAGGTGATAAAAATGGCATTCAAGCCATTGATCGGCGTTACAGCGTGCGTCAAACAGATTGGCCTGCACCCCTACCACGTCAGCGGCGACAAGTACTTGCGTGCTGTCAGCGTCGCGGCTTTGGGTCTGCCCGTGGTCATTCCTTCCCTGGGCGAACTCACCGAAATCGAGGACCTGCTCGCGCAGCTCGACGGTCTGTTGCTGACCGGCTCGCCATCGAATGTGGAGCCCTTCCACTATCAAGGCCCGGCCAGTGCTCCCGGCACGGATCACGATCCGGCGCGGGACGCCACCACCCTTCCTTTATTGCGTGCAGCGATTGCCGCCGGTGTGCCGGTGTTGGGCATCTGTCGCGGCTTCCAGGAAATGAACGTGGCGTTCGGCGGCAGCCTGCATCAGAAGGTCCATGAACTGCCCGGCATGCTCGATCACCGGGAAGCGGACAGTCCGGAGTTGGCGGTGCAGTACGCGCCGGCCCATGCGGTCACCGTGCAACCGGGCGGCGTGTTCGAAGCGCTGGAGTTGCCGGCCGAGTTCATGGTCAATTCGATTCACAGCCAGGGCATTGATCGACTGGCGCCGGGGCTGCGTTGCGAAGCAGTGGCACCGGACGGTTTGATCGAGGCGATCTCGGTGGACCACAGCCCGACTTTTGCCGTCGGTGTGCAATGGCACCCGGAATGGCAGGTGCTATCGAATCCTCAGTATTTAAGTATTTTCCAGGCGTTTGGCGACGCATGCCGGCAACGGGCGGCGCTACGTAAAAAACGCTGACGACTTAAACCCTCATCCAACGATTTAACTGCCCTCGTGAACGGGCGGCTGCGCCGACGCGCGCTGCTTCTTCACGCGTAAAAAACGAAACAAGACAACAACAAGCACCACCAGGCAGCCAGGACGGCGGCGCCGAATAAGCCCGAGCGGTATGGGCCAATGAATGCACCGCAACCCTGTGGGAGCGAGCCTGCTCGCGAATGCAATGTGTCATGCGACATCAATGTTGAATGATCCACCGCTTTCGCGAGCAGGCTCGCTCCCACAGGAGATAGGCGATATGAACCATTGGCACCGCACGGCTCAGGCTTGCAATCAACTATTAAGTCAGGCCGCGTTGGCCCGACGACTGAAACCTGTTGGGAGTTTCACATGGCAAATGCCTCCAGCACTTACAGGAAGGCTCTTGAAGGTCACCAGGCCCCGAAAAAGGTCTTGGTGAAAATCGATCGCGTGACCAAGAAGTTCGACGAAACCACCGCCGTGGACGATGTGTCCCTGGAGATCCATCAAGGCGAAATCTTCGCCCTGCTCGGTGGTTCCGGTTCGGGCAAATCGACCCTGCTGCGTATGCTCGCCGGCTTCGAACGCCCGACCGAAGGACGGATCTTGCTCGACGGTGTCGACATCACCGACATGCCGCCCTACGAGCGGCCGATCAACATGATGTTCCAGTCCTACGCGCTGTTCCCGCACATGACGGTGGCGCAGAACATCGCCTTCGGCCTGAAGCAGGATCGGTTGTCCGCCAGCGAAATCGACGCCCGCGTCGAAGAGATGCTGCGCCTGGTGCACATGACCCAATACGCCAAACGCAAACCCCATCAGTTGTCCGGCGGCCAGCGTCAGCGCGTCGCCCTCGCCCGCTCCCTGGCCAAGCGTCCGAAGCTGTTGTTGCTCGACGAACCCATGGGCGCGCTGGATAAGAAGCTGCGTTCGCAGATGCAACTGGAACTGGTGCAGATCATCGAGCGGGTCGGCGTGACCTGCGTGATGGTGACCCACGACCAGGAAGAGGCCATGACCATGGCCGAGCGCATCGCAATCATGCACCTCGGCTGGATCGCCCAGATCGGCAGCCCGGTGGACATTTACGAAGCGCCGGTCAGCCGCATGGTCTGCGAATTCATCGGCAACGTGAACGCCTTCGACGGCACCGTTGTCGAGGACCTGGAAGGTCACGCGATCATCCACAGCCCGGACCTGGAGCAGAAGATTTACGTCGGTCACGGCGTCAGCACTTCGGTGCAGGACAAGTCGATCACCTACGCCATCCGCCCGGAAAAAATGCTGGTCAGCACGATCAAGCCGGAGCAGCGCTACAACTGGTCCCAAGGCAAGGTGCATGACATCGCCTACCTCGGCGGTCACTCGGTGTTCTACGTCGAATTGCCCGGCGGCAAAGTCGTGCAGTCGTTCATGGCCAACGCCGAACGCCGGGGCGCGCGTCCGACCTGGGACGACAAGGTCTACGTGTGGTGGGAAGACGACAGCGGCGTGGTACTGCGCTCATGAAAACCTTCAATCAGCAATTTCTAAGACTGGTCCCCAGCGGGCGCAAACTGGTGATCGGCATTCCGTTCATCTGGCTGTTCCTGTTCTTCATGCTGCCGTTCTTTTTGGTGATGAAGATCAGCTTCTCGGAAGCGGCGCTGGCGATTCCGCCGTACTCGGAGATCTACACCTTCGCCGAGCAGAAATTCCAGCTGCTGCTGAACCTCGGCAACTACTCGTTGCTGACCCAGGATGAGTTGTACATCTCGGCGTATCTGGGTTCGTTGAAGGTCGCGTTTTTCAGCACGTTGATGTGCCTGGTGATCGGTTTCCCGATGGCCTACGCGATTACCAAGGCAAAAAAGGAAACGCAAAACGTCCTGATGCTGTTGATCATGATGCCGACCTGGACCGCGATCCTGATCCGCGTTTACGCGTGGATGGGCATCCTCAGCAACAACGGTTTGCTCAACGCGTTTCTGATGTGGACCGGGATCACCGATCACCCGATCGAGATCCTCAACACTAATACCGCCGTGTATATCGGGGTGGTTTACGCGTACCTGCCGTTCATGGTGTTGCCGCTCTACGCCAACTTGGTGAAACACGACGGCAGCCTGCTGGAAGCCGCGTCGGACCTGGGTTCGAGCAACTTCAACAACTTCTGGAAAATCACCGTGCCGCTGGCCAAGAACGGCATCATCGCCGGTTGCATGCTGGTGTTCATTCCAGTGGTCGGTGAGTTCGTGATTCCGGAACTGCTGGGTGGCCCGGAGACGCTGATGATCGGCCGTGTGCTGTGGCAAGAGTTCTTCAATAACCGCGACTGGCCGGTGGCGTCCGCGCTGGCGGTGGTGATGCTGTTGATCCTGATTGTGCCGATTCTGCTGTTCAACCGCAGCCAGGCCAAAGAGATGGAGGCACGGGGATGAAACGCTTCGGATTTTCAAAGTTCATGCTGATTTTCGGCCTGTCGTTTATCTACCTGCCGATGCTGATCCTGGTGATCTACTCGTTCAACGCCTCGAAACTGGTGACGGTGTGGGGCGGCTGGTCGGTGAAGTGGTACGTCGGTCTGCTCGACAACACACAACTGATGGGCTCGGTGGTGCGCTCGCTGGAAATCGCCTGCTACACCGCGATTGCGGCGGTGGCGCTGGGGACCTTGGCGGCGTTCGTGCTGACTCGCGTGACGCGCTTCAAGGGTCGCACGCTGTTCGGTGGTCTGGTGACGGCGCCGCTGGTGATGCCGGAAGTGATCACCGGTCTGTCGTTGCTGCTGTTGTTCGTGGCCATGGCGCAGTTGATTGGCTGGCCACAGGAACGCGGTCTGGTAACAATCTGGATTGCCCACACCACATTCTGTGCCGCATATGTGGCGGTGGTGGTTTCGGCGCGTTTGCGTGAGCTGGACCTGTCCATCGAAGAGGCAGCCATGGATCTCGGTGCGCGGCCATTGAAGGTGTTCTTCCTGATCACCATTCCGATGATCGCGCCGTCGTTGGCGGCGGGCGGCATGATGTCGTTTGCCTTGTCGCTGGATGATTTGGTGCTGGCGAGTTTCGTGTCCGGGCCGGGTTCCACCACGCTGCCGATGGAAGTGTTCTCGGCGGTACGTCTGGGGGTGAAACCTGAGATCAACGCAGTCGCCAGTCTGATTCTGCTCGCGGTGTCGATCGTGACGTTCATGGTCTGGTACTTCAGCCGCCGCGCCGAAGCCACCCGCAAACGGGCGATCCAGGAAGCGATGGACCAGACGGCCAGCGAGTCCTGGACACAACCGAAAAACCAACGAGTCGAAGCGACGGCCTAATGGCCTGCAACACGCACACTTTGTAGCAGCTGGCGAAGCCTGCGTTCGGCTGCGCAGCAGTCGTGAATTCAGTCACTGCGGTTCTTTCAGGAAGATTGAATTCGCAGGTTTTACGACTGCTTCGCAGCCGAACGCAGGCTTCGCCAGCTGCTACAAGGGGTGCGCCAGCACTGCATTGTTTTGCGTATTTGAATAAAAAAGAAATGGAGTTGTACCGATGAAAATGTTTGGCAGGACTCTGCTGACACTGTCCTTAGTGGGCGCCCTGGCGACGGTTGCCCAGGCCAACGACAAGGTTCTGCGCGTTTATAACTGGTCGGATTACATCGCCCCGGACACGGTCAAGAAGTTCGAAGACGAGACCGGGATCCGCGTGACCTACGATGTGTTCGACAGCAATGAAACCCTTGAGGCACGCCTGCTCGCGGGTAAATCCGGCTACGACATCGTGGTGCCGTCCAACAGTTTCCTGGCCAAGCAGATCAAGGCAGGCGTGTATCAGACGCTGGACAAATCGATGCTGCCGAACTGGAAAAACCTCAACCCGGTGCTGCTGAAAAACGCCTCGGCCAGCGACCCGGATAACGCTCACGCCTTCCCGTACATGTGGGGCTCGATCGGCATCGGCTTCAACCCGGCCAAGGTCAAGGAAGTGCTCGGGGCCAATGCGCCGACCAATTCCTGGGACTTGTTGTTCAAACCGGAAAACGCGGAAAAGCTTAAAGCTTGTGGCATCAGTTTCCTTGATTCGCCAACGGAAATGCTCCCGGCCGCCCTGCACTATCTGGGCTACCCGGTGAATTCCCAGGACAAGGCGCAGATTGCCGAAGCTGAAGCGTTGTTCATGAGGATTCGGCCGTCAGTGGCGTACTTCCATTCCTCGAAATACATCTCCGACCTGGCCAACGGCAACATCTGTGTGGCTGTGGGCTATTCCGGTGACGTGTTGCAAGCCAAGGCTCGCGCCAAAGAGGCTGGCGACACGGTGAAGATCGACTACAGCATCCCGAAAGAAGGCGCCGGCAGCTTCTACGACATGGTCGCCATCCCACGGGACGCGGCGAACGTCGACAACGCCTACCTGTTCATGAACTTCCTGATGCGCCCGGACATCATCGCCGAGATCACCAACAACATCGGCTACAGCAACGCCAACGCAGCGGCGACGCCGTTGGTGGATGAGGCGATTCGTGATGATCCCGGCTCGTACCCGTCACAGGCGGTGATGGCGACGCTGTATGCGATTCCGGATATGCCGATTGGTGTTCAACGGGTCATGACCCGAGGCTGGACCCGCGTAAAACTCGGGAAGTAATTCGCTTGAAGACGCCTTCGCGAGCAGGCTCGCTCCCACAAGGGATGTGTGATCACACCGCTCTAATGTGGGAGCGGGCTTGCTCGCGAAGACGGCAGCACAGCCAGCATCAATGGGCCTGATCTACCGCTTTCGCGAGCAAGCCCGCTCCCACAGGGGCCGTGGTGAAACACAGATTTGTGAACGACAACAATGCCCTGTGGGAGCGAGCCTGCTCGCGAAGGGCCCCTTACATTCAACATCAATTTCAGCTTTCCGCTCTTCCGTTCAAGCAGCGCCTTACCACCGCTGCACTTCCTGCGAACGGCCTCACCTGGCTCCTCGGTTAAGGTGAACTTCAGGCGCCCTCGGGCGCCTTTTTTTGTCCTAGAGAATGAGCGGCCATTCGGCCAGCGCCCGATAGCAGCCCTTGTGGGATTCAAACAGCGTGAAATGCTCGGCGCGCAGGATAAATTCGGGCGGTGTTGCCGACTCAGGCACCGGCAATCGATAGTCCCGCATCAAGGTCAAATGCGGGCGAAATTCCTTGGGCGAATCCTCAAATCCAAACGGCAACATCGCCTGCTCCAGCGCATACACCAGCCGCAACAACTCCGGCGGCGCCTGTTCCGACGCCAGCACCAAAACCCCATGCCTGCGCCACACATCCACCCGATCCAGCATCACCCGCAACGCCACACCCGGCACCCGCACCTTCGCCGCCGCCGTGCAGATGTCGGCGATCTGCGCCACACCCACCGCGCCCAAGAACTTCAACGTCAGGTGAAAATTCTCCGCCGGCACCGGCCGTCCGCTGCGCAGTTGCAAAGCCCCGCGCCACTGGGCAATCGCCCGCCGCTGTTCCGGCGCGCAGTTCAGGGCAAAAAACAGACGCTTGAACGGTTCATGGGATTCGTCGCTCACGCCTGGCACCTCCTGACATGCACGTTATAGTTGAACCAACCGAATCAACCGGAGGGCGCCATGCGAGAGATCATCAGCAAAGAGCCATGGTGGGCGATGCCGCCGCAACCCGGCCAGGAGGAGTCTGAGCTGGAATGGGGCTGGCTGGTTCACTATAGCGAAGGTGAGCCGCGTTTCGAGTTTGTCCGGGAGCGGCCGACGGACAATGAGATCCGCAACCGCAAAAGCTGCAGGATCACTCCGTCGCCGGAATGATCCTGCGGTGATGCTTTACGCCTGCAGCACAATATTGAAACCACCAAACACCATGCGCTGGCCATCGAACGGCATCGGGTTGACGTCCTGCTGCATGCGTGGATCGACCATGACTTTCTGCATGCCGGCATCGCGGGTGGCCTTGTCGGGCCAGACGATCCAGGAAAAGATCACGGTTTCGTCTTCCTTGAGCTTCACCGCCATCGGAAATGAGGTCACCTTGCCGTCGGGCACGTCATCGCCCCAGCATTCGGTAATGCTCAAGGCACCGGCTTCCTTGAAGATCTTCGCGGCGATCTCGGCGTGCTTGATGAATTTTTCGCGGTTGGCGGTGGGGACTGCGGCGACTAAGCCATCGATGTAAGACATGTCATTCTCCTGCTGGGAGTTGGGGGTCGATCTGCTGGGTAGTCGATTCCGTCGGGCTCCAATCGACAGCGCCGCTGCTCGAACTGACCGACGGTACTTCAGCGCTCCCCGCCAGGTTGCCCTCGATTTGCGCGGCCAGGTACAGCGTACCCGCCATGACGCCAGTGGTCGGGTTTTGCAGCAGCTTCGCCCAAGCCTTGTCGAAGGTGTTGCCCAGGCTGCTGCGGATCAGTGCTTCGCTGTCCGGCCGGTCGTTGGCCTGGATGATCGCGCGGATTCCCGCCACCCCGACGGTGATCAAGCCGCCGGCCAGTTTGCCCGCCGCCGCAGCCACCGCGCTGGCGGCGCCACGGGTAGGCATCTCGGCTTCCATCCGTTGGCTGGCGCGCTTGGCCACCGGCGCCATGGCGGTGTCGGTCGAACCCACCCCTTTGTCGCCGCCGGCCTGGTGGATCTTGTCGATCAGCGCCGCGTAGGCCGGCAACGCGTTCAACGGTTCGGAATGCACCACCTGATACAGCGAAGCGTCCCGGGCCGGCGGCGGCCCCAGGGCAATCGCCGGGATTTTCTGGATCCGCCCGTTGAGCTGCGCCATCGGCACGCCGTGACGCTGGGAAATTTTCTGCAGTTCTTCCTGGAGAATGTCCACGTAGAACGCCGTGGCCAGGCCGAGAATCGCGTCGGGATCGATCTCCACCGCGACTGGCGCCAGCACGCGCTTCTGGTATTGCTCCAGCAGATAAGCCGCCAGACGCTTGGCCGAGGCATCCTGCTCACCCGTGGCACTGATCGTGTACCAACTGACCTTCATCGACAGCCATTCCTGGGTCCAATAACTGCTGAACCAGGGAATGAAGTTCTCTTCGGTCAGTTGATAGACCCGCGTGCGCCAGTAATCCATGGCCCCGCGCGCATAGATTTTGGTCTGCTCGGTGGCCGATTGCGACGCGGCGACAATCTCCCGGTCCACTTGCTGCCAAGTGCTAGGCGCCACCACCACGACTGGCGCTGGCGCCGGGGCACGGTCAGACGTGGCGCAACCGGCCAACACCACCATCACGGCAACGATCAACGAACGCAGGTTCACGATCGCGGTGTCCTGGAGTCGCTCCCGAGCGAAATGCCCAGTGCTCATAAAGCTATTGAGTTGAGTATAGGTTCAGGGTTTTGGCCGTTCGTCTGGAGTTTTTGTGGTGCCCTGGAGGCCGCCTTCGCGAGCAAGCCCGCTCCCACAGGGTCTGGCGTCGTTCACAGATTCTTGGCCCACTCTCAAACCACTGTGGGAGCGGGCTTGCTCGCGAAGAGGCCCGCCAGAACAATGAAAAAACCTTCACCATCATTCCCGTCGATATTCACCATCGCAACGAATGCCTTCCGCCAAAAAACCGTCCGGCGCAGGATCACCCCATACCCAACGCAAACCCCGTATCGGAGGGGCACATCATGTTGATCCATCTCCTGACCTGCCTGGCCCTGACCGCCGTCACCCTGACCCTGTTTTCCCGTTTCTTCCTGGACATCGGCCACACCGAGGAGCACCCGTCATGATCCGCATCGTTACCCTGGCCGTGAGTTTCCCGGTGTTTGGCACCAACTACTATTCGCAGCAGGTGGTCTCGCGCAAAGAGATCGCGCTGGTGTTCGACAAGAACTTCGAAGCGCTGCTGATGCCCGCCGCCGCCAATCACTTCAGCAACGAAGTGGTCGGGATCAATGACCAGTTCCGCTTCCTGAATGATGTGCTGGCCGAGCACCTGCTCGACACCGAAATGGCCCAGCTGTCCTCCCGCCAGTTCACCTTCTGACAGGCGTCACTTGCCCAGGTTTTGATTCATCAGACCGGGTTGCTGATTGGCGCTCTGCCACTGACGCAGGTTCTCGCAACCTTCCACATTGACTTCGGCCAGGTGACTGCGGGCGTCGCAGGTCATCGACCACTTTTGCCGCAGCGATGGGTACTTGATGAAGTCCGCGCGCGAGGGTGGTTCGCAGCCGGATAACAGTGCGACCGACATCACCGTGGCGGCCAGTTTCCAGGCGGCCGGATAGCTCATTTTTGATTGCATGGTTAGGGGCTTCCTGTTGTGGAAAACCTATCCTATGAGTTGAATGGTCCTACTAGAAGAGCCACTTACAGGGCATTTCATAGGGCCATTTTTTATAGCCTCTTAAGACGATTTCGCGAGCAAGCCCGCTCCCACACTGGAATGCATTCCAAATGTGGGAGCGGGCTTGCTCGCGAAGAAGCCCGCAAAATCACCCTCCCTCCCCAAGCCGTGCCCGTGACAGGACAGCGGCCAAATGCCACCTATACTCCAACCACCTAGCCGCAAAGGACCTGCGCTTCCAACAATAAAAAAGCAGAGGTGGAACATGGTCTGGCAGCAAATCTACGACCCGTTCGGCAACCCGGTGTTATCGACCGTCATGGCAGCAGTGCCGGTGGTGGTGATGCTGGCCTCCCTGGCGTTTTTTCATATCAAGGCGCACATGGCGGCCCTGCTGGCCCTGGCCTCGGCTTTGCTGATCGCCATTTTCGCCTTCGGCATGCCGGCGAACATGGCGGGCACGGCGGCGCTGTTCGGTGCGGCCAACGGGCTGCTGCCGATTGGCTGGATCGTGCTCAACATCATCTTCCTGCACCGACTGACCACCGAGAACGGTTCGTTCAAGGTGCTGCAGGATTCCCTGGCGCGCATCACCGATGACCGGCGCCTGCAATTGCTGCTGATTGCTTTCTGCTTCGGTGCTTTCTTCGAAGGCGCGGCCGGGTTCGGCACGCCGGTGGCGGTGACCGGGGCGATTCTGATCGGCCTCGGCTTCTCGCCTCTGGCCGCGTCGGGTCTGGCGCTGATCGCCAACACAGCACCGGTGGCCTTCGGCGCCCTCGGCACACCGATCATCACCCTGGCCAAAGTCACCGGGCTGGATGAAATGGAGCTGTCGATGATGGTCGGCCGGCAACTGCCGTTCTTCTCGGTATTGGTGCCGTTCTGGCTGATCTGGGCCTTCGCCGGTTGGCGCAAGATGCTGGAAATCTGGCCGGCGATTCTGGTGGCCGGGGTCAGTTTCGCCGTGCCGCAATTCATTGTCTCCAACTACCACGGGCCGATGCTGGTGGACGTGATCGCCGCGTTGATTTCCATGGCCTGCCTGACCGGTTTCCTCAAGGTCTGGAAACCCGCCACTGTGCACACGTCAGCGGCTTTGTCAGGACGTGTCGACAACTCCAAAATCGATGCCGAGCATGAGCAAAAACCCGAGGCCAGCGCCACGTTTGCCAGCGACGCCAAACCGGCGGTCATGCGCGCGTGGATGCCGTGGATCATCCTCACGGTGTTTGTGTTCGCCTGGGGCACCCAGGGCTTCAAGAACCTGTTCGATACCCGCGCCGTCATCGACCCGCAAACCCACTCCGCCACGCTCGACCCGCAGGGCAAACCATTGCGCGAGGCGAACCCGATCTTCTCCCCGGCGCTGACCTTCACCACCCTGCACCAGCAAGTCGAAAAAGTACCGCCGGTCGTACCGACGCCGAAAACCGAAGACGCGATCTACAAGTTCACCTGGTTCACCGCCACCGGCAGCGGCATCTTTTTCGCGGCGATCCTCGGCGGGTTGCTGATGGGTTATTCGATTCCGCAACTGGCGCGCCAATACCTGAAAACACTGTGGGTGGTGCGCTTTTCGCTGATCACCATTGCGGCGATGCTCGCCCTGGGCTATCTGACACGCTATTCGGGACTGGACGCGACCATGGGTCTGGCGTTCGCGGCCACGGGGATTTTCTACCCGATGTTCGGCACCCTGCTCGGCTGGCTCGGCGTTGCGCTGACCGGCTCGGATACGGCCTCCAACGTGCTGTTTGGCGGCTTGCAACGGGTGACTTCCGAACAGCTGGGCATCAGCCCGGTATTGATGGCCGCCGCCAACAGCTCCGGCGGGGTCATGGGCAAAATGGTCGACGCCCAGTCCATCGTGGTCGCCTCCACCGCCACTCGCTGGTACGGCCATGAAGGGGAGATTCTGCGCTATGTGTTCTTCCACTCCATCGTGCTGGCGATACTGGTTGGTGGATTGGTAACGTTGCAGGCGTATGTGGCGCCGTTCACGCACATGGTGGTCGGTGGGCATTGACGCTGACGCGGTCCCCTGTGGCGAGGGAGCTTGCTCCCTCGCCACAGGTTCGGCGTACTCCGGGCCTTTTATCAGCACGACCGGGAACCTTCCCCCGCCGCCGCTTATCCTTTGATAATCGACTAAGCTTAAAAGACTGAGCCAGTGCGCCCGGGCGCATCCTTTTGGTCGGTTCAGTCCCCCGAATAAACGTCCACCCGTTTTACGAATAGAATGCTAAATTTCCGCCACTAAAAAAGTTGCGTTGATTTGATGCAGGTAACCGATCGCGACGGCGATAAATAAGATCGCCCTGCCCATGATTCACGAGGCAGGCGCAAGCCTGATTATTTTGCAGCGGCGTCAGGACGTCGCTTTCCAAGGCAAATGCATGACCACTTCATCCGACCCAAAGTCCAGTGTTGCCACCTCAGCGCAACATCCGTTTCACCCACTCGACTTTGGTGTCGTCGGTATTGGCGCGTCTGCCGGTGGCCTGCAAGCCATCAAGTTGTTTTTCGACAACATGCCCCACGACAACGGCATGGCGTTTGTGATCATTCTTCACCTGTCGCCGGATCACGAAAGCATTGCCGACAAGATCATCCAGGAATCGACGCAGATGCCGGTCCTGCAGGTCACCGAAACGGTGCCCATCGAACGCAATCATGTGTATGTGATTTCTCCGGCGCACCGGCTGACCATGAATGACGGTTACCTTGAGGTCAGCCCGTCCGACCCGCGCCTGGGTCGAACCTCGGCCATCGATCTGTTCTTCCGGAACCTGGCGGATGTGCACCGTGAACGGGCCTTTTGCCTGGTGTTATCCGGCACGGGCTCAGATGGCGCCGTCGGCCTGTCGCGAATCAAGGAACAGGGCGGCGTGACCCTGGCCCAGGCCCCGGAGGACGCCGAGTTCGACGGCATGCCCAGGGCAGCCATCGAAACGCAAATGGTCGACCTGATTTTGCCCGTGGTGGAAATGCCGCAAAAGCTGCTGGAGTTGTGGCGCAACGCCAAGGCGATCACCCTGCCCACGGCCAACGATCCCGACCTGCAAGCCTTCGCCTCGGTCAACGAGCGTGACGCCGCGACCGCCGAACAATTGCTGCACAGCATTCTGATTCAGTTGCGCGCCGGCACCGGCCATGACTTCAAGCACTACAAGCGCGCCACCGTGTTGCGCCGCATCGAACGGCGGATGCAGGTCACGGCGCAGCCCGACCTGGCCGCCTATTACCACTATCTGCAAAGCAGCCCCGAAGAAACCAAGGCGTTGCTGGCCGACATGCTGATCGGCGTGACCAACTTCTTCCGCGACCGCGAGGCCTTCGAAGCCCTGGAGCGAGACGTGGTGCCGCAACTGGTCAACGCCGCCATCTCGGCCCAGCCGGAAAAAGAAGAAATCCGCGTCTGGTCGGCGGGCTGCTCCACCGGCGAGGAAGTCTACAGCCTGGCGATGTTGCTCAATGACCAAATGCAACTGGAGTCCAGCCAGGCCACGTTGCAACTGTTCGCCACCGACATCGACGAGCGCGCCATCAGCGTCGGTCGCAGCGGACTGTACCCGCAAGCGATCATCACGGATGTGCCGCCGACCCGATTGCGGCATTACTTCAGCAAGGAAGACCAGCACTACCGGATTCGCAAAGAGCTGCGCGAGAAGGTGTTGTTTGCCAAGCACAGCCTGTTGTCCGACCCACCGTTCTCGCACATGGACCTGATTGTCTGTCGTAATCTGCTGATCTATCTGGATCGAGAAGTCCAACGCGAGATCCTGCAAATGTTCCACTTTGCCCTGCGTCCTGGTGGCTTCCTGTTCCTCGGCACTTCCGAGAGCGCGGACGCCTGCCATGACCTGTTTGCCCCGGTGGACAAGCGCAACCGGATCTTCCGGGCCAAGACCGGCGCCGGCAACAGCCGCCGTCCTCCTACAATGCCGCGCGGAGGCTATGTGCGAACCGATATCACCCGCCAGGTTCCACAAAGCAGTGCGCCGCGCAAACTGTCGTTTGCCGACATCCACCAGCGCGCTCTGGAGCATTCCGCACCGCCGAGCATGATCGTCGACGCCAATGCCGACATCCTGCACATGAGCGAAAGCTCGGGGCGTTACTTGCGGCATGTCGGCGGTGAGTTGTCGCGCAATCTGCTGACGCTGATCATTCCGGAGTTGCGCCTTGAAGTGCGCACCACGCTGTTCCAGGCGCAACAAAGCAGCCAGGTGGTGAAGTCCCGGGCGGTGGTCATAAAACGTGAGGATCGCAGCTACAAAGTCGACCTTCTGGCCCACCCTTACCGTGACGAAGAATCCGACAGCGAGTTCGTCCTGGTGATTTTCGAAGAAGTCGAGGTCGACGCTGCCGACGTCGCCACCGGTGCCGCGCTGCAATCGGAAAACCAGGTGTTATCCAACCTTGAGCGGGAATTGCAACGCACCAAGTTGCAGTTGCAGGACACCATCGAACAATCGGAAGTCTCCAGCGAAGAGCTCAAGGCTTCCAACGAAGAAATGCAGGCGATCAACGAAGAACTGCGCTCGGCCACCGAAGAGCTGGAAACCAGCAAGGAAGAGTTGCAGTCGATCAACGAAGAGTTGTTGACCGTCAACTTCGAGCTGAAAACCAAAGTCGAAGAAACCGACAAGATCAACGACTATCTGACCAACCTGATCGCCTCCACCGACATCGCCACGGTGTTCGTCGACAGCAAACTGCGCATCAAGTGGTTCACCCCCCGGGCCACCGATATCTTCAGCATGTTGCCGGTGGACACCGGGCGCTCGTTGCTCGACATCACCCATCGCCTGGATTACGAAGACCTGGCGGGTGACGCGGCGCTAGTGTTCGAGTCGTTGAACATGATCGAGCGTGAAGTCAGCAGCACCGACAACCGTTGGTACATCGCCCGGATCCTGCCCTACCGCTCCAGCGAAAATCACATCGACGGCACGGTGCTGACCTTCATCGACATCACCAAGCGCCGGGCCGCCGAAGAAGAGTTGCGCATGGGCCAGGAACGCATGCGCCTGCACGACGAGCAAAACCAGGAACTGTCCGACATCAAGAGCAGCAACCACTTGAAGGATGAGTTCTTTGCGGTGATGTCCCATGAGCTCAAGCACCCGCTGAACCTGATCCAGCTCAACGCCGAACTGTTGCGGCGCCTGCCCGTTATCAAATCCGCGACGCCGGCGGAAAAAGCCGTCAGTACCATTTGTGAGGCGGTCAGCAGCCAGGCGCGGATCATTGACGATTTGCTCGATGTCGCCCGGGTGCGCACCGGCAAGCTGCGGCTCAAGCGTAGCGCCGTGGATCTGAACCGGATGCTGCAAGACGTCTATCAGGTGGTAACCAACGACAACCCGGACGTCGACATGTCGGTGCAAATGCCGGAACTCCTGGTGATCGATGCCGACCCGACCCGGGTCGAACAAATTGTCTGGAACCTGGTGAACAACGCCCTGAAGTTCACGCCTGCTGGCGGCAAGATTCAGCTGGTCACCGCCCACGTTGGCGGCATGGCCCGGCTTGATGTGCGTGACAGTGGTGTGGGCCTGAGCGCTGAGAGCCTGCATCAAGTGTTCGATCTGTTCGGCCAGGCCGCCAATCAGCATGCAACCCATCAACGGGATGGTCTGGGTATCGGCCTGTCGCTGGTACGCCAGTTGACCGAAGCGCATGGGGGTAGTGTCGAGGTGCAATCCGCCGGGTTGGGCCAGGGTTGTACCTTTACCGTACTGCTGCCCTTGAGACAGCCCCATGACCTGGTGGCGCCATCGACGCAAGCCGGCGAACAGTCCGGGCGTCTTGCCGGGCTCACGGTGTTGCTGGTGGATGACTCTCGGGACGTGCTGGACACCCTGAAAATTCTGCTGGAAATGGAAGACGCCCGGGTCATCGACTTCACCGAGCCACGCCAGGCGCTGGAAGCCGCCCAGACCGGTCGATACGACGTGGTGGTGTCCGACGTGGGCATGCCGGGCATGAGCGGCCACGACCTGATGCGCGCCTTGCGTGAACTGCCGCATATCAAACAAGTCCCGGCCATTGCCTTGACTGGATACGGTGCTGAAAGCGACATCGAGAAAACCCGCAAATCCGGTTTCGACCGGCATTTGGGCAAACCGGTGTCGTATGACGCGCTGATCGAGACGATTGAAGAACTGAGGCAGATACGGGGGGATTGATCTCCCCCACAGGGGATTGGTGTTGTACACAACATCTCCATCCGCCGCAGATTCCCTGTGGGAGCGGGCTTGCTCGCGAAGGCAGTGGGTCAGTCGATATCAATGTTGAAGGGCAAATAGCTTTCGCGAGCAAGCCCGCTCCCACAGTGGTTATGTGTCGAACACACCATTTCCATCCGCCGCAGATTACCTGTGGGAGCGAGCCTGCTCGCGAAGGCAGTGGGTCAGTCAATATCAATGTTGAATGGTAGATAGCTTTCGCGAGCAGGCTCGCTCCCACAGGGGATTGGGGTCGTACACACCATTTCCATCCACCACAGATTACCTGTGGGAGCGGGCTTGCTCGCGAAGGCGGTGGGTCAGTCGATATCAATGTTGAATGGTAGATAGCTTTCGCGAGCAGGCTCGCTCCCACAGGGGGATTGGTGTGCAGGCAGGCCTGTCCTTTTACAGATGCAACCACGCCAACGTGCCCAGCACCACACTCGCACCCGCCGCGGTGTAGGCGAGTTTTTTCAGCCATTCCTTGCGGGTCAGCAGGGTGATGGCGGCCAGGGAAATCGCGATCTGGATGGCGGTCATCGCCTGGGCCCAGCGGTGATGTTGATGCAGGGCCTGTTCTGATTTTTCATCCCACACCCGCACCTCTTCCTCCAGCGCTTCGGCTTTCTTGCGCACCACCTCTTTCTCTTGTTTGTAGCGCTCGGCTTCGGCCACATAGTGCGCGGCGTCGATGCCCGGGATATGGGTCGCGAGTTCGGACAGGTTCTGCCGACTGGATTTGGCCTGGTAGTAATTCCACTGGTTGGAGGCTTCGGTTTTCTCGATGGCGGCGTTGTTCTTGTCCATCGCCGCTTCGCTTTCCGTGGAGCCCGCCTGATAGCTGAGCAAGGCGCCGATGGTTGCCATGATGGCGGTCATCACCGCGATTTTGCTGGCGAAGTTATCGCCGGTGCCATGGGCGTGATGCGTGACGTGTTCGACATGATGTTCGTGGGGGCTGGGGACTTCGAACGCTTCAGACATGGCTTTGACTTCAGGGGTTGGACGAGTGCCGAAGTGTAAGGCCAGCCCTCCTCCAAAGCGCTGCCCACTGCAGAGCCGTTCAGCCAGGGTTCAGGCTGGGCTCACTCGGCGTTGTTCCAACAAATGCACCATCAGCCAGGCATACAACGTCACCGCGATAAACAGCCCCATGCGCACGGCAAACGCGGTGTAGACATCCTTGCCGGCGGCGCTGTCCTGCACCGACTGACCCAGCAGGATGATCAGCGTGATCATCGTATTCAGCCAGAACCCCGGACTGAACCGGGTCGGGCTCAGGGCATAGAGTTTGCGCGCCAGCACCAGGCCGAACAGCAGCATCCACAGGAAGAACATCCACAGGTGCACAAACAAACTCAGGGCACACCAGAAAAGAATCGCCAACACACCGCCCAGCAGCGTCGAGCCAAGCAACTCGCGACCGGCATTGCGCGCCGTGGTCGTGGAACTCTGCTGCCCCAGGCTGACGGCTTTGAGGATGATCGGCAGATAGCTGGCCGGATCGATCAGCGCCAGCAGGAACGCTGGCAACACGATCAACGTGGCACGCAGCGCGACCCGATCAACCTCCTCGGCAGGAAGTGTCGGCGCGACAGGTGACGGCGGCGCATTGGTCGGTTCGGGAAACAGCCCATGACTCACGATCACAACTATCACAGCAAGCAACAACCCTTTGACCAACGCGCCAATCACCAGCAACGCCAAATCAAAACTGGCAGTGCCCGCCGCCGAAATCATGGTCAGGCCGATCACCAGGAAGGTCACGATCAGGTTATTGCCGCCGCGCAGGCCAAAGCGAAACACCAGGAACAACCCAACACCAATCAGCAGCAACCCGCTGATCGGGTAATGCCCCAGCAGCGGAATCATTAACAAACCGATGCCAGTGGTGAGCATCGCCACCAGCGCCAGAGCCACCCCGGCCTTGAACGGCAATGGCCGATTCAGCGTGGCCAAAAACAGCAGCGCCAGCACCGGCGCAAGAAAGGGAATCGGCAACGCCAAGCCGAAACTCGCGGCCAGGCACAGGGCCGTGCCGGTGGCCAGCCTGAGTGAACGCTGATCCCGAGCCGTGCGCTTAGTAGGCATACGACAGCCAGCTCATCAGGCTCAAAAACACCCGACCCAGAGGATTCAATGGATTACCCGAGGCCGGGAACGCCATCACTTCCGCCTGCCCGCCCGCGCGGATAGCACGACTGTCGCGCAGGCTGTTCAACGCGTCCTCATCAAACTCGATCACCACCGGAAACCGCTGGGCCGGACGCAGCCAGTCGCGGCTGTTCTGCACGCTCGGCAAGGTGCCGGGCGCCGGCGGCTGGCCCACACTGACGCCGTAGCCGACGCTACGCACCCGACCGCCGAACACTTCACCGGGCAACGCATCCAGCACGATGGCCACCGGTGTGTCGGGCTTGACCAGGCCCAGGTTGTTCTCGGTCATGTCGGCACTGATCCAGATGTCGTGGATGGCGATCAGGGTCATCACCGGACTGCCCCCGGCAGTGAACTGGCCGACGTCGGTGCGCAGGTCGGTGATCAGCCCGGCCGAGCGCGCGCCGATACGGGTGTTGGCCAAATCCAGTTCGGCTTTTGACAACGCCGTCGCCGCGCTGCGGAGTAATGCGTTCTCCGCCTCGCTGCCGCCCTCCTGCTCCTTCGCCCGTTGCACTTCGGCCTCCGCCGCCGCGACCTGGCTCGAAGCCTGTTCAAGATTCGCCCGGGATACTTCCAGCAGGCGCACCGACACCGTGCCTTTATCCGCGCGGTACAAACCTTCCAGGCGCTGACTGTCCTGCCGCGCCCTCAGCTCGTTGGCCTGGGCCGAACGCAACGAGGCTTGCGCCGAAGCAATGCCGGCAGTGCTGGCACCGATCTGGCGGCGGGTCGATTCAAGGTCGGCGCGGGCGCGATCCACGGCAATCTGATACGGCTGCGGATCGACCTCGAAAAGAATGTCACCGGCACGCACGTCCTGGTTGTTGCGCACATTTACCCGGATCACCCGGCCCGCCACTTCCGACGCCACCGGAATCACGAACGCCCCGACCCGCGCCTGTTGCGTGTAAGGGGTGAAGCGGTCGGCCAGCAAGTACCAGGCGAGGCTGACGAGGGTCAGCAGCAACACCCACTTGATGCCTTTTTTCGCCGGGTCGGCGGCCGGTGCGGGCGCCTTGGGTGGAGGCGCTTCAACAGAGGGCTGCGCGGCTTCACTCATGCTTGTTCACCTTGTCGGACTGGGGAAAGACTGGCGGCGTTGCGGTGGGCTCGTCGAGCAAGTCGCCCCAGTCCGTGCGTTTTTCCATTTGTTTTTGCGTGGCGCGATCGACGATCGGCTGCGCGGCATACCAGCCACCGCCGAGGGCTTTGTACAGCGCAATCAGATTGCTCACGGCATTGCTGCGGCTGACCAGGTAGTTGTCCTGTTGTTCAAGCAGCGCCCGTTGCGCATCCAGCACCCGCTGAAAATCGGAAAAACCTTCGGTGTACTGCGCCCGCGCCAGCACCAGCGAGCGCTTGGCCGCCACTTCGGCCTGGCGCAGGATGCGTTCGCGCTCCAGGGATCTGCTCAAGCCGCTGGCGGCATCGTCGGCCTCCCGTGCAGCCTGGCGCACGGTGTCGCGATAGGACTCGATCAATTGCTGCAAACGCGCATCCTGCACCCGCACGTTGTTGCTGATCTGGCCATGGTCGAACAGGTTCCAGCGCAGGCTCGGGCCACCGACAAAATCCAGGTTGTTTGGCGTGCCGCCCACGGAACTGGCGGTCCAGACGATGCTGCCGAGCAAGGTCAGCGACGGGTAGAAATCACTGACAGCGACACCGATCAGCGCCGACTGGGCGGCGACATTCAGCTCGGCGGCGCGCACATCGGGGCGACGCAGCAACAGGTTGGCCGGCACATCTCGCAGCACCGCGTGGTCCAGCAGCGGGATCAATTCTTCATTGTCCGTCACTTGCGGCAATTCTCCCGGCGCCTGCCCGGTCAGCACGGCCAAGGCATTGCGAGTCCGATGCAACTGGTCTTCAAGATTGGGGATGCTGGCCAGCGTGCCGAGGTATTGGGTCTTGGCCTGTTGCAGGTCGAGTTCGGCAGTCTGGCCACTGTTGAACAACTTGCGGGTGATCTCCAGGCTGCGTTTCTGCTGCCGAGTATTGTCCCGAGCCACGCGCAATCGCGCTTCGGTGGTGCGCATGGAAAAGTAGGTGTCCGCCACTTGCGCGCGCAGCAGCACCAGCACGTCTTCATAGTTGGCCTGGGCAGCGAAGTAACTGGCATCGGAAGACTCAATCGCGCGACTGAAACGCCCCCAGAAATCCAGCTCCCAACCCACATCGAAGCCTTCGCTGAATTGCCAGAAACGGCTGTTCTTCGGATTGCTGCCGCTGTACTGGCGGCGCTCCGCGTAGAGCAAATCGACATTGGCCTGCTGCAATTGCGGATAACGCCCGGCCTGGGCGATGCCCAGTTGCGCACGGGCTTCCATCACCCGCAGGCCGGCGATTTTCAGGCTGGAGTTGTGGGCATCGGCGTCAGTGATCAACTGGTCGAGCACCGGGTCGTTGAAGACTTGCCACCACTGGCGCAGGTCCGGACTTTCGCCGCGCTCACTGGCTTTCTCCAGTGCTGGCGTGCTCCAGTGTTTGACCCATTCCTCGCCCGGCGGCTGGAAGTCCGGCCCCACGCGCGCGCAGCCGCTGAAGCCGAGCACCAGCAGCAAGAGCGGCCCCGACCGGATCAGCATGGCGGCACGTGAATGCATAGGGTTTTTCCCCGGCCAAGGAAGATGACTGGAGCATAGCCGTCCCTATGAAAGCCGAGCGGTAGAAAAACGCCGACTTGCTCACAGTCACGTGTCAGCTGCTACGCTTTTCAAGTGCTCGCAAAACAGCGGCAATCCATCAAAGGTGCGACCCTCATGACCACCCAACCCCACTCGGCCGGCTGGCGCTTCAAACTGGGCATCGTCATTCTCTGCTTGATGCTGGGCTCGTGGCTGATGGTGCCGCTCGCCGCCGCTGTCGGGGTGCCGGGCTCGAAAGTCGCGGCGCTGACCGGCGTGCTGTTTATCAGCAACAAGGTGCTGCTGATCCTGGTGATCGCGGTCATGGGCAAGGCCGGGTTCCAGCAGTTGAAACGCAGCGTATTCGGCTACGTGACTTCATTAGCGCCCAGTGCGGATACCGAAGTGGGCCCGTTTCGTCATCGCGTCGGCCTGGTGATGTTTTGCCTGCCGCTGATCTCGGCGCTTGTTGAACCCTACGTCGACAGTATCTGGCCGGGGTTGCGGCCTAATCTCTGGCAGCTTCAGTTGCTGGGGGATGTGATGCTGATCGGCAGCTTCTTCGTGCTGGGCGGCAATTTCTGGGACAAGGTGCGCGCGCTGTTTATCCGCACCGCCAGGGTTGCAAACGCCTAAACATAATCGACAGGAAACAGGCCAATGACCCGTCTGACCGCCAAAGACTTCGCCCCTGAATTGCTGGAACTCTACGACTACTACGTGCATGGCCAGATCAACCGGCGCGAGTTTCTCGACCGTGCGGCGCTGTTCACCCTCGGCGGTTTGACCGCCTCCGCCCTGCTCGCGGCCCTGAGCCCGAATTACGCCCTGGCCGAGCAAGTGGAATTCACCGACCCGGACATCCTCGCCGAGTACATCACCTACCCGTCCCCCAAAGGCAACGGCCAGGTGCGCGGTTATCTGGTGCGCCCGGCGAAAGCCACCGGCAAGGTGCCCGCGGTGGTGGTCGTGCATGAGAATCGTGGGCTCAACCCGTACATCGAAGACGTCGCCCGGCGCCTGGCCAAGGCCGGTTTCATCGCCCTCGCCCCCGATGGCCTGACGTCGGTGGGCGGCTATCCCGGCAACGATGAAAAGGGCCGGGAGCTGCAACTGACCGTCGACCCGGAAAAACTCATGAATGATTTTTTCGCCGCCATCGAGTGGCTGATGAGTCATGCCGCAGGCACCGGCAAAGTCGGCATCACCGGTTTTTGTTATGGCGGTGGCGTGGTCAACGCGGCAGCCGTGGCCTATCCGGAACTGGCCGCGGCGGTGTCTTTTTATGGTCGCCAGCCCGAGGCCAAGGATGTGCCGCGCATCAAGGCGCCACTGATGCTCCACTACGGCGAACTGGATACCCGCATCAACGAAGGCTGGCCGGCGTTCGAGCAGGCTTTGAAAGCATCGGGCAAGACCTATGAAGCCTACATCTACCCCGGCGCGAACCACGGCTTTCATAACGACTCCACGCCGCGCTACGACGAAGCAGCCGCCAAACTCGCCTGGAGCCGCACGCTGGATTGGTTCAAGCGCTATCTGGCGCTGAATGAAGGTCAGGCGGTCTGAGCATTACCGGCCTTTCTCGCGATCTCGATGCCCCAGTCCAGCGCATCTTCCATGTCGAGCAGGTGCGGCGATGGATCGTTGTCCTCAAGAATCACCGTGCCGTCCGGTCGGTAAACCCCGATAAACATCTCCAGTGAGCCGTCCCTGAGTATCCTGGCTTTCACTTCAATTTTGCAGCCATTGGGCAAGGTTTCGGTGTGGATCAGGTGGCGCTCGGTCATGTTGTACTCCCGGTTTGTTGGCCTTCAGCCCCCTATCAAAAGACACTGAAGTTTAACGCCAAACGTTATATTAAAAGCTCATTATTAATGGCGATAAAGACGCCTGTGATATATGAGAAAAAAGCTGCAAGTCTTTCTACTCATCGCGATTATTAATACCTGTCAAACGTCATCCAAACTTATCGCGATTAATAAAACGGCATTAAAAATTTAACAGGCCTTTTGCCTCCATTGGCCATTGCATATTCAAAGAGTCCTGCTTAACTGCAAAAACTGCTGATCGGAGCAGTGTCACAACTACCACGGAAGGAGTCGTTATGAGCAGTTCTTCGTCTCATCCCATCCCCCCGTACGGGGCTGCCATCCATGACGCGATCACGGAAGGCAATCTGCAAAAGATGAAAGCGTTATTGAAACAACGCGACGCAGCCAAAGCTGAACCCAAAGAGCTACAGACCGCCTACGAAAGACTGGCCAAGGAAGTTTCGCGCCAGGAAAAACACTAGCTCTGTTTTTCTCCCCTTATTGCAATGGAGGCAATAACCATGTCTGGTTCTAATCAACAGCCTGTCGGCTTGTTCCCGCTCGCCTACCGAATTGGTACTTCGGCGCCGGGCGCACAAAGCCTGGCACTTAATCTGCTGGTCTTTACCCCTGACGAAACAGTCAACGGCACAGCGGCAATCACTCAAGCAACCAACCCGCCGCTGGACGTGCATTCCGACGTCTGGGGCGAATACACCTACCTGACGGTCATGTCGCCGGGAGTCAGCAAAATCCTGATCACCGCCCAGGGCAATCAGGGTGGCCCGGGCTCCAATTCCATCGTGAATTTCAAGATTCAACTGGTGGTGGGCACCGACTGGAAGGACGGGGTCGCCAACTACACGTATTACGACGGCCAACGCTGGATCGAAGTGAACAACGTGCCCGCCCGCCTCGCCGAAACCGTGCGCTCCAGCGCCTTCCCGCCCCTGGAACCCGGCCCGGTGATTCCGCCGCAGTCTCCTTATCCGCCGATCATGCCGCTGTACGCCGCGCCGATTCAGAGCGCCATCGCCAGCGGTGACCTGGCACAGATGAAAAGCCTGGCCAGCCTGGCCAAACAGCAACTGGATCAGCAGCCACAACTGCAAAGTGCACTGGAAGCCGCCAAGGGCGAAATCAGCCGGCTCGAGCGCCGCTGACCCGGCCACTGAATGTGCCTGGCTTGTCCTGAAAACACTTAAGGGAGTTGCACCATGTCAATCGGACTTTTTCACACACGCCTCAACGTCAGCAATCATCTGCTCGGCGCCCCGGTTCTGACCCTCGACCTGCTGGTGGATACGGTTAAAAAGAAAGTCAGCGGTGTTGCCAGCATCTATCAAAGCACCTGGCCGCCGCTCAACTTTCGCGCCCGTGTCTGGGGTGAATACTCGGAGGCCAAACTGGTGCCGACGGCGGAAAACCACATCATCCTGACCCTCGATGGCAGCCCGAGCGGCCCGCTGAGCCAGATCGCCCAGACCTTCGGTTTGAAGGGCATTCTGGGGGCTGATTGGGTCAGCGGTTTTGTCGATTACAAATATCAGGAAGGGGGCACCTGGCATGCGGTCAAACATGCGGCCGTCAGCCCGGCTCCGGTAATTGTGCAGCCGGAACATCCGCACCACGCTCAGCCGCTGTACGCCGTTGCGGTGCAGCAGGCGCAAGCCAGCGGTGATCTGGCGCAGTTGAAAACGGTGGTGAGTAAAGGCGAACAGCAACTGGCTCACAGTGGCGCATTGCGCGGTGCGCTGGAGCAGTTGAACGCGGAGATTGCGCATCTGGAAGCACGCTAAACCGTCAGCGAAGTGATTGGAGTGATCCGTGGCGAGGGCTCGCTCCCTCGCCACAACTACGATGGATTCGTGCCGCGCACATGTCGGTGCGCAAGGATTTCCCATGTCAGACAATCGCCCTGCCCGCTACCTCAGTGAAACCGACCTCAAGCGCTACGTGCCGGTGCATGTGGTCTGGGAAATCACCCTGGCCTGCGACCTCAAATGCCTGCATTGCGGCTCCCGCGCCGGTCACCGACGCCCCGACGAATTGAACACCCAGGAATGCCTCGACGTCATCGACTCCCTGGCGGCGCTCGGCACCCGCGAGATCACCCTGATCGGCGGCGAAGCCTATCTGCGCAAGGACTGGACCCGACTGATCCAGGCCATCCACGACCACGGCATGTATTGCGCGATCCAGACCGGTGGCCGCAACCTTACCCCGGCAAAAATGCAGGCCGCTGTGGACGCCGGGCTGAATGGCGTCGGGGTTTCGCTGGACGGACTGGCGCCGCTGCATGATGCGGTGCGCAACGTGCCCGGCTCATTCGATAAAGCCGTGGACACCTTGCGCCGCGCCAAACAATCCGGGCTGGCAGTGAGCGTCAACACCCAGATCGGCGCCGCCACCCTGCCCGACTTGCCCGAACTGATGGACCTGATCATCGACCTCGGCGCCACCCACTGGCAGATCCAGTTGACCGTCGCCATGGGCAACGCCGTCGATCACCCGGAATTGTTGCTGCAACCCTACCAACTGCTGGAAGTGATGCCGCTACTCGCGCGCCTGTACCGCGAAGGCGTCGATCGCGGCCTGCTGATGAACGTCGGCAACAACATCGGCTACTACGGCCCGTATGAACACATGTGGCGCGGCTTCGGCGACGAGCGCGTGCACTGGAGTGGCTGCGCCGCCGGGCAAACCGTGTTGGCGCTGGAGGCCGATGGCACGGTCAAAGGCTGCCCGTCGCTGGCCACCGTCGGTTTCTCCGGCGGCAACGTGCGCAACATGAGCCTGCACGACATCTGGCACTACAGCGAAGGCATGCACTTCGGCCGCCTGCGCTCGGTCGACGACCTGTGGGGCTACTGCCGCGGCTGCTACTACAACGACGTCTGCCGTGGCGGCTGCACCTGGACTTCGCACTCGTTGCTCGGCAAACCCGGCAACAATCCCTACTGCCATTACCGCGCGCTGGACCTGCAAAAACGCGGGCTGCGTGAGCGGATTGTCAAACTGGAGGACGCGGCGCAGAAGTCCTTCGCGGTGGGGCGTTTTGACTTGATCACCGAACGCATCGAGACGGGAGAAACGGTGAGTAGCGTCAGCGACAGCGGTCAGGTGATCAAACTGGCGTGGGCGAACCAGGGGCAGAAATCACCCGATGAAGGTCGCGTGCCGACGCAACTGGCGTTGTGCCGTGGATGCTTGCAGTACATCCATCAACACGAAGTGACTTGCCCGCATTGTGCAGCGGATGTGGCGGCCGCGGAGGCCATGCACCAAGTGGATCGAGCGCGGCAACAAGGGATCATGAACACGCTGACCGGGTTGTTGGGGCTGCCGCAAAACACCCTGATGTAACGACTCAAAATGTGGGAGCGGGCAAGCCTCGCTCCTACAGGGGACTTGTGGCGGACACAAAACTACCGATCGACTGCTAAGGAAGCCTATGGATATTCCAGTGTTTTATTGGCATCAGAATTTCGGGTTCGGCTCAAGAGAAGCGCCCACTACCTGGATGATGCGTTTTGCCCAGCTTGAAGAACAACTCACGCAGATGAGCACCTTGCTGTCTTCTTCATCCAGTTCGTCCAGCGCGGTGGAAGCGGTCGCGGGCTTAAAGCCAATCGCTATTTTTGTGGCTCCGGAATACTTGTTTCGACCGCAGACCATTGAAAAAAATACGGTTACGGCACTCTCCTATTCCGAGCAGGAAAAACAAGACATCACCCGTTCCCTTGGGGCGTTAAGCGCAAAGTTTCCGGGGGTTCTGATGTTTTGCGGCACCGTTGTATGGCGCAAGGGTGTCGACGCAATTCCCTCACGCTTGCTGGCCTCGGCGTTGGCGGCATGGAACCCGCCAGGGCAAGAAGTCTTTGATGAAGAGGATCAGCAAACCGATATTTTTTATGACGCCTTCGACCCCACGGCCCTTCACCAACAGGCGGAGTTCGAGCGTCGAGCAAAGTACGCGGCCGGGATAGGCGCCTGGCATGCCGCCAGGAAGTCTCCCAAAAAAGGCGCTCCTGCGCGGTTATTCCGGGAACCTGCGATGGTGGCCAATATTGACGGGTTCAATCAACAGCAAACCTACCAACAAAAAATAGCCGCCCTGCAAGCCCCGGAGCTGAAGTACCTGGTAAAGAACACCTGTTTCGTTTACCTGAACGGCGAGCTCGTTCTCAAATACAGCAAACAGAACGACTTTCATGAAACCTACCAGAATGCCTCGATTCAATTTGTCCCGGGGACCCAGTGCCCTACGATCAACATTTGGGGGCACACACTCGCGATGATGATTTGTGCGGACTATAACGACCGCCACATCAAGACGTATGTCGAGGCCAACGCAATCATCTGGGTGACGATCTCCGACAGCCTTTCTGTCACGGCCGGTGAAAAACTGCCGCCCACCAAAACAAAGTCCGGTTTTGCCGCACATATTGCCGCTGCCGGCGATGAAGCGGGCTGCAAATTATTCCAGCGCTCCGGTAAAGGGGTTGCCGATGTGCCGCTAAAATCTGTGGGGCCCGTGCTGCTGCTCGGAATCCTGCCGATCCCGCTGCGGTAACGGACGCCGGGGCGGCGCTGCCAATGGACTAGACTGCGACAGTGATCGTCGTCCTCAGCCCGAGCCGTCAATGCCACTCAGAAAATCCAGCCGAATGCCACGAATCCTGGTGTACATCCTCGTCTCACTCGCAGCCCTTTACTTGCTGCTGTGCCTGGCGCTGTTCGTGTTTCAACGCGCCTTGATCTACTTCCCGCAACCCGGCGCCAGCGCCACGGCGGACACGGTGCTCATGCTGTCGGTGGCCGATGCGGATTTACAGGTATCCGTCAGGCCCCACGCCGGCCCCAAGGCGCTGATCTACTTCGGCGGCAATGCCGAGGACGTCTCGCAAAACCTGCCTTCGTTTTCCGACGCGTTCCCGGATCAGGCCATCTATCTGCTGCACTATCGAGGTTACGGCGGCAGCTCCGGGTCGCCTTCCGAAGAGGCCATTGCCCGCGATGCCCTGGACTTGTTTGACCGGGTCTACGCCGAACACCCGCAGGTGGCCGTGGTCGGTCGCAGCCTCGGCACCGGCGTCGCCATTCGCCTCGCCAGCCAACGCCCGGCGGCGCGCCTGATCCTGATCACGCCTTACAACAGCCTGCTCGAACTCGCCGCCCGCCAGTACCCGGTTTTTCCGGTGAAGTGGTTGTTGAAGGACACCTTTGACTCAGGCAAATACGCCGAGCACATCAGCGTGCCAACGCTCTTGATCGCCGCTGAAAACGACGACGTGATCCCGCGTTCGAGTACGGATCGGCTCTATGAACATTTCAATCCGGGTGTGGCGTCAATGAAGGTGATTGCGGGGGTGGGGCACAACTCGATTTCCGAAAGTCCCGAGTACCTCAGGTTGATAGGCGCCGGGCTATGACTTGCGCCGCGCCAGGCGTTGCACCCAGTTTCCGCCGTTGACTCGCTGGCATTGCTCTTCGGAATCGAACTGCACATGGGCGGCGACCGGGGTGACGAGCACCTCTGCTTCGGCTAACGCGAAGGTGGTCAGTTCAACCATGCGCTCGTCCTGCCCGTTGGCCAGTGCCTGATTTTTCTCGGCTTCGGTGTTGAAGACCCAGACCACTCGCAGGCTGGAGGGGAATCTGGCGTAATCGACTTCGTGGGTCAGCCAGCTGAAACCGATGATTTCGGCTTTGGCGGTTTCACAGGCTTCGGTCAGGGTGGCGACCAGGCGGCGTTCGAGGTGGGCTTGTTCGCGTTTGCTTGAAGCCATGGGGTGGTCCTTGTGGCTGGCTTGGGGGCGGTAATCATAGGCGCTTTTGTTGTCTGTTCGGGCCTCTTCGCGAGCAAGCCCGCTCCCACATTGGATCTGTGGCGTACACAAATCCCCTGTGGGAGCGGGCTTGCTCGCGAAGGCGGCCTCACAGCCACCACCAAAATCGGCGATGTGATCTCATCTCGGCCGCCGCACCGCCCTCACCTTGCCACTCCCGCCACCGCCACAAAAGAACTGATCCGCACCATCGGATTCCAGCCCCGAAACCCCAACCCCCGCCGGCATTTTCACGCTCTGCAAAACCTCGCCCGTGGCCGGATCCACGCGCCGCAACTCACTCTCATCGCCCTCCCACGTCCCGTGCCACAACGCGCCCTCGACCCAAGTCACGCCAGTGACAAAACGATTGGACTCAATGGTGCGCAGGATCGCGCCAGTCTCGGGGTCGATCTGGTGAATCTTGCGGTCGCGATATTCGCCGACCCACAGCGTGCCTTCGGCCCAGGTCAGGCCCGAATCGCTGTTGCCGGGCGCGGGGATGGTGTGGAGAACATGGCCGGTCTTGGGGTCGATTTTCTGGATGCGGTCGGCGGCGATCTGGAACAGGTGCTCGCCATCGAACGCGGTTCCGGCATCGGCGGTGATGTCGATCGAGCGCAAGGTCTGGCCGCTGGCCGGGTCGAGGGCGTTGAGTTTTTCGCCGCTGGCGAACCACACGCGCTGACCGTCCCAGGTCACGCCATGCACGGCGTCGACTCCGGCAAAAGGTCCATATTCACGGAGTATTTCGGCTGTTGAGTGTTTCATGATCGCTTCCTCAGTCACGGGTTGGTGAGGTGATCCTAATCACTGGGCAACGGCGCCGTGAGTAACAAAGTCGTCGCGAAACCCGGCACCGGCGGGGTCATCCAGCGTCGCGCCCGACCGCGTCCGAATGACTGCACCCTGGCGTCCGCCGCCAGCGTGTCGAGCGCCCGTTGCACGGAGCGCTGACTGATGCCGAGGGCGAGCGCCAGGGCGGAACTCGACCAGGATTCACCGTCGGCGAGGAACGCAAACAGCGCGGCGTATTTCTCCTCGACCGGTTGCGCCAGCAGCACCACGTCGCGTTCACCCCGCACCACCAACGCAAAACCGCTCGGAGTGGCGGTCACACTGGCCAGGGGCTCCAACGCCGCTCGCAGGCGCCCGACTTCGACGCGCAAACGGGCGCGATGGGATTCATCGCTGAGCTTCAGGCGAAAGGCTCGGGCGATCAGCGTTTCTCTGGACACGTCCCCCGGCCAGGCTTCCGCCAGCGCACGAACGATGGCGAACAACACCGGGCGCGAAGCCAGGGACACCGACATGCCGGCGCCGCGCACGCTGTAGCGGCAGGCGTCCACCACCAGCGAGGTTGAGGCGAGCAACGCTTCAACTTCCGCCAGCAACAGTGGCCGTTCCTGACCCTGGGCAATCAGCCTCGCGACGGGCGTATCGAAGATTCGGGTGGCGTGTTCGACTTCGGCGGTCAGCGCCGGGATCGCGGCGTCATGGGCCGCCGCTTCGGCGCGGGTCAGGGCCGCCTGCGCGGTGTTGGATTGCAGGCGCCGCATCGCGATCCCGGCCACCACCAGTTCATGTACCGCGCGCAAGGTTGGCGGCAATGGCGCCGGGTCGAGTTCGGCGAGTGTGTGCTGCGCGTCATCCAGGCGCCCGATCAGCAGCAAGCGTCGAATTTCCAGATACCGCGCATGGGCAGCGTTGACGAAATCGCCATGGGCTTCGAGGGTCCGGCGCGCCGTGTCGAGCTTCTTGACCGGCCAGCCGAGTTCCCGTGATGCCAACGCAATCTCGGCCTCGGCGACTACACACCGCGCCCGCGCCAACGCCTCTTTCGGCCCGAAGGCCCGCGCCGCTCGCTGCACCAGCGCCCTGGCCCGCACCAGATCACCGAGCTGCGCCATGGCGATGCCCCGCAGTGCCAGCGCAGCCGCGTCTTCGCGCAGGGCAACCCGGTTCAGCGCGCCGAGGGGATCACCCGCCGCCAGTGCTCGCGCTGCCGCCGTGATCAACGAATCCATCTGAGTCGCGTCACATTGTCACTCCTGCCGGTTGATGCACCGTAGTGAGTCTATCTCAGGATGGCGGACCTCGAATTGATCCGGGATTTTTGGTGGCTGGGCAGCCATCTTCGCGAGCAAGCCCGCTCCCACATTGGATCTGTGGCGTACACAAATCCCCTGTGGGAGCGGGCTTGCTCGCGAAGAGGCCGTGACAATCAACGCCAAACCCAGGATGGCCCCGACGCTCGCCCCCACGCGACCTATACTCACGCCCATAGATGCATCACCAACAGTCGCGGATGACTGGATCGCTGGGCAGCCTGACCCTCGCAACAAGCAGGTCACGCCCAGGTGCCGCGACAATGGATCAAGGACGAGTGCATGGACGTTTCAGCCTATACGGCCCCCGCCCCCACCCGACAAAGCCTGGTGACCCGGCGACTGGCCTTTGCGATGGGCATTCTGTTTGTCCTCGGCGTCTGCATGGTGGTCGCTGCGCTGTTCAGCATCGCCACCGGCCTCGACGCCGAAGACATCAACGACACCCGCTTCTACACCGCACGCGCGCTGGAAAACCGCATCACCGCGTCAAAAAACTACATCACCAGCTATGCCTACTGGACGTCCGCCTATGACCATTTGAACGGTGAAGTGGACACCGACTGGGCGTACACCCAGCAAAACATGGGCAAGACGATGTTCTCCAGCGATGGCTACGAGGGCGTTTTCGTACTCGACCGGGGGCACACCAAATACGCGGTGATTCGCGGGCAATTGGTCCAGAGGGAATTTTCCAGTTACCTGACAGCGTCCGCCGCTGCGCTGATCGATCAGGTTCAGAGCCAGGCTGAACTGACCAAACCGATCAGCCTGTACACGATGTTCGAGGGAGCGCCCGCGTTGTTGACCGCCGAGGCGATCATGCCGAATGACGAGCGTCCGATTGAAGATCCGAAAAGCACGTCCGTCCTGGTGTTCATCGATCAACTGACCGCGCCCAAACTGCATACCCTGGGCGCCAGTTATGGCCTGGCAAATTTGAACCTCGCCCTCGATGGCACCCTCGCCAAAGACCAGCAGCAAGTCCCGCTGGAAAGCACCGGCTACAGCCTGATCGCCGAACTCGACCAGCCCGGCAAACATCTGTTGTGGTCGCTGTTGCCAACCCTGGGCGGGACCTTGGTGTTGCTGATGTTGCTCACCGCTTATTTCTTTCGCTATGCGTTGCGCTCGTCCCGGTACGTCGACAGCAGTTATGAAGTGTTGCAAGCCTCCAACCAGGCGCTGGAAACCGCCAATCACGCATTGGAAGCCAGCGAAGAACGCTTTCGCGCGGTGGCGGAAGCGGCGTCCGACTGGATCTGGGAAATTGATCAGCGCCAGTTCATCACCTATTTGTCGGGACGCTTCAGCGCTGTGACCGGGTTTTCCGATCAGCAATGGCTGGGACAAAACATCGAGCAATTGCTGTACTGCGACACCACCCCGCTGGCCCTTTGGCTGAACAAACTGACCGAGGAAAACAGTGACAGCGACCTGCGCTGTACCTACCGCGATCAAAGCGGTCAACAGCGCTACTGCCGGGTATCTGCCCGCCCGATTTTCGATAACGAGACGGTCATTGGCTATCGCGGGACGGCCAGCGACATCACCGATGAAGTCGCCGCCCACGCGCAGATCCAGCACCTGTCGATGCACGACGCGCTGACCGGATTGCCCAATCGCAACAAGCTTGCGCGCTACCTGGAAGACGCCTTGCTGCTCAAGGAGCACTCGGCGCCCCTGACGTTATTGATGCTCGACCTGGATAACTTCAAGCCGATCAACGATTCCCTCGGCCATCCCGCCGGCGATGCGGTGTTGCAGGAAGTCGGCGCACGTTTGCGCGAGTGCACCCGCGACCATGACATCGTGGCCAGGCTCGGCGGTGACGAGTTTGTCGTGGTGCTGCACAACATGGACAGCCGCAGTGAGGTCGACAAGTTCTGCACCCGCCTGATCGAAAGCCTGCACCAGCCCATCCACTATGAAACCCATGCCCTGCATATCGGCGCCAGCCTGGGCATCGCCCTCAGTCGCCGCCAGGGCTACCTGCCCAGCGAATTGATCCGCTGCGCCGACATCGCCCTGTACAAGGCCAAGTCCGACGGCAAAAACACCTGGTGCTATTTCGAAGCGCACATGAGCGACCAGATCCAGCATCGCCGCCAACTGGAGGACGACCTGCGGCTGGCGGTGCAACGAAACGAATTCGTGCTGCATTACCAGCCGCGCTACAAAGTGGACGGCAAGGAAATTGTCTCGGTGGAAGCGCTGGTCCGCTGGCAGCATCCGACCCAAGGGCTGCTCGGGCCGGACGTGTTCATTCCGTTGGCCGAGCAAACCGACCTGATCGTGCCGCTAGGCCGCTGGGTCCTGCGCGAAGCCTGCGAAACCGCCCTGACCTGGCCCGACGACATCCTGCTGTCGGTCAACCTGTCCCCGGCGCAATTCGCCCGCAGCGACGTGGTGGAGGACGTGCGCGAGGTGTTGGTCGAGACCCGTTTCCCGGCCAGCCGCCTCGAACTGGAGATCACCGAAAACGTGATGCTCAACGACATCGACGGCGCCCTCACCACCATGAACGCCCTCAAGGAACTCGGTGTGCGCTTGAACATGGACGACTTCGGCACCGGCTATTCCTCACTGGGCTACCTGCGCGCCTACCCGTTCGACGGCATCAAGATCGACAAACGCTTCATCGCCTCGATGGGCAGCGGGGGCAATGACCGCGCCGTGGTCCAGGCCATCATCGGCCTGGGCAAAGCCATGGGCCTGACCGTCACCGCCGAAGGCGTCGAAACCGAAGAACAACTGAACATCCTCGGCGCCGATCAATGCCACGAAGTACAAGGCTTCTACATGAGCCGCCCCGTCGACAAACAAGCGTTCAGCAAACTGCTCAGTCAATCCCGCCCCTAACCAAGATCTTTGCAGGAGCGAGGCTTGCCCGCGAAGAGGCCCCTAAAAGTCTCCACACACCGCAAGCCAGACACCTCCAGCCAAAAAAAAGACGTTTCGTCGGACTGTCTAAATGTAAAAAAGAATTTCAAGAACTCGCCGCAGTCCATGGTTCACCAACTCTCAGGAACCACGGCCATGAAATTCGCAAAATTCTGTCAATCCCTCTCCAACTGGGCCGGCAGCTCCAAAACGTTCCTGCTCGCCATCGCGCTGATCGGCATCTGGGCATGCACCGGGCCGTACTTCCATTACAACGACACCTGGCAACTGATCATCAACACCTCGACCACCATCATCACCTTCCTGATGGTTTTCCTGATCCAAAACACCCAGAACCGCGACAACGACATTCTGCATTTGAAAATTGACGAACTGCTTCGCGCCACCCACGAAGCGCAGAACGCGGCGCTGTGCCTGGACAAGCTCGGCACCAAGGAACTGCGCGCATTGCGCGAGCAATACAGCACGATGGGAGAAAGCGAGCCGATGCAGATTCCGACGCCCGCTGCACAGGCAGATCAGCCGAGCGCATCGCCTTCTGCTTGACGCTGCACACGGATCAATGGGAGAAAGTGCATGCTTTGAAACATTGGGAAACAACTAGAATCAAGGACGACTCATGAAAACCCTGTTGTGTTTGCTGATCGCCACGGGCGTCGGCACGGCGTTGCAATATGCCGGCGTGCCCCATGGCCTGCTGCTCGGCTCGATACTCGGGAGCGCGCTGATTGTCAGCAACCTGCGTTTCGCGCCCACCCTGCCCTTGGGCCTCGGCTACGTACAAGTCGTGCTGGGAATCGCCACCGGCCTGATGTTCAAGGCCTGGGACAGCCACACCGCCGCCGCGATGTTGCCGAGCCTGGGCTTTTTGTTTGTGTGCCTGGCGTTGCAGATCACGGCGGCCGGGTTCTGGCTGTTGAAGATTTCGCGCTGGAACCTCAAGGACTCGCTGCTCGCCGTCTACCCCGGCGCACTCGCCGCGGTGTTCGATTTGCTGGAGTCAGAGCGAGCGTCCGGCAAAGTGATCGTGGTGCACCTGGTGCGCTTGCTCTCGATCACGGTGCTGGTCAGTTTTCTCATCCCGGCGCAACCCAACCTGCTGCTCACCGAAGAAGCCCCGCTGCTCACCGGCACCCTGGTGATCGTGCTGTCGCTGATCGCCTTGTGCATCGGCATCGGTCGCGTGCTGCTGCGCATCGGCGTCCCGGCACCGTTCATGCTCACCGCCATCGTCGCCACCGGCATCTACGTCAAGATGGGTTTCCTGCCGGACTTCCAGATGCCGGCCTGGAGCGTCAACTTCGCCACCGTCATCCTCGGCACGCTGATTGGCTCGAAATTCAAGGATATTTCCCTGGCGGATCTGATCCGCCACGGCCGCTCCGGCGTGATGTCCGTCGCCCTGATGATCCTCATCGCCGCAGTGTTTGCTGTCGCGGCTTCGCGAGTGCTGGGCAGCGACCCCTTGTCGTTGTGGCTGGCCTACATGCCCGGCGCCATCGAAACCATCGCCATCGTCGCGTTCAGTGGCGGGCTGAATGTGGTGTTCATCCTGACCCACCACCTGGTGCGCATGGTCATGCTGCACTTTGCCCCGGCGGTGCTGGTCCAGGCGCGGCGCTGGCGTGAGAGCGAATCGTAGAAAACTCGAACTCCCGCGATATCGATGCCTCCAATGATTACGGTCAATGGAGGAATGCGAGATGAACGAAGATTCGAAAGCAACGCCGAACGCGCCGCCGACTGATGTGTCGGGCAAACCGGTGAATGTAGTGGAGAGAGATCTTGAGGATGGGGACAGCGACAGTCGTGCTGTCGGTGAAACCATCACGCCGTCTTCGACCCGGGTTAAAGAGCAGGAGGCCGAGGAGTTGCGGCGGAAGGTTGATGAGATTGAGCGTAAAGTTGCGGATGGCAACTAGCAATTGCGGCCGAGACAGGAGCTATCGAAAGCTGCGATTTTTTGAACTTCAAGATGCAAAAAAGCCCCGGTCTCTGGAAAGGAACGGGGCTTTCTAAGCGGGTCGTTGTGCAACGCCCTCTCCTATTGGGCAACCCGCCTGTACCTCGCCGACCTTATTCTCCGTCAGCAAGACGCTCATCTTCTTCAGTCTTATCGCAGAAATAACATCTATCTCCCAGGTCTGGATCCCACATTTGAACATCAAGAATTCCTGATTCATTCATTTGATCCTGTGCTGCACTTTCCTCTACGCACTCATTGCATACAGCAGTCTCAAAATCGTTTTCATCTGCATGGCCTGGAAGATGATCCACGGCAATAGTACAAGTATGCATAGCAGCGCCTTATCTTAGTAAAATTTAATACTCTATGTATCGTATACCACCTAATAACATGTTGGCAAAAACGGGAACAGTAAGTGTGCTGATGTATTTTCGGTATTATTTTTGTCATAACATTTGAGATTAAACGCGACACATGCCATAAACCTCCATCCCAATCGATACAGCACTCCCAATGCCCAACCGGTACTACCACGAAATCTGGCTATCCTCTGACGAAGAGGGTCAGTTCCTGTCCTCCTGTATGTCCCTCGGTCCGAGCGGCGATGCTGCCAGAAGCTTGTGCGAGCCTGGCAGTGAGTGCGTCTGGGTGTTCTGGGCTATGTCGCATGTTGAGGCCATGCAGATTTACTACGACTTTCAGGATTTCGGAACGTACCGAACCGAGTTCCTGGAAGACTCGGAGCCCTACCCTGATGCGTGGATAGCAGAGCAGCACGCCCATCTGTCTGCGCTGAAAAACGGATTTTAATCTCCAGGATCGAAGTTGGCCTATGAGCCTTTTCAGTCGTTTCAAAACCGTTTTGAAGCAACGGCCAGAAGAACAAATCGTCGGATATTCCATCTCTGAATTGAAGGCTGTTTTTGACAAGCCTTTAACAGATTTTATGACGACCTACCCTCAAGCGGCATCGCTGGAGAACAGCGGCATCCCGGCCTATTACTCTTCGTTTCTGATCGACAACGAAGACGCGGGTATTTTTTGGGCTCTCGTCGAATCAAACTTCAGCTACGAGACTGAAAAGCGATTCAACCACCTCCCCGTCCAGCAATACGCAAACAACCCCAAAAACCAACATCTGGTCTGTTTCACCTCCAACGATGCCTTTAATTCCACAACCGTACGACTGGTCACGAACAGCGTCGATTTTCTGGACATTATTCATCGTGAGCGTTTCGCCGTTCCCCCACCGTGGATAGCGTTTGAGGGTTATAACCCTTCATGGTGGGGAGGCAACATGCAAGGCGCGAACGGTTACTACAACGACAGCTATTTCTTGCCGTTTTTTACTGGTTTGAACAAGGCTCAAAAGAACGCTTACTTCACGAAGTACGGCGCTACTGACGCGTGGATTGACAGTCTGGAGTTGATGTACGGAGGCGAGTAACACGAAGATCCCCCCGCACAAAAACGCCCGCTCACCGTCACCGGTTCAGCGGGCTTTTTGTGTCTTTACGTCGGAGAAATCGTGGCAAGGACACCAATCAAAATGGTCAGCACCAGAAACCCACCCAGGAAAATCGCCATCTTAGCCATAAGGCCTCCTACCACTTGAGTTTGCGGCGCAACAGGCGCAGTGAAGTGTGTTCACTTCAGGCGGCCGGGCCGGTGAGGCATTGTGGGACTGGGGCTGATCTGGTTACAGAGGCAGAGGCGCTGGAAAATACGGATCAGATCACCGCATCCCCTGTGGGAGCGGGCTTGCTCGCGAAGGCGGTGGGTCAGCCAATATGAATGTCGACTGACACGACGCCTTCGCGAGCAAGCCCGCTCCCACAGGGTTTGTGTAATCCCGGGCAAAAAAAGCCCGCTGACCGTCACCGGTTCAGCGGGCTTTTTTGCAGCTTTACATCACTTCAAATCAAACCGATCGAGGTTCATGACCTTGACCCACGCTGCCACAAAGTCCTTAACAAACCGCTCCTTCGCATCGCTGCTGGCATACACCTCCGCCAACGCGCGCAACTGCGCGTGTGAACCGAAGACCAAGTCAACCCGGGTCGCCGTCCACTTCACTGCACCGGTTTTTCGATCACGTCCTTCGAACTGTTCCTGCGCATCCGACGTCGGTTTCCACTCCACGCCCATGTCCAGCAGGTTGGTGAAGAAGTCGTTGCTCAGCGCTTCTGGCCGTTGGGTGAAGACGCCGTGCTTGGTCTGGCCCACGTTGGTGTTGAGCACGCGCAGGCCGCCGATCAATGCGGTCAGTTCTGGCGCGGTGAGGGTCAGTTGCTGGGCCTTGTCGATCAACAGGTGCTCGGCCGGTACGCTGTAGCGGGTTTTGAGGTAGTTGCGGAAACCGTCGGCGATCGGTTCGAGGAAGCCGAACGATTCGACGTCAGTTTGCTCTTGCGACGCGTCCATCCGCCCCGGTGTAAACGGCACTGTCACGTTGTGCCCTGCATTTTTCGCCGCTTGTTCAACGCCTGCGCTGCCCGCCAGCACGATCAGGTCGGCCAGGGAGATTTTCTTGCCACCGTTGCTGAACTCGCGCTGGATGCTTTCGAGTTTCCCCAGCACGTTGGCCAGTTGATCGGGCTGGTTGGCTTGCCAGGATTTCTGTGGCTCAAGACGCAGGCGTCCACCGTTGGCGCCGCCGCGTTTGTCCGAGCCACGGAAAGTGGACGCCGCCGCCCACGCAGTGGAAACCAGTTGCGAAACGCTTAGCCCCGAGGCCAGCACTTTGCTCTTCAGTGCAGCGATGTCGCTGTCGTTGACCACCTCGTGGTCGAGGTCCGGAATCGGATCCTGCCACAGCAATTCTTCGGCCGGCATTTCCGGGCCGAGGTAGCGCGAGAGCGGCCCCATGTCGCGGTGAATCAGCTTGAACCAGGCGCGGGCGAATGCGTCGGCGAGTTGGTCGGGATTGGCCAGGAAGCGCCGGGAAATCGGCTCGTAGATCGGGTCGAAGCGCAGGGCAAGGTCCGAGGTCAGCATGGTCGGGTTACGCCGTTTCGACGGATCGAAAGCGTCCGGAATGATCCCGGCGCCCGCGCCGTTTTTCGGCGTCCACTGATGCGCGCCTGCCGGACTTTTGGTCAGTTCCCACTCGAAGCCGAACAGGTTTTCCAGGTAGTTGTTGCTCCACTTCGTCGGCGTGGTGGTCCAGGTCACTTCCAGCCCGCTGGTGATGGTGTCGGGGCCTTTACCGGTGCCGAAACTGTTCTTCCAGCCAAAGCCTTGCTGTTCGAGGCCCGCCGCTTCCGGTTCCGCGCCCACGTTGTCGGCAGGCCCGGCGCCGTGGGTTTTACCGAAGGCGTGGCCGCCAGCAATCAGCGCCACGGTTTCTTCGTCATTCATGGCCATGCGGCCGAAGGTTTCGCGGATGTCCAGGGCGGACTTGACCGGGTCTGGCTCGCCTTCCGGGCCTTCGGGGTTGACGTAGATCAGGCCCATTTGCACGGCGGCCAGCGGGTTCTCAAGGTTGCGACCGTGGTCGGTACGGCTCTCCTCGTTTTTCCCCGGCTCGGCTACCAGAGGACCGTCACCCGGCGCTTCCACGGGGGGATTTGCCTTGTCGTAGCGGGTGTCGCCGCCGAGCCACTTGGTCTCGGAACCCCAGTACACGTCCTCGTCCGGCTCCCACACATCGGGACGTCCGCCAGAGAAACCAAAAGTCTTGAAGCCCATGGACTCCAGCGCCACGTTGCCGGTGAGGACAATCAGGTCAGCCCAGGAAATGTTCTGGCCATACTTCTGCTTGATCGGCCACAGCAGCCGCCGCGCCTTATCGAGGCTGACGTTGTCCGGCCAACTGTTGAGCGGCGCAAACCGCTGCTGGCCGGAACCCGCGCCGCCACGGCCGTCACCGGTGCGATACGTACCGGCCGCGTGCCAGGCCATGCGGATAAAGAACGGCCCGTAATGACCGAAGTCCGCCGGCCACCAGTCTTGCGAATCGGTCATCAGCGCATTCAAATCCGCTTTGACTGCCGCAAAATCCAGTTTTTTGAACGCTTCGGCATAGTCAAAGCCCTCGTCCAGGGGATCGGACAGGGACGAGTGCTGGTGCAGGATCTTCAGGTTCAGTTGATTCGGCCACCAGTCGCGGTTCGTCGTGCCACCGCCAGCGGCGTGATTGAACGGGCATTTCGATTCAGTTGCCATGTAAGAGCTACCTTTGGTCGTGTTCATCCAGCTACCCGGCCCGACGGGCCTGCAATAGCAATGAGTGAAATCAAGGACATAGGCTGCTGGGCCAGGCAGTTCCATCAACTGCCCAATGTGGCCACACGGGAATTCCAGAAATCGGCGATCGATTCGCCAGCACGCGGGCCCACGGCAAGCCTGTGACTCTTTCTTATCTCTTTCATCAGGTATTAAGCGGCCAGCTTGCGCCAGCGCAACGGTAAGACTAGACCGTCTGGAGGGGACTGCTAATAGGCGCAGTGTTAGGGCGTGATAGGGAGAATCTTTTGTTCGGCGGGAGGGGTGAGATCCCGTCGCGCTAGAGGGTTTCCATAGCGCAACGGTCATGCCGTCATGGCTTGATCAAAAGCCCCTGCCCCGTTGGCAGACTGGCGATCGCAATGTTCCTGTTGGCAGCCCACTCGTCCATCCCGTCCTTTTGCGGTTGATAGCCAAAGAACGCGTAGTCATCCAGCAAAACGATCGCGCCTGGCACCAGGCGATCCCATAAAAACTCCAGGGCAGCGACTTCAGGCAACATGCAATTCATATCGATGTGCAAATAAGCAATCTGGGTCGAGTCGATCTGGGTCAGCGTTTCAGGGATTGAACCCTGAATGATCCTCACATTCGACCATTCCGAGAAGTTGGCTTTCACGGCATCAATATTCGACGTGTAAGTGCCGTCGCCGACCCACTTCTGGCTTTTGCCCGAAACACCGCCCGTTTTCTCTTCGGCGGACAAAAACCGATCGTCGATACCGGAGTAAGTGTCCAGCAGATAAAACGTTTTGCCGGTGTAGTCCCAGTCCAGATCCGCCATGATCGCTGAACTTAAAAACCCGTAATTGACGCCACACTCGACAAAATCACCTGGGCGATTCGCGGCGGTACGTGCCGCCCACAGCCCCATGTGAACACGCCAATACCATTGATAGTCAGTGCCGGAAGCCTGAATGCCACGGTCATAAGCTGCGATGTAACGTGGGTCGCTCATGAAGTCGTGATTGTGTACGGTCCTCAATCCATCGAAATGGAACTCACCCCTGACTTTGGAAAGAAGAGGATCAGGACTGGGTTTGTAAGGACGCCCTTCTCCCTGGCCCCAGTTCACATAATGAACGGCAGCATCAATGCCGGCCAATCGCACGTCAGGGTGTAAAACAAGGTATTGCTCAGCAGAAAAATCAATTGGCAAACTCATTCCATATCCTTGTCAGCCATTAAGTAGCTCCATTTGCCCATGCAACACCATTTCATCGTCGACAGGCCCAGCGCCGGGCGATACTACAGTAGCCACGCGCCACCATCCATTCACAAAATCCACAAAAAAACCCGCTGGGCCTTGATGGCTCCAGCGGGTTTTTCTCTTACTTCAAGCAGGGTTGATTAACCCTCAATCAGGCAGCATTCGCTTCTTTCTTGAGGCTGCTCATATCAATCACAAACCGATACTTCACATCGCCCTTCAACATCCGGTCATAGGCTTCGTTGATGTCCTGAATGTTGATCATCTCGATATCCGAAACAATCCCGTGCTTGGCGCAGAAATCCAGCATTTCCTGGGTTTCCTGAATCCCGCCAATCAACGAACCGGCCAGACTGCGGCGCTTGAAGATCAGGTTAAACACCGATGGCGACGGATGCGGACTGTCCGGCGCGCCGACCAGCGTCATCGTGCCATCGCGTTTGAGCAGCCCGAGGAACGCGTCCAGATCATGCGGTGCGGCGACGGTGTTGAGGATGAAGTCCAGGGTGTTGGCAAACTTGGCCATCTCGTCCGGATTCTTCGACACCACCACTTCATCGGCGCCCAGGCGCAGACCATCTTCACGCTTGTTCGGCGACGTGGTGAACAACACCACATGCGCGCCCATGGCATGGGCAATCTTCACCGCCATATGCCCCAGGCCACCGAGACCGACCACGCCGACTTTTTTGCCAGGACCGACCTTCCAGTGGTGCAACGGCGAATACGTGGTGATGCCGGCACACAACAACGGCGCTACAGCGGCCAGATTGGCGTCACCGTGGGAGATGTGCAGAACGAACTTCTCCTTCACCACGATATTGTCCGAGTAACCGCCGAACGTGTTTTCACCACCAAACACTGGACCGTTGTAAGTACCGGTGAAGCCATTCTCACAATACTGCTCGTCGCCTTCCGCGCACGATGCGCAGTGCTGGCAACTGTCGACCATGCAACCAACACCAGCCAGATCACCGACTTTAAACTTGCTGACATTCGCGCCAACAGCGGTCACCCGACCGACAATTTCATGGCCCGGCACCGACGGATACAAGGTGTTGTGCCACTCGTTTTTTACCGTGTGCAAGTCGGAATGGCACACGCCGCAATAGAGGATATCAATCTGCACATCATCAGCGCCCGGGGCGCGACGTTCGAAGGTGAAAGGCTTGAGCGAGTCCTTGGAGCCTTGCGCGGCATAGCTGTAAGTCTTGGTCATTGCGATCGCCTTTTTGAGTCAGATGTTGAATACAAGAGGAGTAGCGTAGTTGCTGAATCGTTCAAGTGGATGACAGGGGCGGTCGATGGACAGTCGACCGTCGAGGAGACTTGGCGGCTGGATTGCGCCGTGGTGCGAATAGAGTACGGCGTGGGCGGGTGTGAGCGATGGCCGCATTCTGCTGAATTCTTGCCTGATCCCGCTGAACTGGGTCAGCAACCGTGGCTCGACAAAAGTAATGGCTAATTAGTAGCATGCACGTCCAAACGCAAGAACGCCCTGCTCCCAGATCACGGACGAACACCCATGAACAAAAGTGGTTACCTCTGCCTCGCCTTCATGATTGCCGTAGGCGGCATGAGCTTTTTCCTCCAGCCTGAAGCGGTGTTGGCATCCCTCGCCCTGATCGCGTTGTTTTCCTTCGGCTACTTCGTCTTCTACCTGATCAGAAACAACCTGCACCACGGCATCATCAAAGGCCTGCTGCTCTCGGTCGTCGTCCTGATCATCGGTTTCATACCCGTGCTTGGCTGGATCGTCGTCATCGGCTTCGTCATCTACAACATCTCCAAAGCCCTGGAAGGCCTGAAAAGCTTGATGCCCGACGTGCTCGCCAGCGTGGTGATCTACGGGCTGCTCTGCGCACGACTGGCCTTCGACATACGCGACCCGATGGCCATCGTTATAATCGCTGGCGTCTATCTGATCGCCTCGATTCTCTACTGCCGCAGCCTTAACGGCCTATCCACAGAACATGCGCTGTTCAAAATGAGCGTCATGTGGCTCTCCATCCCCTTCGCCGCCCTCACCATCATCTCCATCGTATCGGCCCTGGGAAACCTGTTCCGAACCGTCAGCTCCACCATCACCCGCACCGTCCTCACCCCACAAATGGTCTCGGCGCATATGCGCGGTGGTGTGCCAGTCGATGCCTATATCCGCAATGTTCCTATCACGGGGACCAGCACGGTGACGAACATACTGCCGGGCGCGGGTGTGATCACGGCTGGCGTGACCGGCGAAGTCGCGCAGAATTTGAAAAAAGAAAAGGCGTGATGAGTGCGCTGTGCTTAATCGTTTTTTATAGGAAGCCGTACGCATGATGTTGAAGAAGCTTGAAACACCGCTGAACAAGTTGGGATTCGTGGTGTTTTGTTTGTCGGTGATGTTGTGTGTTTTTGCCTTTCTGGTGACCTACAAAACCTATTACCACTACGACGGTTACTGGCTGGCACATTTGGTGTTTGATCGGTCGTATGACTGGCAGCAATCGGTTTTCAAGATTGGGCTGGCCGGGGTTGCGATTGGGGCGACGTTGGCGTGGAATTATCTGGAGTTGGTGAAGCGGGTTTATCACTGGGTTTGGAAGTAAGGAATTCCTCCAAGGAGCAATATTGGCAGCCGAAGAAGAAATGAGAGTCGACGAATATCGTTGTCTTGAATTGAAAAATAAAACTTACACGCACATACCATTATCTAGACGAAACTGCTTCAGGCTAGTTTTATCGAAAATTAAAAATACAAACACATGTTGGTAACCACACATGAAACCAGGTAAATCATTAGAAAAAGATGTACAGCGCATCTACTCATTTCTACTAAACATGCGTGACGAAGGGGTGACTGTAGGTAACTCTGTATTTATAGTCGGAAAATCTGGACTTCAACATGAAGTCGACGTTTACTATGAATTTGCACGAGCAGGTGTTAGACACCGTGTAGCCATCGAATGCAAAGACTGGGCGGGTGGTATCTCGAAGGGCCAAGTTCTAGAATTCGAATCAAAACTACGTGACATCGGAAATATTACCGGGGTGATAGTTTCCAGAAATGGATATCAGAGTGGCGCAGATAAATACGCCAAATTTCATGAAATTTTACCGTTGGTTTTTGATGACCTCCCGTCTTTCAACAACTTGTTGGCAGAGCGACTAAAGACTGTTGCGCTTCCTGGCGATGATTATATAGGAGAGCCTTTTTGGATCATCATGGAGATTCGGAACGGTAAAGTAACTGGCTCGCATTATGCTAATAAAGACCCTATTTCAGGTAAAGATCTAATACCGCTAACATACTCAAAATATCATGCAGAACGACTATTCCGTGACGCAGGACTTGATCCCACACGATGGGCCGTTCGGGGCCTCCCTCGTTTCGCACTACGAGCCTTCTTGATCACCCTTGAACTCTACGAGAAAAAAATGAATGGAGGCGCGCTAATCTGCTTCCTTCCACCGGGTTCAAAGCCAGACGCACAGTTTATTGGTATACACGCGTCACGAGAGGATTTGACTAACGAGTATTTTGGTGAACCTATTCCATCCATAGAAGATGTGAAAAAGTAATTTATCTCTGCTGACATGTTCACAAAACGGGGATGCATTTATTTTTACTGCACGCGACAGACAAACATGCTCTCTACTTACGATGTGCCTTAGGAAAATCGTAACCCAGTCTTCGGATTTTTTCCTACAAGCAAATAATACAGCCCATCACCTAAGGCTAATGGAGCGAACAAGGAATTTTATGGCAGACGAAAGTGGATTTGGCTCAAATATCAAACAACGACTTCGAGAAGCAGTAGGCTTTCACTGCTCTGCACCATTTTGTAATGCACAAACGAATACCTACAATCATTCGCAGGGCAAACAGCAATTCACCGGTGAAGCAGCTCATATCTATGGGTTGCGCGGTGGAACGGAAAACCGAGCAGGGTCCGCAAGATATGACGATTTACCGCAAAACTTAGACCCTAATAGTTATGGGAATGGAATCTGGCTTTGCCGAGTTTGTCACCGAATGGTAGATCAGAGCCCTGAGCTGTTCCGCGGTGAAGATTTACTTCTGTGGAAGGAAGCTGCTGAATATGCTCACAACGAGAGCAGCCGCCGGCGCTCGCTCGCTCCGATCGGCGTGGATATGAAGCACGAGTATGAAAAAGCTAAAGATTTTATTAAGCAGCTTTTCCCTCTCGGGGAGTTCATGCACGATATTTCTTTCTACTCGGTTTATAAGGATCAACTCACGCCGCCCAAATCCATCCCAGCACCAATTGTATTCGCTATTCGCGAAGCAGGTTGCAAAAATTCAAGGCGTTGGAATGCCGAGCATCCGCACTGGACGTTCTTACCGGATTTTCAGGCTTGGAAAACCGAGATTGTCAGGCGTGCCGAGATATTGGCCGGCATGGACGGAATCTCAATTGCGAGAAGCCAGCCGGTAAGTTTCTATAACTATATTGCTGGTGACGAGATAGTTTACATAGACCCTACAGCCCGCTCGATGCAGTTGCTTGTGAAGTTGCTCGAAAGGTTTAACGATTTTTTGAGAGTTTACCAAGGCCCATATCCTGGCATGGTGTCCTACCAAATGAAAAAACTCTAAATACCTGGCAATAAAACGACCAAGTTTATTTTTTAGCATCTATTGAACTCCATTTAGATCAATCTATTTCCAACTAAATTTTCAGCATAAACAATTTTCATTTTTTCTTTGGAGAGACGCATGGTAATCACCCCGAAAATAGCTTGCAACACCTGCGACACCAAGCATCTGTTAAAGGTAACTGTAGGGAGAGAGGATAAACAAAACCACATATTCCCTTGTACCGAGTGCGAAGAGGAAATTGAATTCGGATTAGAGAGTCTTTTTTCCCGCGGTCAATATAGATATATCCGTAACTGCCGGGCGGATAATTTCGATTATTCCGAAGCCATTCAGGTCCACCTGAATCCTGACTTTGGCACCAGCCATAAGATTGTCCAGGCAGGGGATATATTTACAGCGGTCATGTCAAACTGCTTGGAAATGCAGAGAATGGACGCCCTACTGAGAAAAGAACAGAATGAGGGGATTATCGAGCATCGTGCCAACTATGAAAACTACAACAGTGAAGCGATGCGTTTTTACTTAAAAATCTGCTCACTACTTAGCAAAAACAAGAACGAACTTGCAAACAGCTACATTGAAAAAAACAAAACAAACTTTGATGAGAAAACAGGCGAAACCTACAATTATTACTTCGAGAAGCTATTAAACCACCTACTAGGCTCGTATGGGCTAGAGCTATTAAACGCTATCACCGAAGAGAAAAATAAAGCTGGCGATATATCCACCTTAATTGATTTCAATACAACTCAAAGCATCGACAACCTTGAATCCATCGAAGAATTCATAGGACTATTCAGTGAGTTTTCACAAGTCTTTACTTACCTAAACAAGGGAATTGAAATATCAGACAGTGTGAAGCCAACTTCAACCGACTTCAACAGAACAAAAAAATACTATAGCTCCGCCTATGAAACCTTAGCCAAAATGTTATTTATTCCCGCAGGATTAAACAACGCAATAGAAAGGGGAGATCCGCACAGATTTGAAAAAATAGACTCCCTAGGTAAATTCATTAGCAATGGAAACGGGGATAAGCTCCGCTGCATAAAAGATAACATCAACTTAAATAAAATATCCTCTTGCTATGACAACCACTTGAGAAATGCTTCTTTCCATAGTCATATGAAGTACAATCCAAAAAAAGCAAAAATCAGTTTCAATCAAAACAATGGCACGCCCATCAGCATAACCTATAAAGAATATTTGGTAATGTGCATAAAAGTCACTGAAGCCATTGCCGCTTTAAACTTGTTTTCACTTAAACACCTGCAACCAGTTCAAATCAAGCCAGATCAGATTTAATTAAGTATAAAAAAAGCAAGCGCTACTTCTTGATTACAGAATTGGACATACAGCTCTAAATGTGAAAACTTTTTATCCATAAAAAAGCCCGCTTAACCGTCACCGGTTCAGTGGGCTTTTTCCGATAAGGCTTTTAGTTACAGAGCCATATCACTTGCAGCATTAGCCTTCGGAGCCTTGCCAGCATCAGCAGGCGCCGGAGCAGCAGCCGGAGCCGTCAACTGCGGGATCGCCGGTGGCGGAGTCAGTTGCAACACTTTTGCAGTGTAAGCCCACTCCTCAGCCACTTTGGCCGGGTCGTTGTTCAGTTGAGTGCCATAGCTCGGCACGATCTGATGCAACTTCTCCTGCCAGGCTGGCGAAGCAACCTGATCCTTGAACACTTTCTGCAGCACGGTCAGCATGATCGGTGCCGCAGTCGATGCACCCGGCGATGCGCCCAGCAGGCCGGCAATGGTGCCGTCCGCCGAGGCAACAATCTCGGTACCCAACTTCAGCACGCCACCGGCAGCTTCATCACGCTTGATGATTTGCACGCGTTGGCCGGCTTGCCACAGGCGCCAGTCTTCGGCTTTGGCGTTCGGGAAGTATTCTTTCAGGGCGTTCAGGCGGTCTTCGTCGGACAGCATGAGTTGGCCGGCAAGGTACTCAACCAGTGGGTATTCCTTGATGCCGACTTTGGTCATCGGCCAGATGTTGTGGGTGGTGGTGCTGGTCAGCAGGTCCAGGTACGAGCCTTCTTTCAGGAACTTGGTGCTGAAGGTCGCGAATGGGCCAAACAGGATGACGCGCTTGCCGTCCAGGACACGGGTGTCCAGGTGCGGAACCGACATTGGCGGTGCGCCAACGGAGGCTTTGCCGTAGGCCTTGGCCAGGTGTTGTTCGGCGATGGTCGGGTTTTCGGTCACGAGGAACGAGCCGCCAACCGGGAAGCCTGCGTATTCCTTGGCTTCAGGAATGCCGGACTTCTGCAGCAGGTGCAGTGCACCGCCGCCCGCGCCGATGAACACGAACTTGGCGTCGGTTTCGGTTTTGGTGCCGTCTTTCAGGTTCTTGTAGCTGACGCGCCAGGTGCCGTCGTCGTTCTTTGTGATGTCTTGCACTTCGCTAGACAGTTTCAAGTCGAACTTCGGTGTGGCTTGCAGGTGCGCAACGAACTGGCGGGTGATTTCGCCAAAGTTGACGTCGGTGCCGATCGGGGTCCAGGTGGCCGCGATTTTCTGGTTCGGGTCGCGCCCTTCCATCATCAGCGGAACCCACTTCTTGATCACAGCCGGGTCTTCGGAGTACTGCATGCCGGCGAACAGCGGGCTCGCTTGCAGGGCTTCGTAACGTTTTTTCAGGAACTTGATGTTGTCATCGCCCCACACGAAGCTCATGTGCGGTGTGGAGTTGATGAACGAACGCGGGTTCTTCAGGACGCCTTGCTGAACCTGCCACGACCAGAACTGGCGGGAGATCTGGAAAGCTTCGTTGATTTCAACGGCTTTCGGGATCGACACTTTGCCGTTCTCGTCTTCCGGGGTGTAGTTCAGCTCGGCGAGTGCGGAGTGACCGGTACCGGCGTTGTTCCAGCCGTTGGAGCTTTCCAGGGCGACGCCGTCTAGGCGCTCGACCATTTCCATGGACCAGTCCGGTTGCAACTCATTGAGCCACACACCCAGGGTCGCGCTCATGATGCCGCCGCCAATGAGCAGCACATCGACTTTCTTTGCCTCTTCCGCGTGAACGGACGTGATCCCCATCGACAAAGCCAGCCCCAGCAGGGCCGTGTTAAGTTTTTTAAGCATCTGTAGCACCTATGATAAAACGCCATCCGCCCTTCCATCCCAACGCCAGGGCCCCTGGTTCACGGCACGCAGGCAGCATGTCGCGGGTTCCCGCACATCAGGATTGGAGGGTGGGCACACAAGGCCGACGTGTTCCATCGACCTCAGTTTATATGTCCCTACTGAACTGACTTTTTATCATTATTGGCTTCAGCTACTTGAGCGACATTGATCCTGTTTGCGCGTCTCGGGGACGTGCGAACTGAATAGGTCAAAGCAAGTTGGGGCGAAGAATATCACGACACGGCAAACCCGCGCGTCTGTTCGCGACTTGGTGGTCCGGGTTTGGGGCTGAGGGCTGTTGGATTTGCGGTGTCTGGATGGGCCTCTTCGCGAGCAGGCTCGCTCCCACAGGGGGATTTATATGCACAGCAGATTTAGGGTGGATTGCTCTGAGATTTCGGGTGGCTAGTCGGACGCCTTCGCGAGCAAGCCCGCTCCCACATTGGAATGCGATCAACTGTGGGAGCGGGCTTGCTCGCGAAGAGGCCGGTACAGACACCACCAAACTCAAGCCCCTGAAAGCCCCCGCAAACTCAACGCATTCCCCAACGCAAACCCGCTCGCAGTGTTATCAAAAATGCACCACGTCTCGGCCCCCGCCTGCGCCGACAGTTGTACCTTCGTCGCCAGCTCCTGCAATCGCTCCAAGTCGTAATCGCTGTAATAAATCCGTGGCGATCCATGCAGCCGCCAATAGCGCACACCGGACCATCCACCCGGGGTAGTGCCGCCAGTAATCGGCGATGGATCCGCCGCAACCCGCCCGATCCGGTGTTCGATCAGCAACCCGCTGGCTGCGCGCCAGGTTTCGTGGCGAGGTTCAAGCACCGCTGAACCGAAATAACGTTGGCGCAAGACGCGGAAAAACTCCGCGGCCACCAAGGCGTCATAGGCCAGCGAGGGCGGTAACTGGATCAACAAACAGCCCAACTTGTCCCCCAATTGCAGGCATTGAGAAAGGAACTCGTCGAGCAGCCCTTCGCAGTTCTGCAAGCGCTGAACATGGGTGATGATCTTCGGCAGCTTCACCGAAAACCGAAACGCCGCCGGTACGGATTGCGCCCAGCGAAGATAGGTCCGGGGCTGATGCGGGCGATAGAACGAGCTGTTGATTTCGACGGCCGTCAGTTGCGTCGCATAGCGCTGCAAGTGCGTGCCTGTGTCGGGAAACATCGCCCCGTATTCCCGAGGCAAACTCCAGCCCGCACAGCCGATGTAGAGCGGTTTCAATAGAGCACCGCCGCAGCATCACGCATAAAGATTTCGATGGTTTTCGGCCCGACGCCTTCAAACTCGCCGAGGCGTTTTTCGAAGGCCTGGCGGTCTTCACTGACACTGTGAATATGGCCGATTTTGCCGGCGTATTCGTCGCTGAGTTTTTTGCCCAAGTGGCGCAAACGCTCGGCCGTGGTTTCGTCGTAACGCACGTAATGGGCTTCGCCGAGCATCGCCACCAATTCTCTATGGGTACAACCCGCCAACTTGCGTGCCGTGTCCCGCGTGTGTTTCTCAACAATCACGCGATACGCCTGGGCAGCGATATCGGCCTGGATACGCTTGCCCATCAGGAAACTGGCGACGAACCAATTGAACAAAGCGCCTTCATCCCCTTTCTTCAGGTCGATGCCCAAGTCGCGAGCGCTGATTGATTTGCTCATGGCGCGCCCCTCCTAGGTTCCACCACCGATGCCTTGAATTGATTGCGCGAACGCCACACCCGCCTCGCGTACCAGCACGCGCCACTCCGAGGCATTGATAAAGCCGGCGCGCTCCATGTCATCGGCAGCCTTCAACAGTTCGTCGTAGTGCTCCTCGCTGTCCATGCGGATGCCGGGTTGTCGTAGCAGCTTGTACCAGGCGGCCAAGGCTTCCTGCTTCGGATCGTCATTCATGGTCTGGCTTCCTTGGGTCGTTTTCCCTTGGAAGTGTTGAGCTAGAGGCCCGTTCCCCGCTCCCGACAAATGGCGATAAACACCCGAAACGCGATCTGCCTTATCCGCAAAATATCTGCTAAGTTGTACGACGACTGACAAATTAAGCCAGTCTCGCCCACCCACAACAACAAGGAAACACCCATGCAAAAAGCCAAATTAGTGATCGGTTTTCTGTGCCTGTTCAGTGGCTACGTAGCCGCCGCCCCGACGACCGCCGAGAAAGACGTGGCACAAGCCGTCGACCACCTGACCCAAGCCATGCTGCACAAGGACATTCCCGAGCTGCAAAAGCTGACGGCCGCCAAGCTGAGCTACGGGCATTCCAGCGGCAAGGTCCAGGACAAGAAAGAATTTATTGCCGATATCGAAACCGGCAAAAGCGCATTCAAGACCCTGGAAATGCAGAAGCAGACCATCACCCTGCTGGGCGACACGGCGCTGGTGCGCAACCACTTCTCGGCGCTGGCGCTCAATGGCACGGAAGTGGTGCCGACCGAGATCGAGAACTTTCAGATTTGGCAGAAACAGGGTGGGAAGTGGTTGTTGATTGGGCGTCAGGCTTTCCGTATCTGATGGTTGGGATAGTGGTTGTCTGATCTGTTGCTTTCGCGAGCAAGCCCGCTCCCACATTTGGAATGCATTCCTCCTGTGGGAGCGGGCTTGCTCGCGAAGAGGCCAGCCAAGACACTGCAAATCCTCAGTTGCCCAAATGCCCCGCAACCCACTGCTCCAGCGTCACCACGTCAATCTTCTCTTGAGCATTGAACGTCCCCGCCTTATCCCACGCCACGCCCCTGCCCTCGGCAAACACCAAGCGATACTTGCTCAACTGATCATCCGGCCGCTTTGCCAGTTCAGCCCTGAGCATCGGCACACTCCACTGCACCCGCGTGATCTTGCGCGCGAGTGCGGATTCCACCACGTCAGCCAGTTGCCCGTAGGTGATGGTGTCGCCGGCCACGTACATAATCCGGTTCGCAAAGCGTGGCTGCTTGAACACAATTTTGGCCGTGAGCAGGCCGATGTCTTCAGGTGTAGTATTCGTCAATTGTGTATGCCAGTCCCCGAGCGCATGGACCGTACTGTTGGCCAGATCGACCACGCCGAAGGACGGTTCGAACAGGAAACTGGTGAACATGCCGGTGGACACGATCACCCATTCGATTCGCTGTTGAGCGCGCAGCAGATTGCGCACGTGCAGTTGCTCGTCAAACGTATCCTGCGCGCTGCCGAAGCCAATCACGTCGTAGTCCACGCCGAATTGCCATGGGAAGTAACGGGCAACGCCAGACTCGATCGCCGCTTGGGTCAGTTTGGTCTGAGTGCCCGGCCCCGCAGCAAATCCGACGCAACTGATCACCGTGTCGAAGTCTGCAAACAGCGCCGCCAGTTCGCTGACCGTGCCTTTCGCGATATCGCCAGCCAGGGTCTGGATGCCGAGTGTTTGCAGCTCGGACAATTGCGCGAGGCGACTCGGGTCTTGTGTGTCGATGGCCGAAGCGCGCAACAGCACAGTGACCTTCGCGCCCGACGCCTGTTCGGATAATTCCCGCATCACGGCCATGCCCAATTCCCCGGCGCCAAGCACCAGAATATTTCGCGAACCGCTGTTTGGGTGGTTGCTCATCGTGTGGCTCCTGTTCGCCAGATGACTGAATTTCAGCAATCATGCTGGCACCCTTCGACGCCGCGCATAAGTAGGCACACGGGTGATACCGGAGAACCGAGTGGACATTTCAGACATCATCAAACACTCGCAAGTGGCTTGCGAAGCGCTGAGTGCGGACGACGACGGGCTCAAGCGCGAGGTGCTGACACACGCCGGCAATCGCTGGTCCCTGGGCATTGTTTATGCGTTGGGCGTGGCCGGTCCGCTGCGGCATGCCGAGATCGGACGGCGCATGGAAGGCGTGACTCAGCGCATGTTGACCCGCACGTTGCGCACGCTGGAACGCGATGGTTTGGTCTTGCGCCACGACTACCAGGAAGTGCCGCCACGGGTGGAGTATCAACTCTCTGAGCTGGGCACCGGGTTGTTGGAGAACATGATTCCGTTGTGGAATTGGGTGATGGACAACGCTGGGGGTTTTCGGGCGGCAAGGGCTAAATATGAAAAATCGGTTGAATAGACTTTAGAGCTTGGGTGTCTGGTCTGACGCCTTCGCGAGCAGGCTCGCTCCCACAGGGGATTTGAGGACACTGGAGATCCAATGTGGGAGCGAGCCTGCTCGCGAAGAGGCCCGCACAGGCACCTCAATCTTCAGTCAGGGCCGGGTATGCGCCACATCCAACTGACTGAACGTCACCTGCCCCCCTTCATTTTTGTATCCTGCATTGTCCAGCGCATACACCCCGGCCTTGAAATACAACTGCTTGTTCTTCCAGCTCGAACTGATTTGCTTGCCCCAGCTATACCCCTGGGAACTGACATTCAAATACCCGGCAGAACTGAAGCGAACTTCGTAAGAAAAAGGCTTGCCCAACGCAATGTCCCTGGCAATCACGACGGTGATGTCTTCACTGCCCGGTTTCAGTCGATAGTTGGCAATTACATTGCCCTTCTTGCTGAGTTCGTCGTACTGGTATTCAACTTTCAGCAGCGGGCCTTTGGCTTGGTAGATATGGATTTGCCCAATCACGATCCTGCCCGTCGAAGGCACTTGATTGACCTTCAACACGGCTTTGAGTCGGTGATCGGCTTCGGGATAAGTCCAGTTGCGCAGCGTCCCGTCACTCAGGGTTTCGCGCAATTCGCTGCGGGGGAATTCGGACTTTGAGGTGCTGGACCCGGTAACCGGCGCCCAGAAAAATAGGTTATCGCCGGAGCGAAAATACGAATCGGAATAGCCATCCACCAATCGCGGCGTATCGATGACTTTGGCAGGCGTCCCGACAGGGATCGTCAGGTTCCAGGTGGCCAGATCAATCATTACAACTCTCCTTGGGGGCGACCGGACCCTACAGCACTTAAGTCCAATGGCCCACAAGGAATGTTCTTAGAGCCGGAAGCGATCCACCGACTGCGACAGCTGGCCCGCCAGCGTCGACAACTCATCCGTGGTCGACGCCGTGCGTCCGATCACTTTGCTGTTGTCCTCGGACATGCCGGCAATCATTTCCACCTGATGGGCGATTTCGTTGCTGGCCAGGCTCTGTTCGCCGATGGTGCGGCTGATGTCGTTGACCAATTGCGTGGTGTTCAACGTGGCTTCGAGAATTTCACGAATGGCGCGCTCGACGTCGGCGGTCACGGCCATGCCTTTGTCGACCTGGGCCACGCCGGCCTCCATGCTGGTGACGGCCTCACGGGTGCTTTGCTGGATGCGCGCGACCATCGCGGCGATTTCCTGGGTCGAGGCGCTGGTGCGGCCCGCCAGGCTACGCACTTCATCGGCGACCACGGCAAATCCACGGCCCTGCTCACCGGCACGCGCGGCCTCGATTGCCGCATTGAGCGCCAGCAGGTTGGTCTGGTCGGCGATGCCCTTGATCACCTGAATGATGCTGAAAATCCCCTCGGATTCCTTGTCCAGTGTGCGAATCACCTGGGCCGACTGCTGCGCCGAACGAGCGATGCCGTCCATGTCGCTGACCACCTGATGAATCACTTTGCCGCCATCCTTGGCCAACTCTTCGGCCTGGCTGGCCATGTTCAGCGCGCGATCGGCGTGGCGGGTGATTTCTTCGATGCTGGCGGTCATTTCGCTGGCAGCGGCGGCCATGGTGCTGGCGGCGACGCTTTGTTGCTGGCTGCTGCCGGCGACTTCGTGGCAGCCGTTGCTCAGTTGCTGGCTCATGCCACTGACGCCATGGGCGTTGCTGCGCACCACTTCGATCATGCCGCGCAGGTCCCGTTGCATGGTCGCCAGGGTGCGGATCAAGGTGCTGGCTTCGTCATGGCCGGTGGGCTCGATGATCGGTTCGCTCAGGTTGCCGTGGGCGATGCTGTCGGCGATCCGGCTGGCCGAGCGCAATGGGCCCAGGATGCTCAGGATCACCCAACGACCCTGGGCCAGCAGTAACAGCAGACTGGCGACGAGGACGCTGCCGAGGGCGATATTGGCGTGGCTGATGGCTTGTTGAGTAGCCTGGCTGGCCTGTTGGGTATTGGTTTCGATCAGTTCGCTCAGCGACGACATATCGCCTTCCAGCTGAGTGAACACGGTGTTGAACGAGCCCAACTGCTGCTGCGCCGCGTCCGGGTTTTCCAGTGCCAGCCCGACGATGCGTTCGGCGGCGCTGATGTAGGTGTCGAGGCTCGGCTTGACCTTGTTCAGGCCCGCCATGATGGTGTCGTTGACCGGCAGCTTGAGGTTCTCCCCCACCACCTCACGAAAACGCGCCGCATGTTCCTCGATGGAACTGCGCACCTCTTCCTTGCTGCTGGTGCTTTTGCCCAGCCCGACCAGCATCGCCGACAGCACATCGGCGCGCAGGGCGTCGTGCATCATGTCGGCCTCGAGGTGATTACGCAGCGCCGCCATGCTGACCTCGCTGTCGTTCACGGCCTGGGCCATCTGGGTGTTTCCCACATAACTGACCAGGCTCATGATCAACGCAGTGAGCAGGCCAGTTCCCATCAAGAGAAGTAGACGCAGTTTTATGGACACTTGTAGTTCCCCGGGCGGACGCTGCGAAAGGCGGCTCTTAAAGGGTTATCGACCCCATCCTGTGGTTATTTAAGCCTATTTCCACACGCCCGTCGGTTTAAGACCAACGGCGCACCCGCCCATTGCGGGGGGTTATGCACACAGCATTGAACTCCTGAGCCTCGCCGCACCTCCTAAGTAATGTGTTACTTCCTTTTCGCCTTACGCTGTTGGAGGACGACGCCATGCGCCGCATGCTACTCATTACTTCTCTGATATTGTGCCTGCCCATCGGGTCAGCCCTGGCCGTAAGCGGCAAGGATGTCGCGACCTCGGCAGGGGTTTCCGCTTCGCTGTATTCCACCTTCAAAGATCACAAAATGGTGATTCCGGCCAGGGATGACGTTTCTGCATTTGTCGCCAGTAACGGCGCAATTCGCGGGGTCTACATGGAGGCGGTGTTGCAGCAGATCCGCCAGGACAACCCAGGCCTCAACGCCACCGACGAAGAGCTGGCCAACGCCATCCTCGCTCAGTACGAAGGGCCGGCGGCTCACTAAACACCTGCGTTTATCCGCGTGAATATCAGGGGCAGGCTCGAATGGATGCCTGCCCTTGGGCCGCGCGCGAACGCTATGGGCAAAACCGTTCATGGGCCTCTATGATTGAGCCCATGACGACCTCGGCCCCGATCCGCTCACCCTGCCCACCTGGCGCCTGCATCTGCGGGCGTGACCCGTTGCTGGAAACACCCGGCGCGGACGTGCGCATCCTGTTCCTGACCCGCCAGGAAGAAAAACGCCTGCTGGATCGTCTGGAAAACCTGCAAAGCCTCGCGGACCTTGAACGCCTTAAAGTGCGGATGTTGGATCAATTGGGCATTCGCGTCGAACTGCTGCCGAGTTTCAACGAAGTGCGGACCATGCGCGGTATCGGCATTCAAATCGAGGAACTGCCCGGTCTGTGCCGCAAGACTCGCGCCGCCATTCCGGCTGCCATTCGCCGCAGCTTGGAAAAGCGTCCGGAAATCGCCTACGAGCTGCTCAACGCCAACGACTTGTTGCGCGACGCCTGAGTGTTTCACCGCCGTATCACTGGCGCGGCGATTCACTTCAAACCCAACGAAACAAGATCAGCGGTCGTACGCCGGGGGCGCGCCGCTGCTATGCCTGATCGTGGGGGCAATGGTTTGAAGCAAGCCAGGACGGCGCGGCAAACATAAATGTGAACCCGGACCGGGCGCCAGCCAGGTGCGCAATCCGAAAACAGGTGCCAGTCCGTGACAGGAGGTGGCAGATGTTATTCATCGTCAGCTGGACCATCAGTCCGCAAAGCCGAAACGCCGCAATCGAACGTTTCCTCAAGACCGGAGGCGCCCCGCCCGCCGGCGTCAAAATGCTCGGACGCTGGCACGCGATCGGCGCCTCCAGCGGTTTTGGCATCGCCGACGCCAGTGACCCGGTCGCCATCCAGAAATGGGTGCTGGAGTGGAACGACCTGATGAACATGGAAGTCCACGCGGCGCTGACCGACGAGCAAATGGCGCCGTTGCTGGCGGGGACGCTCGGCAAGTAACGTCATTCAAGCGGCGAGCCTGGCTCGCCGCTCTGGGCATCAACGCTTCCAGCACTCCGAATAACGCTCACACACCTTGTACTGCCGATCCATCTGCGCCATCCGGTCAAGGTGATGGTTGATGGTCTCTACCAGCACATTTTTCTGGGCCTCAAAGTAGAACAGCGTCATCGCTTTGTATTGCTCAAATGCTGCCTTGTTGACGGGCTTGGCCGATTTGTCTTCGGGCTTTGCCCAGGCTTCCAGTTGCTGGTCGTCGAGTCGTTGCAAGCGCAGGCGATACTCGTCGGTGTAACGCTTGAAGGTCTGGGCTTTGTTTTGGGCCGCTTCATCGTCGAAGGCGATCAGGTTCTGGCGATACAGTGCCCAATAATCATCCGGCAAGGTAAAACCGAGTTTGCCTTGGCGCTCGGCAAGCAATTTGTCGAGCTGTTCTGGAGTCGAGCGATCGCTGTTGTCCTTGGCCGGGTCAGGCTTCATTGCCGGGTTCGTCGAGTCGTCGATGATTTGGTTGATCAGGGTTACGCGATGGGGCGTGTCAGGCAACGGATCCGGCAATTTCACAAATAATGGACTGCGGCCTATACAGGCCGGCAGCCCCTTGCGCTCGATCGGCACAGGCGTGCGTACATCCTTGCCATCAACTCGCGTGATGCGCTGCAACAGTGAGCGGCATTGTCCCGGTCTGGCGTCGAACGTCAGTTCGTATTCCGCATTACGCTCAGGGGTGAGGTTGAACGTTGTACCGCACACCGAAAAAGTACTCAGGGTGTTGACGCGCAGGTAGGCATCCTGTTCAGGCTTGAGCTTGATTTCAAGATAACCCCTGGCATCGGCGGGTGGTGCAGAGCTCATACCTGCCCGGCGAGAGGTGTCGCCCAAGAACAGATTGTTAAGGATGCCTGTCGTCAACCCGTCACAGTGGGCACCGTCAAAGTAATCGAGGGTGGCGTTTTCTGTGTTGGCGACAAAGCGCAGTTTGGCTGCATCAGGTTCAGTGGCGTCGGGATAAGTGCCGTTGACGCTGCAGCCGCTGAGCAGCGCGGACACGAACGTTACGATGGCGACGGCGCGAGTGAAGTTGAAGGGAAACACCGACATGAATCGTCCTTGAAGTGTTTGGCACAAAGGGAGGCGCGGAATGCTACTGAATGGCCATCATGCTGTCCATCCTGGCAAACCGCCTGTCAGTAAATGACCGTCCCTATGCTCCGGCGTTTTTGAACTACCGTTATCAAAAAAATAACGACTACCCCCACGGAGCACCCACCACCATGAACCTGTCCCGAAACGTGTTGATCGGCGCCGCACTGACCGGCCTGCTGCTGGGCGGTTGTACCTCGAAAGTCACCGAGCGGGAGCAGTACTCGGGGTTCCTGCCCAACTACAACAACCTCCAGGAAGTGACCACCCCCAGCGGCGAGAAAGCCATGCGCTGGGTCAGTCCGTCGTGGAATCCCAACGCCTACGACACCGTGGCCTTCATGAAGCTGGAACTGTATCCGGTGCCCAAGCCCAACGACCGGGTTGACCAGCGCACCCTGGAAGAATTGCAGACCTACATGACCAACAGCGCCAAGGGTGTGCTTGGCCAGAAATACCGCGTCGTGCCGAGTGCCAAAAAAGCCCCGGCGGGCTCGAAAACCCTAGTTGTGCGCGCCGCGATCACTGGCGTAACCGCATCGAACGAAGGCATGCAATGGTATGAAGTGGTGCCCGTCGCCGCGGTGGTCGGCGGGGTCAGCGCGGCGTCCGGCCATCGCAGCCAGGACACTACGCTGTTCCTTGAAGCGGAACTGGTGGATGCCAGTAATAACCAGATCATGGCCAAAGTGGTGCGCAAGGTGTTTGGCGAACAGTTGAAGAACTCGAGCGAGAAGATCACCACCAATGACTTTAAAGCGGCGATCAGCAAATTGACGGCGGATTTGCAGGCGTTTATTCGGTAGAACACCCCCACCGTAGGAGCTGCCGAAGGCTGCGATCTTTTGATCTTCGGCGGCTTTTACATCGAACAGATCAAAAGCAAGATCAAAAGACCGCAGCCTTCGGCAGCGCCTACCGGGGTGCTTGTAGACGCGAAGGCGGTGTGTCAGCCGGCATCAATATTGACTGTGCCGGCCTCTTCGCGAGCAAGCCCGCTCCCACAGGGGGGATCTTAGTCGTACACAAAATCTGTGTCCGCTGAAGATCCCCTGTGGGAGCGGGCTTGCTCGCGAAAGCGGTGTATCAGAACAGGAAATTGATCTGGCTCCCCACTACCCCAACATCGCCACCCACTGCCCCGGCGTCATGCGGGTGACCATGATCAGCACAATCACAAACATCCCGAAAAACCCCAGAACACCCATCCAGAACCACTTGCGGTAAACAACAGCGTACTCATCAGCCAGCCCGTGTCCCGTTTCCACCGCGCTCAGCGCCAGCACCTGCAAACGCTTTTGCAGCACCAGCACCGGCAGCCACAGCGCCCCGGTACAGAGGAAGATCGCCAGCGCCGTCAGCACCCATTCCGTGGTCAATGGCAATCCACTGAGTTTCACCAATCCATACCCGGTGAGGATTTGAATGAAACCCGCCGGTGTGGTGATCCAGGTGTCGAACCGCACCACCATTCGCGCCACATGGGCGATCACCAGCGGATTCGCCGTGCGGCTGGCAGCGATCAGATACAGGTAGGAGCCCATGCCGAAGCCGAACAGGAATATCGCGGCAATGATGTGGGCGTACTTGAGGCCGAGATAGAGCATGTTCAGCCCTGCCCGTCAGAAAAAACCACGGACAGCTGCAGGTTTTCCGGGTCGTTGATGGCGGCCATGTATTCATCGACGCTGATTTCACCAACGCAAGGCCGGGCACCGGGTTCGGGCACGTAACCCTGGAGCATTTTCACCGCCAGGGCGACGGCGGCGCAGCTCGGGATCTGCGGGCCTTTGTCATTGAACGCAGTGAGTTGCACGGTCATGGACAATGGCTTGTCATCGAGGCCTAGCCCATGGACGTCGATGTACATCGCACTTTTGCCATCGCCAAAGCCTTCGAACCAGGTGCCCCAACGGTGCAGCCGGGCGGCCCAGGGGGCGTGGTCGCGAATCAGCCCCCTGCGCAGCGCCTGGGCCAGCAGATAATTGGCCACGCCGCCGAGCTTGAGGCCCGAACCGGCCCTGAATCGCAAGGTATGGGCACCGTAGCGACTGGCGAAGATGTCCATGTCGGGCACGTCGACATTAGCCAGTACCCGAGTGCCCATCTGCGGCATCTTGCGCAGGGTCAGGTCCATCCAGCCCGGCACTTCGTGCACCTGAGCGTTTTTCAGTTGTTTGATGGGCTTGCCGGCATAGACCAGCACGCCAGCGACAGTGGACAGCCCCGGCATCTTCGCTGAAGAGGAAATTCCGTGTTCGATTGAATCGATGCGCTTAAACCGCGAGCGGTGCTGATCAATGATGGCGGACGACAGCGTCGGCACCGAGCTGCAACCGCTGAGGACCGCCACGCCTGCATCTTTGGCCCGGGCATCCAGCACGGCGATGGCGTTGACGAAAGTGCGGCAGTCCGCCAGATCGCAGTAATTCACCCCCGTGTCGATACACGCCTCGGCCACCGCATAGGATTGCCCCTGGAATGGGCCGCCGGTGTGAATGACCAATTGAACGCCCAGCGAGTCCAGTGCGGACTTGAAACCAGCCCCCATGGCATCGCCGCACCAGCCTTCACAGGTCTTGCCTGATTGGGCTTTCAACGCCTCGACCTGAGCTGACAACTTGCGCGGGTCACGTCCGGAGATCACCAGATCGATGCCCGGCATCACCGCCAAATGCCGGCACACGATACTGCCAAAGTTCCCGTAGCCGCCGATCACCAATACCTTGAGTGCCATGTGTTGCTTCCCTGAATCATCTACGCGACCGAAGCGCGATTCTAAGGGATTGAATGATCAGGCGGGGATGGTTTTCTCGGCAGATAGACCGCGTTATCGTTCTTCGCGAGCAGGCTCGCTCCCACAGGGGATCGCGGTCGGGCACAAATCTGTGTCCGCTGAAGATCCCTTGTGGGAGCGAGCCTGCTCGCGAAGGCGATGTGTCAGCCAGTATAAATATTGGCTGTGCCGGCCTCTTCGCGAGCAAACCCGCTCCCACAGGGGGGATCGTCGTACACAAAATCTGTGTCCGCTGCAGATCCCTTGTGGGAGCGGGCCTGCTCGCGAAGGCGGTGTGTCAGTCAGCATCAATGTTGAATGTGCCGACCTCTTCGCGGGCAAGCCCGCTCCCACAGGGGATTGAGGTTGTACGCAAGATCCGCATCCACCGCAGATCTACTGTGGGAGCGGGCTTGCTCGCGAAGGCGGCCGTACTAACGGTGCATCAATTCCAGTGCTAAACCGCCCCACCCTTCGCCTGCTGCTCCAGATGCACTTGCAACTCCGGCTCGATCTTCAGCGCCGCCGCCAGTTCATCCAGGTAATTGCGCTCGGCGTCTTGCTGATCGTCCACCACCATCACGCTGGCCAAATACATTTCCGCGGCGATGGCCGGGTCGGTGGCTGACTGCGCCACATCGGCGGCGTCCAGTGGCCGGGCGACTTCGTCGTCGAGCCATTGCTGCAGTTGCGGGTCGTCGGTGTGACGGCCGATTTCGGTGCTGATCATCTGTTTTTCGTTGTCGTCGATCCGGCCGTCAGCCTTGGCGGCAGCGATCAACGCGCGCAGCACGGCGTGGCTGTGATCTTCGACTTCCGGGCCGGACAGCAAATCCACGGTGCGCGGTGCCTGTTGCGGTGCCGAGGCCTGGTTGCGTTGCCAGGCTTGATAGGCCTGGAATGCCATCATCCCGAGAGACGCCAGCGCCGCATAGTTGGTGCCGCCGGAAGATCGAGTCTGGGTCGAACCGCCCAGTGCCGAGCCGCCGCCCAGCAAACCACCGAGCAAACCACCCAACCCGCCACCGCCCGCGCATGATCCGGCGCCACCGCCCAACAGGCCACCGAGCAATCCGCCGAGACCGCCCAGGCCTCCCTGGGATGGCGATGCGCCGCCACCCTGTTGCGACATCGAGCCCTGCCCGGCCCGCAGAAGTTGTTCGAGCAAATCGCTGGTGTTCATGACGACGTCCTCATCAATAGATACAACGCAGTCAGGCAACAATAGCCCCCGCCGGCAATTGCGCCAGCACCGTTTGGCCGACGTGAACAGGCGCGACACGCTCCTGACAGAAACTGACAGCGCCTCCTTTTATGCTGCACCGACTTACCACGGAGCAGTCCCATGATCACGCCACGCTATATGTTGCTTTTCGTCGAAAATCCCGCCGTCAGTGCACGCTTCTATGAATTCCTGCTGGGCCTGAAACCCGTGGAAGAATCCCCGACTTTCGCGCTGTTCGTGCTGGAGGACGGCTACAAACTGGGCCTGTGGTCGCGACACACCGTCGAACCGGCAGCGGCGATGACCGGCGGCGGCATGGAGCTGGCGTTTCCGGTGGAGTCCGCCGAAGAGGTCGACGCGTTGTTCAGCCAATGGTCGAACCTGGGCTTGAGCATCCTGCAAACGCCCATCGAGCTGGATTTTGGCCGCACGTTTGTGGCGCTTGACCCGGATGAGCATCGGCTGCGAGTGTTCTTCCCTCGCTGAGCGATTCCTGACATTGCACATCCCCTGTGGGAGCGGGCTTGCTCGCGAAAGCGGTGTATCAGTCAACATCAATATTGCCTGGACGAACGCCTTCGCGAGCAAGCCCGCTCCCACAGGGATTTTGGGGTGCCTGAAGACTCGGGCCCAAGTCACCAGCCATGCAAATTTCTCCGAAGTATTTTTTTCCGGGGCAGCTAAGATTCATAGATGGTGAACCTTAACCCCGGTTTCCCGGTCGATACCTGCAACCCGACCCGGTTTGCCGACGCCCCCACTAGAAGGGTGCTGACTGGCTTGCTTCACTTTTTGGAGAACGCCCCCGTGATATCGACCCTACACATCGCCAGGCTCAAAGCATGGGGCGCCCATGGTTTTACCGCCACAGGCGTGGTCACCGCCTTCCTCGCCACCCTCGCTCTGCTGGAGAACCAGGCCACTCATTGCCTGCTGTGGCTGGGCGTGGCCCTGATCGTCGATGGACTGGACGGTGCACTGGCGCGCAAGGTCAATGTGCAATCGGTGCTGCCGAGTTTCGACGGCTCGGTCCTCGACCTGGTCATCGATTACCTGACCTACGTGTTCATTCCGGCGCTGTTCATCTACCGCTACATCCCGTTGCCGGACTACACGCTGCTGCTGACCGTGTCGCTGATCCTGGTCTCGTCGCTGTTCTGCTTCTGCAACGTCAACATGAAAAGCAAGGATAACTACTTCCAGGGCTTCCCCGCTGCCTGGAACGTCGTCGCGTTGTGCCTGTACATCATTAGTCCGTCGCCGTGGATCACGCTGCTGACCGTGATCGGCCTGGCCCTGCTGACCGTGACCCGGATGAAATTCCTGCATCCGTTCCGCGTGCGCAAGTTCATGCCGATCAACATTGCCGTGACTGCCATCTGGCTGCTGTGCAGCTTGTCGCTGGTGGTCAACCACCCGGTGATCAACCCGCTGGTGATGGGGCTTTGGCTGCTGATGTCGGCGTACTTCCTGGGCATCTGTATCTGGCGCACGGCGATGGAATGGTTTGACGGCTCGCGGCACAAGTAACCGAACATGCCCATCCACATCGTGCGGCTGGGCTCACCCCGTGGGCCCGACGAAGGCCTGCGCCTGGGCACCGTACGCCGCCCGCCTAGAGGCGTACCGAAAGCCGAGTTCGCCAGCCGTGATTTCTATGACGTCTGGCAGCCGCTGCTGTCCCCCAGCCCGGAACTGGTCGCCGAGGCGAAAGCGGCTGAAGATGCCAAGGCCTGGGACGCTTTCAAGCGCAAATTCAAGACTGAAATGAATCACCCGGCGCCCAGCCAACTATTGGATTTGTTGGCGGCGCTGTCTCATCAAACATCGCTGGCGGTGGGGTGTTATTGCGAGGATGAGGCCCATTGTCACCGCTCGGTCTTGCGTGAACTGCTGCAAGCGCGGGGCGCGCAGGTTATCTAAACCTCCCTGATGCCTCCCCAGTCCCTGTGGGAGCGGGCTTGCTCGCGAAGGCGGTGTGCCAACCAACATCAATTCGACTGAACCACCGCTTTCGCGAGCAAGCCCGCTCCCACAGGGGGGTTGGTGTGTTGCAAAAATATCTGCGGCTGACCCGGACCAAATGTGGGAGCGGGCTTGCTCGCGAAGGCGGTGTGTCAGCCAACATCAATATCGACTGAACCACCGCTTTCGCGAGCAAGCCCGCTCCCACAGGGGATTGGTGTGCTGCACAAAAATCTGCGGCTGGCCCGGACCAAATGTGGGAGCGAGCCTGCTCGCGAAGACGGAGTGTCCGCCAATATCAATATCGACTGAACCACCGCTTTCGCGAGCGAGCCCGCTCCCACAGGGGATTGGTGTGCTGCACAAAAATCTGCGGCTGACCCCGGACCAAATGTGGGAGCGGGCTTGCTCGCGAAAGCTGTGTGTCAGTCACCATAAATATCGACTGAACCACCGCCTTCGCGAGCAAGTCGAATCGTCGCACCGCCGCGCCCACATTGGTTTTGCCTGGCCTACCGTCAACGCCGGGTGATGACCACTTCCAAGTACTCGCTCGGCACTACCAGTGACGATTCCCCGGCCCGGTTCATCCGGTTCAGCAACGCGGTGAAGTCCTTTTCCAGTGCTGCTGCACCGTCCGCCGGCAGTACCGCGAAAGCCTTGTGCACCGGCCCGTACCAACTACGGAAGGTGTCGATGAAGTGTGCGGCCGAGCGGTAGCGGAAGTTGAAGGTGCGGCGCGTGACCTGGGTCTGGAAGTCGTGGTCGTCGAAGTGCGTGTGCAACCAGGCTTCATTGCCCCAGTTCGACGGCGGCAGTGCGCCGGGTGGTGGTGGCAGGTGTTGGCCGAGGGTCTTGAACATCTGGCCGACAAAGCCTTCCGGCGTCCAGTTGGCCAGGCCGATGCGGCCACCGGGGCGAACCACCCGCGCCAGTTCGCTGGCAGCCTTGGCCTGGTCTGGCGCGAACATCACGCCGAAGGTCGAGAGCACAGCGTCGTAGCTGGCATCGTCAAACGGTAGCGCCTCGGCGTCGGCCACCTGGAAAATCACCTCCAGCCGCTCGGCCCGGGCGCGGTCTTCGCCGCGTTCGAGCAACGCTGCCACATAGTCGGTGGACGTGACTTTGCAACCTCGCCGGGCAGCGGCCAGCGTGACATTGCCGTTGCCGGCGGCGACATCCAGCACGAGTTCGTCGCAATGCAGGTCGCAGGCTTCGGCCAATTCCTCGCCGACGATCTGCAACGTGGTGCCGATCACGGCGTAGTCGCCACTGGCCCAAGCGGCCATCTGACGGTTTTTCAGGGCAGTAAGATCAATGGGTGTACTCATGAGGTGTGGCTCCCTCGCGGGTTTGAACACAAATCAGGCTCTGACGGACGACTCTTCCGCCGTGGTGGGATCAATGATGCCCATGACCCGGGACACACTGTTCGCTGGGAAACCGCCCTGCCTGGCATGTTCCCGAATGAGCTCTTCGTTTGGCGCGATGTACACGCAGTAGATCTTGTCGCCGGTAACGTAACTCTGCAGCCATTGCACCTCGGGGCCCAACTCGCGCAATACACGGCAGGACTTCTGCGAAATGGCTTTCAGATCCCGTTCCGACAGTGCTCCGGCGCCTGGGATTTCCCGCTCTATAACGAACTTCGGCATGGCAACCTCTCTTCTTCTTATCGATACAAGGCCGGCAGTGACCCTGTGCTTCAACTATCGCGCCAGCGCGGGCCTGCGTCCTGCCCGATCGTCGGCCAACACTGTCCGATCGTCCGGAGGTTTCACGCCGCGCAGTAACCGGCTCACAATCAAACGACTCGCCCAAAATGAGCAATCACCATGGACGCCCTCTCACAAACCCTGCGTGTCGTGCGCCTGATCGGCGCGATTTTCATCAATGCCCGGTTCACCGCGCCCTGGTGCTATCAATCCCCCAGCGCCGACTCGGCCGCGCCCTTCCTGGAGCCCGGCGCCGAGCGGGTGGTGATCTTCCATCTGGTCACCGAAGGCGAGTGCTACGTCGAGCTCGGTAACGATCCACCCCTGCTGCTGAACGCCGGCGACGTGGTGGTTTTCCCTCAGGGAGATGCCCATCGCATGAGTTCTGCACCCGGACTTAAACCCGCCACCGGTGCGCGGCTGGATGTGGTGCTGGCGCGGCGTCCACGGCAGTTGAGTTATGGCGGGGGTGGCGCGACGACACGGCTGGTGTGCGGTTACCTGGCATGTGATACGCGACTGGCGGGCATGATGCTGACCGGGTTGCCGGCGGTGATCCGGGTCAACGTGCGCGGCTCGAACGCCGGCATGTGGCTGGAATCTTCGGTGCGTTACGCCCTGGCCGAGGCGCGTTCGCCACGGCCGGGTGGCGAAGGCGTGCTGGCGAAACTGGCCGAGGTGCTGTTCATCGAAGTGCTGCGGATGTACATGAACGAACACGGCGAAGGTCGCACCGGTTGGCTCGCGGGCGTCGGCGACCGGATTGTCGGCGCCGCGCTGAATGCCCTGCACACCAAGCCAAGTCATTGCTGGACCCTGGAAGAACTGGCGCGCACCGCCAGCACCTCAAGATCGGTGTTGGCTGAGCGCTTTCAGCAATTGGTCGGCAGCTCTCCGATGCAGTACCTGACCCAATGGCGGATGTTGCTGGCGGCCAACCTGTTACGCCGCAGCAACACGTCACTGGCGCGGATTGCCGAGGAAGTGGGTTATCAAACCGATACCGCATTCAGTCGCGCGTTTCGCCGCGAGTTCGGCGCACCGCCAGCGGCGTGGCGACGGGGTCAGAATGAAAAAATGGCCCACGGTGCGGAACCCGTGAGCCATTGACTTGCATCGTTACGCCGCAGGCGCTTTGGCCTCTTGCAGCAACTGCTGGATCATCTGCTCCTGGGTGTCGTAGCGACCTTCGCCGAAGTGGGTGTAACGCACCTGACCCTTGGCGTCGATCAGGTAGTGCGCGGGCCAGTACTGGTTGTCGAAGTTGCGCCAGATCGCGTAGTTATTGTCGATGGCCACCGGGTAGGTGATGCCGAGTTTTTTCACCTGATCCTTGACGTTGTCGATGATGCGTTCGAAGCCGTATTCAGGGGTGTGGACGCCGATCACCACCAGGCCATCCTTCTCGTATTTCTTCGCCCAGTCCTTCACGTACGGCAAGGTGTGCTGGCAGTTGATGCAGTCGTAGGTCCAGAAGTCGACCAGCACCACTTTGCCTTTGAGGGATTCGCTGGTCAGGGCCGGTGAGTTCAGCCATTCCACCGCGCCGTTGAGCGAAGGCATCGGGCCTTGGGCATTGTCCATGGACGTGTCGGCCTTGACCTTGCTGACGAAGTAATCGACCACTTTCGGGACGGTTTCCAACACGCCTTTTTCGATGCTGCTGACGCCTTCCGACGATGTTCCGGCCAGCAGTGTTTTGTCGGCGCCGGTGGAAATCACGGCCGCAGCGCCCAGCACTGCCACACCGGCAACCCGACGCAACCAACCGGTGACCGGGATCGATGCTTTCAAGCGATTGACCAAGCCGCGACCGGCAAAGATCAAGGTACCCAGGGACAACGCGCTGCCCAAGCCGTAAGCCACCAGCAGCAGGCTGGTTTGCGCGTTGGCGCCTTGCAGCATGGCGCCGGTGAGGATCACACCGAGGATCGGCCCGGCGCACGGTGCCCAGAGCAGACCGGTAGCGACGCCGATCATCACCGAACTCAGCGGGCCGGACATTTTGCGGGTATCGGGGTCGAGGCGATTGCCCAGCAGCACGAACGGACGGGCCAGCCAGCCGCCGACACGGACGGAGATCAGCGACAGGGCAAACAGCACCATGACGATCAGCGCCACATGGCGGCCGGTGTTGTTGGCCTGCACCACCCATTCACTGCTGACCACGGCCAGGCTGGAGATCAGGGCGAAGGTCAGGACCATGCCGCCCAGGGTGAGCAGGATCGAAGAACGGGTGCGTTCGACGCCGGCGAACAGGAACGGCACGACCGGGAGGATGCAGGGGCTGAGGACGGTCAAAATACCGCCCAGGAATGCGATGAGGAACATGGGGATTACCTTTGGAATCGGATAAAGGGGCCACCACACATCCCCTGTGGGAGCGGGCTTGCTCGCGAAAGCGGTGTGTCAGACACATCAATGGTGAATGTGCCGCCGTCTTCGCGAGCAAGCCCGCTCCCACAGGGGACATGGGGTATTCACGGAATAGGCGCCTGGCATCAGGCAGTCTGGTTATCCAACAACTGCCCCTGAGGCGTCCGGCTGCCGCCGTTCTCCGCCACCATCTGCCCCTGCGGTGTGCGGCTGTAGCCGTCCTCGGCCAGGAACGCATTGCCGTCCTTGTGCGCCACCGGCGTCAGTTGAAAGCACGTGGCACTGCCACAGCTATCCTGCTCAACCGCAGCATTGGCATGGGCGGCGGCGCCGGCCACGGAAAAGGCCATGGCGGTCAAATAACGAGTCACGTTGTTCATGGTGTTCTTCCTGTTTCAAATAGGGATTGGGAGAAGGATTCAGTTGCCTTCGTGGCAGTCATCGGAAAACTTGCTGTAGTCCAGAGCCTGGGTTTTGCCCTGGGAATCCAGGTAAGTCAGCCGGGCATTCACAATCCCGCAGGAAGGGCCGGTGCCCTCTTTCAGCGACACGACTTTCTGGATGTCCAGATGCGTGCCGTAGGTGTAGGTTTGCGGGGTGACCTCGGCTTCGGCACGGGCCGACAAGGTGCAGATGTTCAGGGCGGCAAACAGGCAAGCGGCGTAGACGGCTTTGGTGTTCATAGTGGTTCCCTCAAGACTTCAATGATTAGTTGGTCCGAGGCGGGTTGGTTTGCCTCGATGGGACCCATTAGAAGCCCGGGAGGTATCCCGTCTGTGTCGGGATTCGCCGCGAGTAAATCGTTACGTATCAAAGCCGTCGCCCGATACACAGCGATACAAAACCCCCGAAAATTCATGTTTTTGCGTCTGCATGTATCCGTCGACACATCAGATACATTGGAATACAAAGGGCAGCAGGCGAATGGACAAAGGCTCGATAGACTGCGCGACATCCCCCATTTATAGAGGCTTGGCCCCATGGAACACGTCGATCACATTCTCATCGTGGACGATGACCGCGAGATTCGAGAGCTGGTAGGTAACTACCTGAAGAAGAATGGCCTGCGCACCACGGTGGTGGCGGATGGGCGGCAGATGCGTTCGTTCCTGGAGTCGACGCCGGTGGACCTGATCGTGCTCGACATCATGATGCCCGGCGACGACGGGCTGATGCTCTGCCGCGAGTTGCGCGCCGGCAAACACAAAGCCACGCCGGTGCTGATGCTCACCGCACGCAACGACGAAACCGACCGCATCATCGGCCTGGAAATGGGCGCCGACGATTACCTGGTCAAGCCGTTCGCCGCCCGTGAATTGCTGGCGCGGATCAACGCCGTACTGCGCCGTACCCGCATGCTGCCGCCGAACCTGGTGGTCACCGAAAGCGGTCGTCTGCTGGCTTTCGGGCGCTGGCGCCTGGACACCTCGGCCCGGCACCTGCTCGACAGTGACGGCACCATGGTCGCCCTCAGCGGCGCGGAATATCGGTTGCTGCGGGTGTTCCTCGATCACCCGCAACGGGTGCTCAACCGTGACCAGTTGCTGAACCTGACCCAGGGCCGCGACGCCGACCTGTTCGACCGTTCCATCGATTTGCTGGTGAGCCGCCTGCGCCAACGCCTGCTCGATGATGCCCGCGAGCCGGCCTACATCAAGACCGTGCGCAGCGAAGGTTATGTGTTTTCCCTTCCGGTGGAAGTGATCGGGGCGTCGTCATGAACCTCTCGATGCGCTGGCCGCGTACCCTGGCGTCACGGCTGTCGCTGATCTTTCTGGTGGGCCTGATCCTCGCTCAGGCGCTGTCCTTTGGCGCGCAGTATTACGAGCGTTACGAAAGTTCGAAAAACACCATGCTGGGCAATCTGGAAACCGACGTTTCTACGTCCATCGCGATTCTTGATCGCTTGCCGGCAAATGAGCGTGCGGGCTGGTTGCAGCAACTGGAACGGCGAAATTATCGCTATCTGCTGGACGAAGGCTCGCCGGGCACGGCCATGAGTGATACGCCGATCGCAGTGACTTCGATCAAGGACGCCATCGGCATGGAATACCCGATGACCGTGACCGATATCCCCGGGGCGCAAAAACACTTCCAGGTGCACCTGAAACTGGCGGACGGCAGCCCGGTGACCATCGATGTGCGGCCGGCGATGGTGCCGTTGTCGCCGTGGCTGCCGATCGTGTTGCTGGGCCAGTTGGCGCTGATGATCGCCTGCACTTGGCTGGCCGTACGGATCGCTATCCGTCCCCTCACCCGCCTCGCCGTGGCCGTGGAAACCCTCGACCCCAACACCCACGCGGTGCACCTGGACGAAAAAGGCCCAACCGAAGTTGCCCATGCCGCCATGGCGTTCAATGCCATGCAGGCGCGGATCGCGGCGTACCTCAAGGAACGCATGCAACTGCTGGCGGCGATTTCCCACGACCTGCAAACCCCGATCACCCGCATGAAACTGCGGGCGGAATTCATGGACGACTCCAGCGAGAAAGACAAACTGTGGAATGACCTCGGCGAGATGGAACACCTGGTGCGCGAAGGCGTGGCGTATGCGCGCAGCGTCCATGGCGCGACCGAAGAGAGTCGGCGCACGGATATGGATTCGTTTCTCGACAGCCTGGTGTTCGACTACCAGGACATGGGCAAAGACGTGCAACTGAGCGGCAAAACCGCCGCCGTCATCGACACCCGGCCCCACGCCTTGCGTCGAGTGCTGGTGAACCTGACGGACAACGCCCTGAAATTCGCCGGGGCGGCGGAGTTGCAGGTAGAAAAAAAGACCGACGGCAGCTTGTCGGTGAAAGTCATGGACCGCGGACCGGGGATTGCCGAGGAAGAACTGGCCCAGGTGATGGAGCCGTTCTACCGCGTGGAAAACTCACGCAACCGCAGCACCGGCGGCACCGGGCTTGGCTTGGCCATCGCCCAGCAACTGGCCCTCGCGATCGGCGGCTCACTGACCCTGAGCAACCGCGAAGGCGGCGGCTTGTGCGCAGAACTGCGGTTGCCCGCAAGCAAATAACCCCGCAGATCCCCCCGGGGATCTGTGGGAATTGCCAATTTTGTGTCCAACACTGATTCCCTGTGGGAGCGAGCCTGCTCGCGATGAGGCCGGCATATCCAAAATGGATATCGACTGACACGCCGCCTTCGCGAGCAAGCCCGCTCCCACAAGGGAACTGCGGCGGTCACAACATTCCTGATCGACCCTAATCTACTGTGGGAGCGAGCCTGCTCGCGAAGAGGCCGGCATATCCAAAATGGATATCGACTGACACCCCGCCTTCGCGAGCAAGCCCGCTCCCACAGGGGATCTGTGTGGATTGCTAATATTGTGTCCACCGCTGATTACCTGTGGGAGCGGGCTTGCTCGCGAAGGGGCCGGCACATCCAGCATGGATGTCGGCTGACACTCCGCTATCGCGAGCAAGCCCGCTCCCACAGGGGATCTGCGGCGGGCCGCCGCCCCCTCGAAATTTGCCCTCTCCGCCCATGAACCAGATTTGAAACCCGCAGTCTTAGACCTGCCCTGAAATGCGCTCGTCCGCCAAACGACCAGCGCATCCTCAGCCCAATGGTCGCCCGTACCGTCGTCATCTCCTCAGAGCCGTTCGCCTCATGCGCCAAATCGTCCTGTCTTTTCGCGTTGTTTCGCTCTGTCTGGTTCCACTTCTTCCCCTGTTCGCCACACCCGCCCATGCCGGTGAGGAGCGGCAACTGGTGTCGGAGATCAACAATTACCGCGCCCACCCTCGGGGCTGTTCGATACGTCCGGTCCAGGGTTTGAAGCCCTTGGTGCTGAAGTCGAACCTGGCGCTGCCGCTCGGTTATGGCGGTGCTCTGCGTGAAGGGTTGAAGCAGAACGGGTATCAAGCGGTGACCGTGCGGACGATCCGCCTGGTCGGCGCCCGGGATGCCGAGGACGCCTTCGATGAGTTGCAGGACAACTATTGCGGCGCGCTGCTCGACGCACAGTACGCCGACATCGGCATCAGTCGCGCCCGCAGTGAATGGCAAATCGTGCTGGCGCGGCCGGTGCTCGACAATCAGGTCAGCGATGTCCGATCAGCCAGCAAAACGTTGCTGGCCGAAGTCAACGCAGCACGGGCAAAGTCGCGAATGTGTGGCGGCCGACGCTTCGCCGCCGCCCGGCCATTGAGCTGGAACGCCGCGTTGGGCGCCGCCGCGCAAGGTCATAGCAAAGACATGGCCTACGGCAACTACTTCGCGCACCAGGACCCCGACGGTGAAATGCCGGCGGACCGCGCCAGGGCCGCTGGCTTTCGTGGTCGGCAGATCGGCGAAAACATCGCCGCCGGTCAGAGTTCACCGAGCAAGGCGATGGCCGGTTGGCTCGCCAGCCCCGGGCACTGCGCCAACCTGATGAACCCGATGTTCACCCAGGTCGGCGCAGCCTTCGCCACCGATGCACGCAGCGACGAGGGCGTGTACTGGACGATGCTGTTCGGCGCGAAGTAAGTCAGGCTCGCGAACCGTCCACGGATTTAGGTAGAGTGAGGCCCTTGCGCAACGCCTGCACACGGGGAATCAGCATGATCAGTCTTTCAGTCCTTGCCCTTGGCGGTCGCAACTCATGACTCAGCCGGCCTCGCCACTCCCGACCGCCGCCCCCGGCAAACTCACCTCCCGTGAACTGCGCGGGCTGGTTGCGATTCTGGTGTCGATCGCCCTGGCGGTGCTCGACACCGCCATCGCCAACACCGCGCTGCCCACCATTGCCGCAGACCTCAACGCCTCCCCCGCCGCGTCGGTGTGGATCATCAACGCCTACCAACTGGCGGCCGTGGCCACGCTGCTGCCGTTCGCCGCCCTCGGCGGGATCATCGGGCATCGCAAAGTATTCCTCAGCGGCATCATCCTGTTCGTGGTGGCGTCGGGGTTGTGTGCGCTCGCGTGGTCGCTGCCGACCCTGACCGTGGCCCGCGTGCTTCAGGGCGTCGGAGCCAGCGCGATCATGAGTGTGAACGCTGCGCTGATCGGTTTGATCTTCCCGCCGGAACGCATGGGCCGTGGCCTGGGATTGAACGCGCTGGTGGTCGGCACCTGCTTCGCCGCCGGCCCGACCATCGCTTCGCTGGTGCTGTCGGTGGCCAATTGGCCCTGGCTGTTTGCGATCAACTTGCCCCTGGGACTGTTCGCCCTGAGCTTCGCCTGGAGTTCATTGCCGACCAGCCAGCCCAAAGCCGTGGTGTTTGACCGGATGACCGCCGTGCTCAACGTCATCACGTTCGGCGCGTTGATCTTCGCACTGAGTCAGGCCGCGCAGTTAGGCTCGATGAGTAGCGTGGTGATTGCCCTGGCGGTGTTCCTGGTTGCCGGGGCATTGATGTTGCGCCGTGAGGCCGGGCATCCGGCGCCGATGTTCCCCCTCGACCTGCTCAAGCGCCCGATGTTCGCCCTGTCGACACTGACCGCGTTCTGCGCCTTCGCCACTCAGGGGTTGGCGTTTGTCTCTCTGCCGTTCTTCTTCGAAACCACCCTGGGCCGCGACCCGATCCAGACCGGTTTCCTGATGACACCGTGGTCCATCATCGTGGCGATGATCGCACCCGTGGCCGGGCGCCTGTCCGACACTTATCCACCCGGTTTGCTGGGCGGAATCGGGTTGGCGATTCTCTGCGCAGGGATGGTGTCCCTGGCGATCATGCCGGCGGATCTCAGTGCCACCGGGATCGTGATTCGCATGCTCATCTGCGGGATCGGTTTCGGCTTCTTCCAGGCTCCGAACCAGAAAGCCCTGATGACCAGCGCGCCCCGGGAACGCAGCAGCGGCGCCAGTGGCACCATCGCCATGGCCCGGCTGATCGGCCAGGCGACCGGCGCCGCGTTGGTGGCGTTGAGCTTCGGGATGTCGGGCACCCATGGTCCGGTGCTGGCGCTGAGTATTGGGGCGGGGTTCGCAGCGGTGGGGAGTGTGGCGAGTGCGTTGCGGTTGGTGGCGGCCAGGGCATGACACCGGACCTGTGGCGAGGGTTTTTTTGTGGCGAGGGGGCTTGCCCCCGTTGGACTGCGCAGCAGTCCCCTAAAAGCGAGGGCCGCTTCGCGACCCAACGGGGGCAAGCCCCCTCGCCACAGCAAGCCCCTTCGCCACAGCAAGCTCCCTCGCCACAAAAGCACTTTCGCCAAAGATTCGAGTGGCTGAGTTAACGAGCCGCCCACGCATTAAACCGCTCTTCCAGCTCCTCCCCATGATCCACCCAGAACTCCGCATCCACCGCCCTGGCCTTGGCCATGTTGGCGTCGGCAGTCGGCAGTTGCTGCTGCACTTGCTGCGGCAAGAGTGCCAGGGCCTGACGGTGAACCGGGCCGTAAGGGATGTTTTCCGAGAACACTTTCTGGGTCTGCGGCTGGCTGGCGAACGCGATGAAACGCTCGGCCATGGCCTTGTTCGGCGTGCCTTTGACCACGGCCCAGTATTCCGGGTCGTAAAGGCTTTGCGGCCAGACGATGCTCAGGTTCATGCCCTCTTTCTGCGCCGAGGCGATCCGGCCGTTGTAGGCGGCACTCATCACCACGTCACCGGCAATCAACCACTGCGCCGGTTGCGCGCCGGCCTCCCACCACTGGATGTTCGACTTGATCTTGTCGAGCTTGGCAAAGGCGCGGCTGACACCCTCAGTAGTGTTCAGCACTTTGTAGAGTTGATCCGGCGCGACGCCATCGGCCAGCAGCGCGATTTCCAAGGTGTACTTCGCGCCTTTGCGCAGGCCGCGCTTGCCCGGAAAGTCGTTGACGTTCCAGAAATCCGCCCACGAAGTCGGGGTCTTGGTCAGCTTGTTCTGGTCGAACGCCATGACCATCGACCAGACGTAAGTGGCCACGCCGCACTCGGTAAACGTCCCCGGCACGAACTGGCTCTGATCGCCAAAACTGGCCGGGTCGAGTTTCTCGAACAAACCGGCATCGCAGCCGCGCAACAGCTCCGGGCTCTCGACCTCGACCACGTCCCAACTGGTGTGGCCGACATCGACCATCGCCTTGATTTTCGACAACTCGCCATTGTATTCACCGGCGACGATGCGTCCGGCGCCACTGGCGTTGAAGGGTTGGAAGTAGGCTTTGTCCTGGGCCTGCTTGGTGACGCCGCCAAACGAAATGACGGTCAAATCCTGCGGCGCGGCGAACACGCCGGTGCACAACAGGGCCAGGGAAAAAGGGATACACGTACGTAAGGTTAAAGACATGGAACGCTCCCGCAGCTGTTTTTTTAAAATTAGGGTAAAGCCGGGCAGTGCTGGCCAGAGACCAATAACAGTTCCATCGTGCTGGTCTCATGGGACCTACATCGTTATGAGCAACGGCCTTCATCCGGGAGAGCCGAACCACGCTGGGTGTGGCTCGATAGTGCGACATCCCTCTGCAGAGGAAAATTATTAAAAATATGCTTGGGAGCGATAAAAAAGCTCGTTAGCCCAGGCGCTTCAAATCCGTGTTGGCGATACACTCGGGGCCAACCGATGCCCTGACCTGACGCCTCGCCCATCAGGCGCTTTCTGTGCCGACCAAGGACTGACCGGACCATGCAACAAACCACCGCGCGATTGATATTAAGGCCACCGCAGGCCGAAGACCTGGCTCGCCTGTTTGCCATCTACGGCGACCCGGCGACCAACCAATTCAACCCGGCCGGCCCGTTGGCCGATGTCCAACAGGCCGAAACCTTGCTGGCAGGCTGGCTGCGCCATTGGGATGAAAACGGCTACGGACAATGGGCGATTGCCACCCGTGAAGCGCCGGAGCAGGTCATCGGTTTCGGTGGCATCGCGTTGTACAACTACCTCGACGTCTTGCGCCTCAACCTCGGTTATCGGTTTGACGCCGCCGCGTGGGGCAAGGGTTATGCGACGGAGTTGGGCACCACGGCGCTGGCGTTCGCCTTCAATGAGCTACAGGCCGAGCAAGTGTTTGCGCTGGTCCGGCCGAGTCATCAGGCGTCCATCGGCGTGCTGGAGAAAATCGGCATGCAGTGCATCGACCTGCTCGACGATGTGCCGGGACAGCCGCAAAGCCTGGTGTATAGGGCCGATCGCCGCTAGAGGATGTAGCCACCCGATACGTCGATGCTCTGCCCGTTGATCCAGCCACTGTCTTCGGACAGCAACGTGGCGATCACCCGCGCTACATCGTCCGGTTCACCCACCCGACCAAGGGCGGTTTGCGAGGCCAGCAAGGCTTCGAACTCGTCATTCAAGCCGCCGCCCAGTTCCGTACGAATCGCACCCGGCGAGACGGCATTCGCGCGAATCCGGTGCTCGCCAAACTCCTTGGCCATGTAGCGGGTGAGTACGTCCAGTGCGCCCTTGGACGCGGCGTATGGCGCGACGCCGGCGGTGGCCACGCGGGTCGTCGCGCTGGTCAGGTTGACGATGCTTGCGCCCTCCTCCATCAGTGGCAACAGCGCCTGGGTCAGGAAAAACGGGCCTTTGAGGTGGACGTTCAACAGGCCGTCGAATTGCGCCTCACTGACCGTCTCGATCGGGTTGAACAAGCCGTGACCGGCGTTGTTGACCAGGCCGCTTAGCGACGTCTTCTGCCAGATTGATTGCAGCTCAGCGCGAACGGCGTCGGTAAAAGCACCGAACGACTTGATATCACTTACATCCAGTTCGAGCGCGACAGCCTTGCCGCCGTCTGCATGGATTCCTGCCACGACCGACTCGGCGGCCTGCGCATTGCTGGTGTAGGTCAGGATCACACCCATGCCGCGCCGGGCACACAATTGGGCGGTGGCGGCGCCAATGCCTCGGCTGCCGCCGGTGATGACGATGATGTTCATGTGCTGCTCCACTGTGGATGAGGTGAGCCACCACGGTAGCGATTGACCTCCCGACGGGCGCAGCCGTTTCTACTCGGAAACTGCCTGTTTCTGCTTTTTACTTGCGCCGAGGGTTGCCATGGGATCAGATGTCTCCCCATGAACAATCAGCTCAATGAACTCAGAACCCTGGCCGCCAGGGCCGAAAACCGCCGCACCGAGACGGGCATCCCACGGGTGGCCATGGTCCAGGGCGCGATTCCGGAACACCTGTTGGCAGCGGTCTACGACCCGATGATCAACCTGATCCTGCAGGGCAGTAAATCGATGACCGTCGGCGACCGCACGCTGCGGTACGACCCGGCGACCTACTTTGTCATGTCCATCGAGCTGCCGGCGGTGGGCCAGGTGCATCCGGCTGCGACTGGCGAACCTTACCTGGCGGTCAGTCTGACGCTGGAGCCCACCGTTGTGGCGAACCTGCTGGCGGACCTTCCCCCGGCGACCGGGCGTCATGAACAGGAAAGCGGTTTTTCCGTCGCCGCGGTCACGCCCGAACTGATGGACGCCTGGGTGCGCATGCTGCGATTGATGGACCGGCCGGCGGACATCGCGGCGCTGAGCCCGGTCTATGAGCGGGAAATTCTCTATCGAGTGCTGCAAGGTCCCCACGGCGCAATGCTGCGGGAAATCGCCGCGCCCGACAGCGCGATGGCCCGCGTGAGCCAGGCCATCCAGTGGATCCGCCGCGACTTCGCCGCGCCGTTGCGAGTGGAGACCCTGGCGCAGTCAGCGGCGATGAGCGTGTCGTCCTTCCACCGCCACTTCAAGGCTGTGACTAACTTCAGTCCGTTGCAGTATCAGAAGCGCGTTCGACTGCTTCAGGCCCGGACGCTGCTGGTGGCCAGCGCCAAAAGCGTCACCAGCGCAGCGTTCGATGTCGGCTATGAAAGCGCGACCCAGTTCAGCCGCGACTATGCCCGCGTATTCGGCTTGCCGCCGGCACGGGATGCGGCGCGGATTCTGGCGGATACGCGAGGGGCGACCCGATGAATATGGACACTCTCTGGAGGCATCCCATGCACGTTCTGAGCAAAACCCTGGCGACCCTGTGCGTTGTCGTGCCGTGCATGGCCAGCGCCGAGCCACGGCCCGAACACATGGTCTATTTGCGTTCGATTGACCCGAGCATCCAGCAAGACATGCGCTACGCCACCGCCCATAACTTCACCGGTCACCCGCTCAACGGTTACGAAGCACCCGAATGCCTGCTGTCCGTGGACGCGGCCAAGGCCCTGGCCCGAGTGCAAACCGCACTGCAAGCGCAAGGCTACGGTTTGAAAGTATTCGACTGCTATCGACCGGCCCGCGCGGTCGCTGACATGGGCAACTTCGCCAAGGTGCCGGGCGATCCCACCAAAGCCGAGTTCTATCCTCGCGTGGACAAACAAGACTTCTGGCGCCTGGGTTACGTGGCCCGCGTCTCGGGTCACTCCAAGGGCAGCACGATGGACCTGACCCTGACCGGTCCAAAAGCCCTGCCTGCCGAGATCCGGACGCCCTCGCTCAAACCCGTGGACTGCACCGCTCCTTATGGCCAGCGCTGGAAGGATGGCGCGCTGGACATGGGCACCGGTTTCGACTGCTTCGACGAGCCGGCCCACGCCGACAGCACGGCGATCAACGCGACCGCCAAAGCCAATCGCCAGCGACTGACCAGCGCCATGGAAAAAGAGGGGTTTGTCGGCTATTCGAAAGAATGGTGGCACTTCACCTACACCGGCAATCCGGCGTTGAACCAAGTGATGGATTTTCCCATCACCCCGCTGGCGCTCAGTACCAGTCACCAGTTGATCATCGTCACCACCAAAAACTGGACCGACATCCAGGGCAGCGCCCAGCGCTATCAGCGCCACGGCAAAACCTTTGAAAAAATCGGCGAGCCGTTTGCGATAGTGGTGGGTAAAAGCGGACTGGCCTGGGGCAAGGGGCTGACGGTGGTTGAGCAACGCGAAGGACCGGTCAAACGCGAAGGCGACGGCAAAGCACCGGCCGGGATCTTCAAACTGGGAACAGCCTTCGGCTACGCCAACAGCGCCGACACCCGACTGCCCTACCAGCCGCTGACCCCGACCATCGAATGCGTCGACGACAGCCAGTCCAAACGCTACAACGAACTGGTGGATGGGGCCACGGTGACCAAGGACTGGAACAGCTCCGAGCGCATGCGCCGGGACGATGACATGTACCGCAACGGCATATTCATCGAGCACAACACCCCAGCGGTGTCGGGTGCAGGTTCGTGCATTTTCTTCCATATCTGGCGCGGGCCGACGTCGGGGACGTTGGGGTGCACGGCGATGGATCCGGCGGATATCAATCGGCTATTGGGCTGGCTGGACCCTCGCCAGGGGCCGTTGCTGGTTCAATTGCCGGAATCGGAATATGCGCAGCTTCGTGACAGCTGGGGCCTTCCCGAACGCTAAATCCATAGCCTGACACTAAACCTGTGGCGAGGGAGCTTGCTCCCGCTGGGCTGCGAAGCGGCCCCAACAAAATGGGACTGCTGCGCAGTCCAGTGGGAGCAAGCCCCCTCACTACAGGATGGAGCACAACCTGGTTGAACTACCGGGTGCCGGGAACCAGATCGAGTATTTCATCGATCCCCAGGCAGCGCGGCTCCATCTCCAGGGTTCGCCCATTCGCCAGGATGCCGTCCGCGATATCGCGCATCGCCAGGTACGCACTGCGCAACATGTGATTGGCGTAAATCACCGCGTTAAACCCGGCGCTCTCCAAGACCTCGAATCGCAGATGGGAATAGCTGGTCGGCACGCAAATCAGCGGCACCTGCGGGCATTGCTGACGGAACAACCGGGCAAACTCGAGGATTTCCAGACCGTCCTTTTTGCGGCTGTGAATCATGATCCCGTCGGCCCCCGCGTCGACGTAAGCCAGACAACGCTCAAGGGCGTCTTGCATGCCCTTGTCGAGAATCAGGCTTTCACACCGCGCAATAATCATCAGCCCCTGGCTGTCGCGACTGGCACAACCGGCCCGAATCTTTTCGCAGAACTCTTCGATGGACTCTTGCTCCTGGCTGACCGCAGTGCCAAACAGCGAGTTCTTCTTCAACCCGCATTTGTCTTCGATCACCACCGCCGAGACACCGGCCCGCTCGAGCATTTTGATATGAATCGCAAAATGCTCGGACTTGCCGCCAGTGTCGGCATCAAAGATCAACGGCATCGAGCAGACATCAAAAATCTCGCGAATACCGTGCAACCGGTTACTCGGCGAGAGAATTTCAATGTCCGGCAAGCCGCGTTGGGTCGAGTCCGTCAACGAACTCGACCAAATGGCGTCGTACGACACGCTTTGCCCCGGAGCCACTTCAAGTTTGGCCCGCTGTGCCAGTAACGCGGATATCGGACTGTGGGCTTCGAGGACGCGCAGGCAACGTTTGCTGTTGAACAGCGTGGCCAGATGGGTTCGGCGGGTTTCAGTATCCATACAAATCCAGGCTCCATTTTTATAATTAGGCGAGCAACGGCGCGGCAGTTAAGGATGAGTCATGTCCAGCGGCACCACGTATCGGTCGAAATCCTGGGTGGAAACCAGGCCCAACTCCGCGGCGACTTCCCGCAACGACTTGCCATTGTGGTGAGCGGTCTTGGCGATGACGGCGGCCTTGTCGTAGCCGATATGCCGATTGAGTGCGGTGACCAACATCAGGTTTTTTTCGAGGTTTTCGTGGATTTTTCCCAGGTTCGGCTCAATGCCCACCGCGCAGTTATCGTTGAAGGCTCGGCACGCGTCCGCCAGTAACGTGATGCTCTCCAGCACGTTGTGGACCATCACCGGCTTATAGACATTGAGCTGGAAGTTGCCCTGGCTGCCGGCGAAAGCCACGGTCGCATCGTTGCCGAAGACTTGAGTGCAGACCATCGTCAGCGCCTCGCACTGAGTCGGGTTGACCTTGCCCGGCATGATGGAGGAGCCCGGTTCGTTCTCCGGAATGTCGATTTCGCCGATGCCACATCGAGGTCCGCTGGCCAGCCAGCGCACATCATTGGCGATCTTGAGCAAGGCCATGGCCAGCGTGCGGATCGCGGCCGAGGTGTTCACCAGCGCATCGTGGGCCGACAAGGCAAAGAACTTGTTGGTGCAGGACTTGAACGGGTGACCGGTCAACTCGGCAATCACCCTGGCACACTCGTCACCAAACAGCGGGTGGGCGTTCAATCCGGTGCCGACCGCCGTGCCGCCAATGGCCAGGTCATAGAGGCCGGTCAAATTGTGCTGGATCGATGCCAACGCATAATCAATCTGTTCGACCCAGCCGCCGATCTCTTGCCCCAGGGTAATCGGCGTCGCGTCTTGCAAGTGGGTGCGCCCGACTTTCACCACCTCGCAAAACTGCACCGATTTGTCGGCCAGGGTGTCGCGCAGCCGAGAGACGCCGGGCAGCAACGTTTCGAAGACCTCGCTGACCACCGCCATGTACATCGCGGTCGGAAAGGTATCGTTGGAGGATTGCCCGCGATTCACATGGTCATTGGGATGGACCGGCGCCTTGCTGCCCATCACACCGCCGGCGATCTCGATGGCGCGGTTGGAAATGACTTCGTTGGCATTCATGTTGGACTGGGTGCCGGAGCCGGTCTGGAACACCACCAGGGGAAAATGCTCGTCGAGCTGCCCGGCAATCACTTCATCCGCCGCCGCGACAATCGGCAGCACGATGGACTCGGGCAATTCACCCAGTTTGAGGTTGGCCAGCGCCGCGGATTTCTTCAGGATCCCCATCGCCTTGATCATCGGCGTGCCCCATTGAAAACGCGCCCGGCCAATCGGGAAGTTGTGAATGGAACGTTCGGTTTGGGCGCCCCAATACTTGTCGGAAGGCACCTCGATGGACCCCATTGAATCAGACTCGACACGCATGATTGTTCAACCTGTAGAAAACGGCTGACGGCGGGATCCGTCAGCCTGGAAAGGTAGGGCCCGGGGCCTGTTGTCCGCCGCAAAAATCCTGTCAGTCCCAGGCAGGGACTTCGCTCTTCAACACCGATGCCATTTTGCCGAGGTGCACGCAGGCCCTGGCCACGTAGTCCTTGGACAGACGCTCGATACGCAAATAGTTGATCGGTTGCCGAGTCGCACTGGCATAGAGTTTCAACGCCTCTGCCGCGTGCTTGAAATGACGCGCCTCGACGCTGCCGCAATGCACACTGAGGAACGCGGCGACCCGGTTGGCTTCACCCGACGGGTAACCACGAACCTCCCGCAGCCATTGCTTCCACATCGGGGTCATCAAGTTGTATTCCCCGGTGTTGAACAACTCGGTCATGGCCATCATTTCAAGGGCTTCGATGAGGTTCGGTGCCAGGGGTCTTGTTTCCCCGACCCAACTGGAAAACTCTTTGGTGAGCGGGTCCAGGTACCGGTCCTGGAGACGCCAGTCATCGGAACCGCAAATGGCCGACGCCATGCGGTAATACAACTTCGAATGATGCGGATGCCCGTGCATCTCACCCAGGCCTACATCTTCAATGATGATCTCGCCACAATGCCGCGCCGCTTCCAGCATCTTCAACTTGGCATCGTCGGTCAGCGACTCGGACTCCTGGAGGATCCGCACGATGATGCTGGAGACCGCATGGGCCGCGCCGTCGGGGCTGCGCCAGCCACAAAAGAATGTGCACAGTGAAGACTCGGTCCAGTTGCTGGACGTCATCTCGACATAGGTCTCGCAGTACTTATCCAACTTGTCGGGGTGGCTGTGAAAACCACTCAGCAGTGCTTCAACAAGATTCCTGTCCTCGACATCAACCAGGGCCTGATTGACGTACTCGATGAAATTCCGGCTTAACTTCTCCACATTGTTCTCCTTGTTTAGTGGGTCACTGCGCTACAACAAGATGGATAACTGCCGTCAATCCGCGACGACTTCCGACATGAATTGCGCGAAGCGCGTCAGCCCTTCGATCAACTCTTCACGCTCGACGGCGTATGAAATACGAATGCTGTTCGGATCGCCGCAACCCGAACCGGGAACCACCGCAATATGCGCTTCGGTCAATAACAAATCGGCGAGATGATCGACGTCGCGAATCTTTGTGCCGAGGTAACGGCAACCCAACTGACGGGACACATCGATAAAGAGATAGAACGCACCTTCCGGTGGCGCACAGGTAATGCGGTCGACATAACCGAGGCACGTACACGCCGCGACCAGTTGTTGATCGAGAAAGGTATTTACCTTGCGGGCAAAGTCCGGCGAATCGGCGATCAATGTATTCAGCGCGGCATATTGCGAAAGACTGCTGGGGTTGGACGTCGTGTGCCCTTGCAAGTTATGCATGGCCGCGATCACGTGCGCCGGAGCGCAGGCGTAACCTACGCGCCACCCGGTGACGGCCTGGCTCTTGGAGAACGAATCAACCAGGACGGTCTGTTGTTTCAGCGCCGGAAACAGCGACACGATGTTGTGATGCTCATGGGACTGGCGCACCAGTTTGCGATAGCACTCGTCGAACACCACCCAGAGTTGATGATCGAACGCGAGTTGGGCAATCCCCAGTAACTGTTCCCGTTGATAGACCGTGCCCGTCGGGTTATTGGGCGTATTGATCACGATCATTTTAGTGCGCGGGGTCAAGGCTCTTTCGACGGCCTTGCAAGTCAGGCGGTAGTCATCGGCCTTGGTATCGACCAGCACCGGAATGGCACCGGCCAGCAGGATTTGCGTTGGAAAGGTTTCCCAGTAAGGCGTCGCGACAATGACTTCATCACCGGGATTGAGCAGCACCATGGCCGCGTTATAAAGCGCCTGTTTGGCCCCCGCCGTTACGGCCACTTCATTGGCGGCGTATGAAACACCGCAACGCTGAGTGACCTGTTGCGCCAGTTTTTCACGAAGTTGGGGCAAGCCAATAGGCGGGGTATAACGATTGCGTGCGCCTTCAATGGCCTCGATGGCGCCCGCTTTCATTTCCTGGCAAGCGTCGAATGATAGTTCGCCGGCCGCAAAGTTGATGACCTTGATGCCCTGTTCCTTCAACGCATTGGCTTTACTGCGCATGCTGGAAGTTCCCGGTGCACTGAGGTTCAACGCACGATGGGATAACGACAATCGGATTGCAGAGGTCTCGCTGTTATTCATTGTTTTACCTGCGAAAACGATTTGAAAACCAGGTGACCGGGTGACGTGCAGTTCCCCCGCAAGTCCAAAACCGGGCACCTTTACCGAACGGGTCTTCTCACATTCTGACTACCAGCAGAAACACCGGCCAATACCGTTTACGTCGTTATTGATACTGGAAAAACAACAAATGCCGGGCCTGCGCCACTTGCGTTATTTCGTGACTTTCGCCGATGAGTTGCACGTCGGGCGCGCAGCATTACGCCTGCGAAATCAGCAGCCGCAACTTGTCAGAATGGAATAGGTATTCAGGGATGGATCACGGGGTGAAAACCCCGGCGATCAACTCGCGCTCTGATAAAGCCGTGCGTCTGCGTCCAGGCCTCGTTGCACCAGCCAGGACAGCGGCAGCGTCAGCAACAGCGTGGCGGCCAACAGGATCACCGCGACGGGTACGCCGGTGACATCGCCGAGGCTGCCAAACAACACCGGCGCCAGTGCACCACCGCCAATGGTGCCGGTGTAGAACACCGCAAACGCCTGCTCGCGCTTGCCCGGCCCCGCCAGATCCGGCACGGCCCCGTACAGCACCGACGAGGTGCCATTAAGCGCCAGGCCCAGCAGCGGCAACATCACCATCAGACCGAGAAACGGCAGGTACACCGCCATGACGATCAACACCGCTGTGGTGAACTCGGTCAGCCACACGGTTTTGACCATGCCGATGCGCGCGCCCAGATAGCCGCACAACAGCTTGCCGAACGCACCGCCGACAAACAGCATCGTCAGCGCCAGGCCGATACCGGCCGTCCCGGCGCCCTTGTCTTTCAACAGAAACGGCAAGAACGTAAGAAAGCCCATGCGCACTGCGCTGTCCAGGGTTCCTGTCAGGATCAACGCGCGCAACCCACTGGCAGAACCGCTGCCCGTGATCGCCCTGGAGGCTTTGCCCTGGCTGGACAAAGACTCCGAACGCGCCGGAACCAGCCACCACAGCAAACCGGCGGCGGCCAGCCCGAGCAGGCCCAGCAGCGTGACACTGGCGCGCCAACTGATGACCGTCAGCAACAAACCGATCAACCCCGGAATCAAGGTTTTGCCGATGTCGCCGGAGAAGTTGTACTGCGACAACGCTTGCTTGACCCCGCCGCCGGCCTCGTGGGTATCGGTGATCAACGAAGAGGCCAGCGGATGCTGGGTACTGGCGCCCAATCCGCCCAACAGCAGTGCCAGCAACAACACCGTCAACCCGCCCGCCTGCCCCGCCAGCAAATAAGCCAGGCCGGCGAGTGCCGTGCCGCCCACCAACAGGCGCTCGCGGCCCCAGCGTTTGGCGGCCCGGCTCGCCAACAGTTGAAACCCGGCCATCATCCCTGCATAGGCACCGCGCAACAGGCCGATCTGGGCGAAACTCAAGCCGAACTGCGCCTGCCAGATCGGCAACAGCACATAGATCACGTCGGTCAGCCCGTCGTGAACGGCGTGGGCACCGCAACCCGCCAACAGGGATCGGCGACGTACAGAAGTGTCGGCAGGTGGCACCGCAGGCAAGGAAGCTGATTCGTGTTTCAGATCGTTCATTGGCTTGAGCAGTTGGGAAGTTGACGTGGATAGTTAAGCAGGATCGCCTCGGGGTTGCACCGGCCGGCGAAGTCCCCGATCACTGCAGTACGTGCGCGCAATCCTTCATCACACTGGCTTTGCGGCGCAGGTATTCAGCGAAAATCTCCCGCGCGGTGTCGTGGTCGACGGCAATCTGCATTGCCTCGACAAACTCACTGACCGCCGCCACGGCATGGGCGAAATGATTGCTCTCGGTGCCGCCAGTGTGCACGGTCACCCAGGCCACCGTAGCGCGGGCCTTGGACTCTGGCACGCCCATGTCGCGGACGAACCATTGCTTGTACAACGGGTGGATAAACTCCACTTCACCGTGGGTGTAGACCTCATGGATCAAGGTGGTCAGCAGGCCTTGCAACAAATCGCGATCGCGCAGGCGACGGGTGTCAGTCCAGTCCTTGAAGGCCTGGGCCGATGGCAGGCAATTTTCCTTCAACAGCCACTGGTCGCCGCCGCACAACGGCGTCGCCATGTTGTAGAACAGGTCCGAGTGCAGCGTATTGCCCAGCGCACCGAGGTCTTCATCGGTAATCCGTTGCAGGCTGCCGCAGGCGCGATAGAGCTGCTCGGCAGCCTCCGAACCCTGTTCGGAGCGCGCCAGCAAGGTAATGCGATTGGCCAGGCCGGACACACTGGTGGCCGAGTTGTTGGTCTTGGACCAACTGGCGAAAAACTTGCGCAGTGCCACCGGTGAATGACGACGCGAGGTGAGTTGTTCGAAAGCATCCTCGATGTCCACCAGGGCCTCTTCTTCACTCCAGAACGCCTCGAACAGCGCATGCTTCAAGACACTGGCCGGCATGTCGTTCAACACCGGCTCGACAATCTTCAACAACTGGCTGTGCCGGGCTATTACGTTACTCATGGTCACCTCTTATATTCCGTTATTGGATGATGAATCAGGCAGGTTCACCGCTCCGGCCGCGCGCGACCGGTGTATCGGGTTTGAGGGGTTTCCAGCCAGTCAAGGCGATCAGCAACGACAACAACTGGAAGCCGATGATCAGCACCACGCAGCCTTGCCAGCCCCAACGACTCCAGATCATCGCGGGGACGACGGCGCCGAAACTGCCGCCCAGGTAATAACCCGTCAGGTACAGCCCCACCGCCCCGCCCTTGTTGTGTCGGGCCGTTGCCGTGATGAAGGCATTCGCAGACGCCTGGGCGAGAAACACCCCGGTCGAACTCAAGGCCAGGCCCAGCACAATCAGCCACAGCGACGGCAGCAAGGTCAGGATCGAGCCACAGACACCGAGCAACACCGAACCGGTCAGCAATTCGGATTGCGGTCGGGATTTGCTCAGGCGTCCGGCAATCGGGATGACCACCAGCGCCAACAGGAACACCGCATAAATCGTCCCCAGCGCCGCCGCACCCAGGTTGAACGGCGCCTGACTGAGGTGCAGCCCCGCGTAAGTAAAGGTCGCCACTTGGGAGAACAACACACAAAAACCGACGCCATAAGCGGCCAGCAAAGGTTTGCTGCACAGTTCGCGAAACCCGTGCAGACGCATCGACGAGGCCTTGGTCACCCGCACCGGATTGGCCGGCAACAGGACGTGGATGGCCACGCCGACCAGCAAACTCATCGCGGTCAACAGCTCGAAGGCCTCACGCCAACCCACGTATTGCGTCATGATCCCCGACACGAAGCGCCCGGCAAAACCGCCCAGCACCGTGCCTGCTACGTAAAGGCTGGTAATTTCCGTGACGGTGCCCCCGCTCCAGCGGTCGCCGATGTAGGCTACGCTGGTGGCGAAAACCACCGGGATCAGCATGCCTTCAACGAAGCGCCAGACCAGCAATTCGGCAAAGCTGCCGGCATGCGCGGTCAGCAGCGCCGGCACCGCCAACAACAGCGACGCGACGACAATTACCGAGCGTTGCTCGAAGCGACCGGTCAGGCGACTGATAAAGGGAGCGGTGATGGCGACCGCCAGGGTGGTGACCGTGATGCTCCATCCCGCCTGGCGGGCGCTCACCTGAAAACTCAGGGCAAACTCCTGGAGGATGCTCTGGGTTGAATAGAGGTTGAGAAAAGCCGCACAGCCACACAGGAACAGGGCGACGCGAGCACTGTGCAGGCGCGAATTCATGAGACCTCTCGTTTTCTCCTCGGAGGTCTTTATAGAATACGCAGCCCGCCGAACACCAATACCGAATTCGGACCGATCAATACCCAAGGAACAGGATGCTCGACCTACGCAAGCTACGTTACTTTTTGACGGTCGCCGAAGAGCTGCACTTTGGCCGCGCAGCCTTGCGCCTGCACCTCGCCCAGCCACCCCTGACCCGCCAGATTTCGGCCCTGGAATCCGAGCTGGGCTTTCGCCTGTTCGATCGCACCAGCCGCACGGTCACGCTCACCGCACAAGGCCGGCATTTCCTGCCGTACGCCCGCGCCGTGCTGGACCAGGCCAGCCTGACCGAAGTCATCGCCGGCAAGCTGGCCGCCGGATCGGCCGGGCAATTGGCGCTGGGGTACGCCAGTTCGATTGCGCTCTCGGATCTGTTCAGCCAAACCATCCAGGCCTTCGCCCAGCGTTTCCCGGACGTGCAACTGACGCTGGTGGAAAGCGCGTCCAGCAGTCTGTATTCGCAAGTGATCGATGGCCGCATCGACATCGGCATGAGCCGCCTGCTGCCTGAAAGTGGACAAACCGAGGTGCAGGTCTTGTCGCTGGGGGGAGAACCTTTGGTGGCCGCCCTGTCCAGTGACAACCCGCTGGCCAGCCAGGACGAAGTCACCCTGGAGGAGCTCAGTGCACACCCGTTGATTCAGTTTCCGGCGGATTATGGCTCCGGGCTCAATGAATCCATCGAGCATCTGTACCGACGCAATGGCCTGCCGATGCGACCCGGTCCGTCTGGCCGACAGATCACCTCGATCATCGCCCTGGTGGCCGCCGGCCGAGGCGTCGCCCTCGTGCCCCAATGCACCAAGACCCTGGCCAAAAAGGGTGTGACCTACCGACCACTGGCCGACCCCGAAGCGTGCGCACAATTGCTGATACTCACGCGAACCCAAGGACGCACGCTGCTCGTCGAAGCCTTTATGGGCGTGGTCGATGAACTGCTGCGGGAGCGCTGAAGTTCATCAGTGGTAATCCCCGCCCGCGCGTTTGAGCATTTGCTTGCAACGTTCCGACAAGTGAAACACCCGCAGGTGCTTGCCAGCCTTGGCGTAGCGTTCGCGCAACGTCTTCAACGCGGCGATGGCCGAGTAGTCGACAAAGCTCAGGTGACGGCAATCGAGGGTCACTTGGGCGGGATCGTTGGCGGGGTCGAACTGGTCGAGAAAAGGTGTGGTCGAGGCGAAGAACAGCGTGCCGTGCAGGCGATAGAGTTTGCTGCCATCGGTTTCCAGATAGGTGTCGGCGTACAGCTCACGGGCCTGCTGCCAGGCGAAGTTGAGCGCGGCGATGATGATCCCGCAGAGCACGGCGGTGGCCAGGTCGGTGAACACAGTGATGGTGGTCACGGCGATGATCACCAGCACATCGTTGAGCGGCACTTTGTTTATTACCCGCAGCGAGGCCCAGGCGAAGGTCTGCTGCGACACCACGAACATCACGCCGACCAGTGCCGCCAGCGGAATGCGCTCGATCAGCGGCGACAGAAACAGCACGAACAGCAGAATCATCACCCCGGCGACCACGCCTGAAAGTCGGCCACGCCCGCCGGAACTGAGGTTGATCACGGTCTGGCCGATCATCGCGCAACCGCCCATGCCACCGAACACCCCCGACACCATATTCGCCGCGCCCAGCGCCACGCATTCGCGATCCGGGTAGCCGCGACTTTCGGTGATTTCGTCGGTGAGGTTCAGGGTCAGCAAGGTTTCCAGCAGGCCGACCAGCGCCATCAAAATCGCGTAGGGCGCGATGATGCGCAGGGTGTCCAGGTTCCACGGAATATCCGGCAACGCAAAACTCGGCAAGCCACCGGCGATGTGCGCCATGTCGCCCAGAGTGCGAGTCGGCAAGCCCAGCAGATACACCGCCAATCCGACACCGAGAATCGCCACCAATGCCGGCGGCACCGCGCGGGTCAGGCGCGGCAACAGGTACACGATGGCCATCGTCAGCGCCACCAACCCGCTCATCACATACAGCGGCGTGCCACTGAGCCAAGTGTCGCCGCTTTTGAAGTGCTCCAGTTGCGCCAGCGCAATGATGATCGCCAGGCCATTCACGAAACCGAGCATCACCGGGTGCGGCACCATGCGCACCAGTTTGCCCAGCCGCAACAACCCGAACGCCATCATGATCAACCCGCCCAGCAACACCGTCGCCAGCAAATACTGCACGCCGTGCTGCACCACCAACGCCACAATCACCACCGCCATCGACCCCGCCGCACCGGACACCATCCCCGGCCGCCCGCCGAACAGCGCGGTCAACGTGCAAATGATGAACGCGCCGTACAAGCCCATCAGCGGATTGAGATGAGCGACCAGGGCAAAGGCAATGCATTCGGGCAGCAACGCAAAAGATGTAGTGAGCCCGGCCAGGGCATCGGCGCGCAGATGTTTGGGTTTCATGACTTACCTGAAAAGCAGACCGATGGAACTGGCCGCGGGAGTTGCGGGGAATGAGGGGTGGTGATGTTACGGAATTGGGGCGTTTGGGGCCAGTGGTTGAGGAGTTCCCGCTGACACGTCTCTAAACGGAAGCCAGATATTTCTTCGTTTTTTTGAAGTTAAACACCCAGCGTTTAAAGACACCCCGTGTTACGCCATCAAAGGCTACAACGCCTTGCGTCGTTGCCTACAGGTACGCCAGAATCCGCCGGCTTGTGCGTCCAGGCTCCGGAATTTATCGTTTCCCCGTCGCTGAAAAACAGCGATCGGGTTTGGTAGCCCGTTCACCTCGACGCACGCCACCTTGTTGCAGGGTTTGTTTTCACTCTGCTTTTATGGTGGCCATGCGCAGGGCGCTTTCGAGCGCGCCGGGTTTCCAGGTGACCGGTCTACCAACCTTCGTATGGCCGCCACCCTTCGTTTGGTAGCGAGGGTGATGGCTCCTTATTTCTCATCTGGAGTTCCATCTATGTTCAAAGTAACGCCCAACCCCCCGACCACCCATCCAGTACCCCACGACGCCTCTCTTGACCCCAAGAAACTGAAAGAGGCGGCAGACCGCGCGCTCAACTTCTACCTCAACCCCGGGGCACAGAAAGAGCCGATACCGCCCCGCAGCAGCCTCTACCTCATCGACCCTGCGGTGGATGACGAAACGTTGCTGATCCTGCAACAGGTCATCAAGTTAAATGAATTAGCGGTCAATCGCGTACTGGATAATCACAAGCCTGGGTAGTCGCCAGGCACATCCCTTGTGGGAGCGGGCTTGCTCGCGAAGGCGGTGGCGCGGTCGATAACAATGTCGCCTGACACACCGCTTTCGCGAGCAAGCCCGCTCCCACATTGGTTGGGTGTTGTTCACAGGATTTGCTCCTACAGATTCATCAACCCTGCTTCAAATCCAGGCAATACGTGTAATAACCCGTATCCCGCACATACCCCAGTGACTCATACAAGCGCTGCGCCCCGAAGTTGTCCGTCGCCGTTTCCAGCACCAGCCCCTTCGCGCCCGTCGACAGTGCAAAAGCGCGGGCGGTGTTCATCAGCAACGTCCCTACCCCGCGGGCCCGAGCGGCAGGCGTGGTGAAGAGGTCGCTGAGCAGCCAGGTGCGGTGGGCGTCGATGGAGGAAAACGTCGGGTAGAGCTGGACGAAGCCCAGCGCGTCGCCGTTGTCGTCCAGGGCGAGGAAGATCGCGGATTCATCCAGGGCGATGCGCTCGGCGATGAAGTCTCGGGATTGCTGCAGGTTCGAAGGCTGGCCGTAGAAACCTCGATAGGCGTCGAAGAGTCGGGCGACTGGGTCGAGGTGGCTGGCGTCGGCGCGTTGGGCCTGGATGGTCATGCTGTTCCCTCCTTAGGATTTGGTCCGAGTGTAGCGGGCCGCCATCATGCCTGGTGTTTCACGTACGCCCATTTATCCAGCCAATTTGCAGGGTGCTCCCGCACTCATCAAACTGGACAACTCGCCCGCCGCCCCCTCGGAACCCAAAATGCCTGACCTATTGCTGAAGCCAGCCCTGCCCGGCATTGCGCTCCGGCGATGGCGTTTGCTGCACCGCGTCAAACAAGCCCATGCCGCGCAGATGTTCAGCGTCACCCAATCGACGATTTCCCGATGGGAGAGTGGCGTACAAGCAATGGATCGCGCCGCACACCAGCAACTTGAACGGTTGCTGGCCGCTCGTCTCGATTCCGCCGCCGATCACGTCCTCGCCAGGCTGGTCGCGGAAAGCCCGCGGCCGGTTCATCTCATTTGCGACTTGACCCATCGTCTGCTGGCCTGCTCCCCGTCTCGTGCCGCCGAGTTTGCCAGCCCGCTGGGCGATCTTCTGGGGCACTCGCTCTGGCGCTTCGCAACGCCAGAAATCCTGAGCACTGAGGCCGCGCTCGATGAGTCGGGTTGGCGGGAAACCCTCGCCCCACCCGCTCTGGAGTTTGTCACCGGCAGCAATGATTCCGCGCTCGTCCCCATCCGCCAGAGCCTGTGTCGCTGGACGCGCATCCCCCTCTCCGACGGCTCAGCGGCACGTCTGGTGGAAACACTCTGACAGCACGGCCGCGCATATTTTATGCGTGGACGATGTGCCTCGCCGGGCCTAGTCTGGCGCCAGTAACCGGGACGTTATGCTGCCAGGCAAAACGCCGGTCAACCTACTGGGCGGATGTATGGATATCGAAAAAATCAAAGGACGCCTCGACTTTCTGCGCGAAGCGGAAAAGCTCAAGGATGTACTCAGGAGTGCGCATACCACCTCCGGGCGCACCGAAAGCACGGCTGAACATAGCTGGCGCCTGTGCCTGATGGCCATTGTGTTCGCGGACGAACTGGCCAGCCTCGACCTTCTGAAAGTCCTCAAGATGTGTGTCATTCATGACCTGGGCGAAGCCATCAACGGCGACATTCCGGCCGTCAGCCAAGCCTCGTTCCCCGACAAGAGCGAGCATGAACGACGCGATCTTTTGCTCTTGACCAGCACTCTTGATGACGCGCTGAAAACAGAGATATTGGCGCTCTGGGATGACTACGAAAACGCGTTGTCCCCCGAGGCGCAGGCGGTCAAGGCACTGGACAAACTGGAGACCCTGCTACAACACAATCAAGGCCTGAACCCGCCGGGATTCGACTACGCGTTCAATCTGGCGTACGGCAAAAAACACACCAGTGCCCAACCGATTTTTGAGGCTCTGCGCAACATCATCGATCAGGATACGAAAGCAAAAATCGACAGGGACAGGAAGTGACGGGGCTATTTTCATAGGTCCGTCCTGTGGCGAGCGCCCTCGCCACAGGTTACTCGTTCAGCAAGGAGTGCAAGGATCAGGCTTTCGACTGCTGTTCAGCAGACACCGCCATCACCGAATTCCTCGCCAACCCGTAGTAAAGCAGCCCCGGCACCACCAGCCCCACAATCCACGAAATGTCCACGCCACCGAGCTGCGCCACCATCGGCCCGGAGTAGAAATGCGTGTCCACAAACGGCAACTGGATCAACACCCCGATCACATACACGCCGATCCCGCGCCCGTTCCAGCGACCATATCGCCCCGCCGGGTCGGACAGCGCCGGGATGTCATAACGCTCCTTGTTGATGAAGTAGTAATCCACCAGGTTGATCGCGCTCCACGGTGTGAAGAACGTCAGCAGAAACAGGATGAAGTACTTGAACGAGTTCAGGAACGAGTACTGCCCCAACAGTGCCAACGTGGTAGACGCGGCGACAATCAGCAGCACAAATACCATGCGCTGGCGGGCGGTGATTTCCAGGCGACTGCGGAAGCCGCTGATAATCGTCGCCACGCACATGAAGCTGCCGTAGGCGTTGAGCGTCGACACCGTGACCTTGCCGAACACCACGCTCAAATACAGCAGCGATGCCATCACGCCGGTGCTGCCCAGCCCGACGATGGTCGCCACCTCATGACCGCGAAAGTTCGCACCGGCCAACGCCGCCGCGAACACCCCGAGCACCATGGAAGCTTGCGCGCCCAGCACCGTGCCCAAACCCACAGCGGCAAAGGTTTTCCAGGATGAAGTCTTGCTCGGCAAGTAACGCGAGTAGTCGGCCACGTAAGGCCCAAACGCAATCTGCCAGGACGCCGACAGCGACACCGCCAGCAGGAACGTGCTCCAGCCGAAGTGGCGGTTTTCCAGCAGCAGGCCGATATCGTTGACGGTCATCAGCCGGGTAAACAGATAGGCGAAGGCAATGATGCCCAGCACGCTCGCCACCCGGCCCACCCAGTGAATCACCCGATAACCGAAGATCGTCAGGAACGTGATGCACGCAGCGAAAATCAGGATGCCGGTGCTGTCGCTGACATGGATCAACTGCGCAATCGCCTGCCCCGACAACACCGCGCCCGTCGCGCTGAAACCGAGGTACATCAGGCACACCAGCACAATCGGGATCGCCGCGCCGTAGACGCCGAACTGCACCCGGCTGGAGATCATCTGTGGTAGCCCGAGCTTCGGTCCTTGCGCGGCATGCAGGGCGACCACCGCGCCGCCGAGCAACTGGCCGAGCAGCAAACCAATCAGCGACCAGAACACATCACCGCCCAGCACCACCGCCAGCGCGCCGGTGACGATGGCGGTGATTTGCAGGTTGGCGCCGAGCCACAAAGTGAACTGGCTGTAGAGGCTGCCATGGCGCTCGGCCTCGGGGATGTAATCGATCGAACGGGTCTCGATCAGAGGACTTCGTTGTTGAGTCATTGCGACGTGCTCTTCTGAGGACAGTTTTTATTGTTGTTGTACAACGCCCACGAACGGCGCCTTGACCCACACCACTTTGCCGCCGACCATGGTCAACAACACGTTGTTGCGCGCCAGTTCATCCTCGGGCACCTGCATGAAATTCTTGTCCAGCACGATCAAGTCCGCGAACTTGCCGACCTCGACCGAACCGACCACCGCATCCAGTTTCAATTGCTCGGCAGCGTTTTGGGTGATGGCACGCAGTACTTCCGAGCGCGACAACCCCGGGTCGCCGTTGACCTTGCCTGCGTATTTTGGGCCGTAGCTGTGCGGGTTCAGCGGATCGCCCGAGCGGGTGACGCCGACCTTCAACGCGAGGAATTCATCCAGCGGGTCCACCGGCCAGTCGCTGCCATAGGCGATGCGACCGCCCGCACGGGCGATGCTGCCCGACGGTTCCATGCGCGCAAAACGCGCGGCCCCGAGGTGATCACTGGTGCCATCCACGGTGGACGGCGCTTGCTGGGCCCACTGGAACGACATGTTGGCGGTCACGTCCAGCGCCTTGAAGCGCGGATAGTCGGCCGGGTCCACGGATTCGTTGTGGGTAATGGTCGGACGGAATGCGTTGCCCGGCAGTTGATGGCGCACGTATTCGATGCTGTCCAGCGAATCCCGCACCGCGCGGTCGCCGGTGGCGTGAAGGTGCGGATCGAAACCGGCCTCCACCGCTTTCAGCAGCAGCGGATTGAGCACTTGCGGCGGGAAATACAGCTCGCCGACGTTCTTGCCCGGCGTCCACTTCGGTGCCTTGTCGGTGCCGGCGTTGTGCAGGTACGGCGTCAACATTGCCCCGGTATCCGCCGGCGCGTTGATGATGCCGTCCATGAACAATTTGACGTGGCGCATGCTCACGCCCGGCGCGACTTTGGTTTCGCCCTGGTCGTAAGTGTTGGCCAGGGCCTTGGCCTCGGCGATGGTTTTCGTCGGGTCTGCTGCGGCGGCGGCCGGGTCGAGTTTGATCGCCAGCAAGGCCCGGGCGGTCAGTTCGCCCGACTGCTGCAACGTGGTGAAGGCCTTGCCATTCTCCGGCCCGGACAAGGCGTCGAAGAAACTGGTGATGCCCTGCTGGCGCATGGCGTCGAGGGCGGCGCGGGTCTGGGTCAGTTTCTCAGCGTCGGTGGCGGGCGGCACCACGGCGGCCATGGTGTCGGCGGCGCCGTCTTCGCAGATCCCGTTCGGGTTGCCGGCCTTGTCACGCACGTACTTGCCGTCACTCGGGTTGGGTGTTTGCTTGGTGATGCCGGCCACTTCCAGGCCACGGGAGTTGGTCAGCACGGTGTGAAAATCGGTGGAGCGCACCTGAATCGGTCGTTTGGTCTTGAGCGCGTCCAGGGTCGATTTGTCCGGGTCGCCGTCGAGTCCATCCATGCCCATGCGATCCCAACTGCCGACTTCAAGCCACACGTCGGGGCCCTTGTCTTTTTCGGCGTCGAGACAGGCCTGAATGGTTTCCTGGAAGACCTTGCGGGTCATGGTCTGGTATTTCAGGTCGCACAAGGTCATCGCGCGGCCGCCATCGCCCGGATGCATGTGCCCATCGATGAAGCCCGGCATCAGCATGCGCCCGGCCAGGTCGATCAATTGGGTCTGCTTGCCGATGTAGGAAGAAACGCCCTCATCGCTGCCGACATAGACAATCTTGCCGCCGGTCACGGCGATCGCCTGTTGCACCGAATTCTTGCCATCGACGGTGTAGACATAGCCGTTGCGCATCACCATGTCGGCGCCGCTCGAACCCTGGGTCTGACACCCCACCAACCCCACACTGGCAAACGCCGTCGTCGCGGCAACCGCGATAAATAGCCTGGAAAGTTTCAACTGCCTCACCTCTGTTTTTATAGTTCTGGAAGTGCCCGAACAGACTGTCGCGCCAGCCCGTGGCAGGCAGGGCCTACCCTATAGCGCGCAGTCGAAATCCGGACCTCCACAAATGAGGAGGGGTCAGGCAATTAGTGGGAAATGCGACGGGTGTCGTGCGACGGTGAACGCAGGACAGAACCCAGTTCCACCTTGCTCTTCACGCCGAGTTGCAAGTAGCAGTTGCGCAGATAAGTGCGCACGGTGGCCGGGCTCAGCCCGAGGGTTTTGGCGATCTCTTTGTAGGAATGGCCGGCAGCGAACAGCATCGCCGCCGTGCGCTCCCGTGGCGCCAGCGCTGCGCCGCGTGATTGCGTTTCGAGGGACAGAATCACGTGCTCGGCGTTTGGGCTCAGCGTCAACGCGCAGCGACCGAGGCGAATCACGCACGGCGCTTTCGGCAGTTGCGCGATCACCTCAAAGGGCAGCGTCGAGCCGCTCCATCCCGGTAACTCTCGCTGGATGGCAGCGCACAGACTGGCGCCGACATATAGCAAGCTACCGTCGAGTCGGGCGATCCCGAAGTCGGTCGCCCCGCTGCCCGTGTTGAAGCGAATCATGTCCTGCACCTGGAATCGCCACAGTTGCAGCAAGTGATCGCAGAACGCCGAAAACAAATCGGCCTCGCCGTCGCTGAACGCTGGCGCCTGCTCGCCACGATACAAACAGACGAAAAACATCAAGCCGCTTTCGGGCAATTCAAAGGTGATGCACATGGCGTGGTACAGATCGTGGCGCCGCGCAAACGCGTCCACCACATCGTTCAGATTGTCGAATCCGCTTTCGCGCACGACCTCGCCGGGCTGACTCAAGGTGTCATGGGAGAAGCTGTCACTGTCGGCCCCTTTGTGCCATTCGGCGGCAAACGATTCCGGCAGATTGATGCGCCCGTGCATCCAGCTCTTGGGCGGCGCATCGGCGGCTGAGGCAGACATTTCGCCCCACCAGGCTGAGGCAAACGGGACCAGTTCGCTAAAGGCCTGCAGGCCCTCGTCGATGAATTGCGAGGCGCCGCGCTCCCGGGCCAGGCGCCCGAGGTGCAACACGCAGCGGTTGAATGCGTTGAGCGTGGCCATGGAAGTAACGTCGTTACCCTCCCCCATTGTTCTTATCCTGTTGGCTACATGGCGTATTCATTCGACCATGCCATAGGCGCCGTAATCCCGTCCAGCACGGGGCTGTTAAAGGGAAGGCAATCCCCGTACAGCGTCTAATCTTAGTAGAGCACCCGCGCCAACATGCCACAGCCTCTTGCTACAGGGGAAACGGGATGACCGGACAAACAGCACGCCAATGCTCGTCATGGACCCTGCTCACTCTGCTCGCCATCAGCCTGGCGCTGACCGCAGGATGTGCAGGCAAATCGGCCAAGGCCCGTTATTCGGCTTCAAGCATAGGCTCAAGCTGCTATGCCAAAGCGCTCCCCACCGCCGGCGAGGGCGGTCTGGCCTGGGGCGACACCTTGAGCATGGCGCGCAAGAAATCCCTGGATAACTGCATGCGCTATGCCGGCCGCTCCGGTGGCACGCCGGATACTTGCCAGGTGGTGCTGTCGGAGTGCAAACATTAAGTGAGCGGGTAACCCCTAGCGACCGATCAACGAACTCTCCAACAACGCCGCCAACCCCATCGGTTTGGCAAAGTAATAACCTTGGGCCTGCCCCGCGCCCATTTCCCGCAGCAAGTCCAGGGTCGCTTCGTCCTCGACACCTTCTGCCACCACACTCAGGTCCAGGGATTCGGCCATGCGCACAATCGCCCGCACGATCGCGCGGCTGCGGGCACTGGCGGTCAGTTCGAGGATGAACGACTTGTCGATCTTCAAGCCGCTGAAACGGTACTGGTGCACATAGCTCAGGGAGGAGAACCCGGCGCCAAAGTCATCGAGCACCACCGACATGCCGTTGTCGGCCAATTGCTGCATGGTCAGCCGGGCAATCGCCGGCTCCGCCACCAGCGCACCTTCGGTCAACTCCAGGCAGATCCGCGACGGCTCGACCCCGTGCCGCGCCAGCAGGGCAAGCACGTCACTGGCGAAGTCCGGGCGGGTCATGCTGTAGCTCGAGCAATTGACGTGCACCGGCGGCCAATTCCCGTGTTCGGGTTGGGCGAGGATCACGGCGATGCTGGTCAGCATGTAGAGGTCCAGGCGACCGATCAGGCGCAAACCCTCGACATCCGGTAGAAACTCGCCCGGCGCGATCACCCGGCCGCCCGGTTGCTGCCAACGGATCAGCGCTTCGAGGGCCAGCAGTTCGCCGGTTTCGACGCTGACAATCGGCTGGAAATACGGCAGCAGTTCGTCGGTGCGCTTGAGCGCGTTGCGCAAGGCCCCTTCCCGCTCGACCTGGTCCGAGACTTCGCGGCGCACTTCCTGGTTGAACACCGCGTAGCTGTCGCGCCCGGCGCTCTTGACCCGGTACATCGCCGCATCGGCGTCGCGCAGCAAATCGGCGGGCTCGTGATGGAACTGATTGTCGGCGCTGACAATGCCGATACTGCAGGACGAAAAAACCTGATGGCCATTGATGACAAACGGCAGGTCAAACGCCACCAAAATCCGCTCTGCGATTTCGATCACCACCTCCAGCGGCGCTTCGGGTGCGAGTACGGAAAACTCATCACCGCCCAGACGCGCCAGCATGTCGGTGTCGCGCAGGCAACCGCGCAGACGTTGGGCGGCCTGCATCAACAGCAGGTCGCCAAAATGATGGCCGAGGCTGTCGTTGACCATTTTGAAACGGTCGAGGTCGATGAACATCACCGCCAGGTGCCCGCCGTCGCTGCCAAACTGCGACCAGGCCTGATTGAGGCGCTGTTGCAGGTAGGTGCGATTCGGTAGCCCGGTCAACGCATCGTGGGAGTTTTCGTGTTGCAACTTGGCGTTGGCGTGATCGAGTTCGCGGGTGCGGTTCTGCACCCGGGCTTCGAGCTTGAGGTTGGCCGCATGGATCGCTTCGGCGGCGGTGCGGCGCGACAACGCGGTGTCGATGTGCCGCGACACAAACGTCAGCAGTTCCTGGTCGCGCAGGGTGTAGCGCACCTGCGAGGTATAGCTTTGCACCGCGAGTACGCCACGCACCACATCGCCATCGAACAACGGGATGCCCAACCAGGAATAAGATCGGTAATACAGATCGGCGGGTTCGATTTCACCGTGCTCGGTCAGTCGATCGGCCTCGTCGGAATCGATCAGGCACGCCCGACGCTGACGGATCACGTACTCGGTCAAGCCACGGCTGCCACGCCGTGCCACCGGGCGAACCGTCTGCCGCTCATCCACGTAATACGGAAAGGTCACTTCCGTGGTCGCGTCGTCGAACAGCGCAATGTAGAAGTTCTGCGCGAACAGCAGATCACCGACGATGCCATGCAGGGTTTTAAACAACTCCGCCATGTCGCCGGGCTGGCTCGACAGTTCCGCAATCTGGAACAGCGCACTTTGCAGATGTTCGGCGCGCTCACGGTCAGCCACTTCCTGGCGCAAGGCGTCATTGAGTGCCGAAAGCTCCAGGGTGCGACGCATCACCGTTTCTTCCAGATCGGCCCGGTGCAGGATTCGGTCCAGCGCCATCGCTACGTGGCGGGCCACCACCAGGAACAGCGCGCGGTCTTCAGCGCTGTAGGTTCGGGACACGTCGTAGACCTGCATCGCCAGCATGCCAAACACGTCATCCGAGGCATTCTTCAACGGTGCGCCCATCCAGAACTCGGGACGATCACCCACGCAGTAGAACCGGCCCTCGGCCTGAGCCGCGAGAATGCCGGCGGAGTCGATCAGCAACGGCTGCCCCGTGGTCAACACGTAGGCGGTCAACGACAGGTGCGAAGGGTCAAGGTATTCGTAGTTCTCGGACTCCAGGGCTTCCACATCGATGATGTCGACGTAATACGGATAATCCATCTTGCCGGTGTGCGGGTCATACAACGCGAGATAGAAGTTCTCGGCATCGATCAGGCTGGCCAGCAGTTGGTGAACCCCCACCAGAAACACCGAGCGGTCGCGGGTCGAACTGGCCAGGTAGGTGATTTCATACAACACACGCTGGGTAATCTGCGCGCGGGCCAGGGTATTGGTCTGGACCTGAATGCCCAGGCGCCGGGCAAATTCGGCGAGGGCCGGTTCCTTGGCATCGTCGACGGGCGCAAGCAGCCAACCCAGCACACTTTCGCCTTGACCGGTCGGCCAGCGGTGCAACTTCCAGGTCAGGCAAAAGGCTTCAAAATCTTCATTCGCAACGCTTGACGGCCACTGCACCCGAGGGTCGCCCTGCCCGACCAGATGCATTTGTTCACCGGCGCGATAAACCACCCACGACGTGGTATGCGCCCAGTTGCGCGCTGAATCCAGCAAGTGTTCGATGGTGTCCCCATTGCCAGCGTAAGCCATGCCGACCGTATCCACGTTCCCTTTATGTTGTGATGCGACAACGTCGCAATCGTTCGATTGCCGCGGGGCGTCGGTCAATGGACGAACACTCATCAGCGCTCCCTGAGCCAATAATTGGCGATACTTTCTTATTGAACACTAGCGATGTACCAGCGATCTTCTCGTTTAAAGCTTATGGGAATTTTTATCAATCGTTTTATTCGCTTTATGCCAACCAGGCGACGGATCCATCGACACGGTGCCCGCCGCGAATTTGGCAGGCTTCAATCCCTTTATCGGCCGCACTTTCAATCACTCAACCGGGATCACCGCCGGCTTGCCCTTCTCCTTCAACAGAAACACCAAAAACTTCGCGGGCTTGTCCTGGCTGGCATTGCGTCCCACGGTGTGCACGTCGTCCGGCCCTTCATGGAAGCTCTGTCCCGGCATCAACGTGACCTCCTTGCCGCCCTTCACGCCCATGACGATGGAACCTTCGAGGACATAAATGAAGCCATGCGCATCGTGACGATGCACCGGATCGGCGCCGCCGGGCGGGTACTCGACGGTGATCATCAGCACTTCTTTTCCGGGGTAGTCGGCAAGTGCCTGTTCCATTACGGGTTTGACGACGGGGGGCTCGGGAGCAGCCATTACCAGTCCGGTGCACACCAGCGGCAACAAGGCTAAAAGAGGATGGAGGTGCATGAGGGTTTCCTCATCTGGGAGGGCTAAGCGCAGAGGGGTGGCGATCCGGTACGTGGAATCGCCAGCCGTTTATTCGCTAAGTGTTCTTCAGCCATGCATCGAAGTGCGTTGCGCCGATGATCGGATGGGCGCCGGGGGTCAGTGACCGGTCGTCGATGGGCGCGCCGAAGTAGGTGGCCTCGGCGTCTGAAATCACCTCTCGCGGATCATCGTTGTGTTTCAGGTAGGTTTTGACGAACGAGGCGATCGGCAATCGATCAGGCCCGGCCACTTCTTGCGTCTGGTTCGTGGGCGGCTGCTCGGCGATGTCGGCCAGTGCCGCCGCAACGTCGGCCGAAGCGATCGGTTGCAGGTCCGCCGCAGGCAAGCGAGTGCTGTTGCCCTGCTCGCCGGATTGGGCGATGGCACCGATGAACTCGAAGAATTGCGTGGCCCGCAGGATCGAGTAGGGAATGCCCGAGGCCTTGATCAGTTTTTCCTGGGCCATTTTGGCGCGGAAGTAGCCGCTATCGAGCATGCGTTCCGTACCGACGACGGACAGGGCGACGTGGTGTTTCACCCCGGCCGCTTTCTCGGTGGCGAACAGGTTGCGACCGGACGTTTCGAAGAAGTCCAGCACGGCGGCGTCTTCAAAGGATGGCGAGTTTGCGACGTCGACCACCACTTCGGCGCCGGCCAGCGCCGCTTCGAGGCCTTCGCCGGTCAGGGCGTTGATGCCGGTGCTGGGTGAGCCGGCGAGGACATCGTGTCCGCGCTGGCGAAGGTTATTGCAGAGCTGGGTGCCAATCAGGCCAGTTCCGCCGATGACGACAATTTTCATGGGAATGCCTCCAGTTGGATGGTGCATCTGTCGGCGATTGACTATGCAGGGCCGAAGCCCCATTCAGTTTAGGACACGAATGCCGGGCCGCCCCTTTGATTTGGGCAACCGCCTGTGCAATCCGACGATTCGCGTCTGGCTCATTCGCTGTATAGTTTTGTATATTACGAAACCAATTTTTCAAGACGCCCCCATGCCCTCCTCCCTTGTTCCTGCCCCATGACCAGCATTCGCCAACGCAATCAGCACTTGATCCTGGCCGCCGCCAGCGAAGAATTTGCCGCCAAAGGCTTCGACGCCACCCAGACCCGGGACATCGCGGCGCGTGCGGGGGTGCCGAAGGCGAATCTGTATTACTACTTCCAGAGTAAGGAAAACCTCTACGCCAAGGTGCTGCTCGGGTTTGTCGAGCCATTGCTGGAAGCGTCGGCGGTGCTGCGCGAGAGCGATGATCCGGTGGTGGGTTTGCAGGCCTACATCACGGCGCGGATCCGCATCGCGCGGGAGCATCCGCATATCGCCAAGGTGTTCAGCGGCGAGTTGCTACTGGGGGGACGGCAGTTGCCTGGGGAGTGTCGGGATTTGTTGTATGCCGAGGCGCAGCGCAACGTCGACTGCCTGCGCAGCTGGATCGAGCGCGGGTTGCTGGCGCCGGTGGACCCGGAGCACTTGATGTTGTTCATCTGGTCGGCGACGCGCACCTATACCAACCTGGGCTGGCAGATGGCGCATATCACCGGGCGGCAAGTGCCGGAGGATGGGGATTATCAGAATGCGGCGGCGACGATTACCCGGTTGGTGTTGGGGGGTGTGGTGCCGGAGCGGGTTGGGGCGATTGGGGGGTTGTTGTTTGCTACTTGAGTTTTTTTGGGGGGGCTGCTGCGCAGCCCAACGGGGGCAAGCCCCCTCGCCACAGGTGAGCCACCCGCCACTGGTTTAAGGCATCAGGTCCAGCGGTGTGTTTGCCGCTCGTTCTTCATGCCAACGTTTTAACGAATCGGGTAGCCGCCCTTTCCAGCTAGGGACGTTGGTGTAGTAGCGGGCTCGGGTGTTGCTCTGCTGATCGGTTACGAGCAGCACCAGCCAGAATCGGGCATCGGCTTTGTGCATGAGGATGGCGGCGTTGGTGTTGGCCAGTCCGCGCACCCACATCTCATCGATATCGGCACCCGGTACGTCGCTGGATGCATCGCCGATGGTGCGCGAGCTGCTGCTGTCTACCAACGTCTGGTAATCATCCTTGAGCAACGTGCGCAATACGTCGTCTTCCTGCTGCGTACGGACCAGCCCTACGCTGAGCAAATCGTTTTCCAATGCCAAAGACTGTTCAGAAGCCACGTATCGCCCGGAATAAAAGACACCCATACCGGCTCCGCAATCACTATCAGTGCCTTCCTGCGTAACATCGAGCACACCGTTCATGGCGGTGAAGGTCAGCCCACACGCGTCGTCGGCACGCGCCGTCGTGCCCTTGATCGTGGCGATACCGTCCAGATTGCCCATGTTGGCGCCACTCGCACCCAAGACGTCGAACGTGATGTGAGTCGAATCCTTGCGCTTGGTTTTCAATTCACCACCGATCGACACGCCCCACGGAATCATTTGCCACGTGGCGTCCCACGAGAACGGCGTGGCCATGTGGCCGAGTTCGGTGATGCGCATCTGGTACTTCGTACGCAAACAACTGAGGTTATCCGAGCACTGATTGCGCTGTTTCAGCCACTGACGCTGGTCCGACTTGAGCGCCTTGGGATCGACGACTTTCGGCAGCGTGGCGCTCCACAGTTCACCCAGTTTTTGATCGAGACTTGAGGTGTAAGGGTCGGCACAAATGGCTTTTTCGCTGGGGCTGGCGGCGCTGGTGCAGTCGAAGCTGCTGGCGTGGGCAACATCGGACATCAACACAAAGGCAGCTATGGCGATAAAGCGAGAGAACGTTAGGGGCATACGGGACAGATTCCATTCTTCAGGCGAACCGGGATATCGGTGCTCTCAGGGGTATTTTTAGACTCGAATAAAAACGGGCGCTTCACCGGCGCCCGTTTTGCTTACAGCATGGCTTACAGATTCTTGGCCATGGTGTCAGTGACGGTTTTCAGCGCCTGTTCGGTGCTTTCCTTCCAGTCGTTGTCGGTCACGGCCTGAACGCCTTCGCGATTCTGACCGAAGATTTCGACCATTGGCTTCGAGGTGCCGGTATCCACCTTCAGGTGCACTTTGTTGTTCACGCCCACTGTCAGGAAGCCTGGGGACATCCACGACCAGAATTCGATGACATGCACGGTCACCGCTTGGGTATCGACGGTTTTTTCGCTGCTCGGCACCACCCGATAACCCGCCTGTCCGTAAGCGGCGGCGATGCTTTTGGCGATCAGGTCGCTGAGCTTGGTGCCTTCTGGCAACAACACGTCGCCCAGGCCTTTGCCGTAGCCGTTGCGTTTACGGGCGATGGCGCGTTCGGTGATGGATTTATCGTTGATTTCGCCTTCCTTGAGGGACGGGATCTCGGGGAGTTCAGGCTTGAGTTCGAAACGGCGTTCGTCCAACACGCTGATAACGACTTTCTGGCCATTGCCATTCGCGGCGGGCGGCGTATTGATGTCCACCACCGAACGGCTGGTTGCGCAGCCAAACAGCGCAGTGGTTGCCAGTAACAGGCAGGCGAGTTTGAGGTGTTTCATGACGACTCCGGTCATTGTGATCAGTCCACTATTCGATTCTGGAAAACAGGCGGGTTTCGCGCACCTGCGCGATCACTAAAGATCGGCCGCGAGGCGACAATCATGAGTCGCCACAGGTGTTTTTCTGGCTGAAAGCTGACGCGGCTTAAACGCGAATGTCAGCGGTCGGCAGGACGTCGATACGCGCCACAGGCCCGGTCAAGTGGGCCAGGTCGGCGTTGTGTTCGGCGATGATGTCCTGGGCCGCGACGTTGCCGTTGTCGACGGTGGAATGCGCGTCGGCGGCCAGGACCACGTCGTAGCCCAGGTTCAGGGCCTGGCGCACGGTGGCGTTGACGCAATAGTCGGTTTGCAGGCCGCAGATGATCAGGCGATCGGTGCCCTGGTCTTGCAGCAATGCTTGCAGGTGGGTCTGGTAGAACGAATCCCGGGTGGTTTTACGCACGCGCAAGTCTTGGGATGACGTCTCCAGGCTGTCGGCCAGTTGCCAGCCCTTGGAACCGTGTTGCAGCAGGTCACCCTTTTCTTCGTGCTGGATCAGGACCACCGTGCGCCCGGCTTCCCTGGCCTTGGCACTCAGGCCATTGATGTTTTCGATGACGCGCTTGATCTCAAAGCATTCGTACTCGCCGGTGCACAGGGCTTGTTGGACGTCGATGATCAGCAGTGCGGTAGTCATGGCGGAGGGCCTTAAAGTAGTCCATCAGATTAAGGGGTACGCAACCAGCCCCTTGGGTGGGCCGAGCGTGATCGCGTGCAATCGATAATGCCGTAAATCGCTCCCTGATAGAACTGCTTCCTGCCAGAGTTTTCAGAGAGCGTGACTGCGGCCCCAACGCCGCTAATTTGAATTAAAAAAGCATTAAACCATATTAACCATGACAATAATTTGTTGCTCTATTGTAACCGGCAATATCATTCACATAACAACAGCAATAAGTGTAGTCAACACTGGTAGTTTGCTTTAGGGTAAATCATCGATATCGAGAAGTTTCGCCAGGACCGCGACCTGTTCAACAACAGGCCTGCGGCTTGCCGCTGGTTATTAATGGACTTCAGCCAGTGACGTGTGAGTAATTGCCTGATCGTTCTTTTGAACTTGATGGACACTTATGTTCCTCAATCCCGCTGATACCGTTATATCCATTGAGTACACTTGATATGAATGACAACAAAGTCCTGGTCTTGCGCACTTGCGCCAATGACATGTCGGACCATGCCGGCCAGGTCTGGCCGGAAGCCGGCCTGGTGGTGTGCAAACACTGGAAGCCCGGCAAGACGCTCGAAAATGGCCTGATCGGCCTGTTGTGGGGCGAAGGCTCCTCTGCCCAGTTAAGTTTGCGGACCGATGCCAAATGGATTGTCTGTGAAGTTCATACTGAGCACATCCTCAAACTTGAAGAAGACGGCCTGATCAAATTTCCGGAAGCGGAAGTTGTGCATACCGGCACACAAGAAAGTTCGATCGATTACATCGCAGAACATATAGCACACTATCAAAGCTCAAATATTACACCTGCCGACACAGCACTTGATTCCCCCAATAAAATATCCAACCGTGAATTCGAAAGCCGACGAGACCAAGGTTACAGTCCTTCTCGTATTGGCGCCAAAATCGACGCCTCACAAAAGTTTGAAACCGCTGTATATGGCAGCACCCTGACGGGAGGGCATCACAGTTATTTACTGGCGGGCTATGGCAGCACGGAAACGGCGGGCAGCCAGAGTTCACTGATTGCCGGTTACGGCAGCACCTTGACCGCCGCTGACAGCAGCTCACTGACCGCAGGCTATGGCAGTACGGAAATGGCCGGGAATGACAGTGCGTTGATCGCCGGGTATGGCAGCACGCAGATCGCTGGCCAGAAAAGTACGCTGACCGCAGGTTACGGCAGTTCCCAGACCGCCCAGGAAAGCAGTTCCCTCACGGCTGGATACGGCAGCACGGAAACCTCCGGCGGCGACAGTTCATTGATCGCCGGTTATGGCAGTACGCAAACCGCCGGTTATGACAGCAGCCTGACAGCCGGGTATGGCAGCACCCTCACCGCCCAGGACGGCAGTTCCCTCACGGCCGGTTATGGCACGACGGAAACCGCCGGGCATGAAAGCTCGCTGATCGCCGGCTACGGCAGCACGCAAACCGCCGGTCACGACAGCACATTGACGGCAGGCTACGGCAGCACCCTCACCGCTCGGGAACACAGTTCACTCACGGCTGGCTACGGCAGCACCGAGACCGCCGGTTTCAAAAGTACCCTCACCGCCGGTTATGGCAGCACCCAGACCGCTCGAGAAAACAGCGTCCTCACGGCCGGCTATGGCAGTACCGCGACGGCGGGCTTCAACAGTTCGCTGATCGCCGGTTATGGCAGCACGCAAACCGCCGGTTTCGACAGTACGTTGACGGCGGGCTATGGCAGCACCCTCACCGCTCAGGACAACTCCACCCTCACCGCCGGCTACGGCAGTACCGAAACCGCCGGCTACGAAAGTTCGTTGATTGCTGGCTATGGCAGCACACAAACCGCCGGCTATGACAGCACGTTGACAGCGGGTTACGGCAGCACCCTCACCGCTCAGGACAGCAGTTCCCTCACCGCCGGTTACGGCAGCACCGAAACCGCCGGCTACGACAGTACATTGATCGCCGGCTACGGCAGCACCCTGACCGCCCAACACAACAGCACCCTCACCGCCGGTTATGGCAGCACCGAAACCGCCGGCCAGGACAGTTCGTTGATCGCCGGTTACGGCAGCAGCCTGACCAGCGGCATCCGCAGTTTCCTTACGGCGGGATACGGCAGCACGCTGATCAGCGGATTGCGCAGCGTATTGACTGCCGGCTATGGCAGCTCGCAAACCGCCGGGTACGAAAGCACGTTGACCGCAGGCTACGGCAGCAACCAGATCGCCAGTCATCAAAGCTCACTGATCGCCGGCCCCGACAGCACGCAGATTGCCGGGCACAAAAGCATGTTGATCGCCGGCAAGGACAGTTCACAAACCGCCGGTTATCGCAGCACGCTCATTGCTGGTGCTGGCAGCGTGCAGACCGCAGGTGATCGCAGCAAATTGATCGCGGGCAAGGACACCACGCAAATCGCCGGCGACCGCAGCAAACTGCTGGCGGGCAGCAACAGTCACCTCACGGCGGGTGATCGCAGCAAGCTGACGGCAGGGGATGACTGTACGTTGATGGGCGGCGACAAAAGCGTTTTGACAGCGGGCAAGAACTGCATTCTGGTGGGCGGTGCCCGCAGCAAGTTGATTGGCAGCCTGGGTTCGACGCTGACCGGCGGCGACAACTCGACGCTGATCTTCCGATGCTGGAACGGCAAGCGCTACAAAAATGTCGTGGCGCACACCGGCAAGGACGGCGTGGAAGCGCATGTGCCGTATCAGGTGGATGAGGCAGATAACATCGTCGCCAAACCCGACGAATAACCTCGAACTCCGTAGTGCTGTAGCAGCTGTCGAGCAGCGCGAGGCAGCTGCTACACAAGGGCCACCCTCGGTTGAAGGTGGCCCTGGAGCGTGCGGCTCAATAACCCAGCGATAACCCGGTATTGCGGCGCGGATCATTCGCCCCGTAATAGCGGTTCTTGCCCACCGGTTTGCCGCCCAGCGCAGGCGCGCCGACCAGAATCGCCGCCACATGGTTGGCATCCTGCGGCCCGGCAAACTTATGCCCCCAACTTTCGAGCAGCTTCACTGTGTCCGGGCTGGTGGTGAAGGTCTCCAGGTTGGTTTCTTCCGGCAGCCACTGCTGGTGGAAACGCGGTGCATCCACGGCTTCCTGGATGTTCATGCCGTAGTCGATCACGTTGAGGATGGTCAGCAAGGTTGCGGTAATGATGCGGCTGCCACCCGGCGTGCCGACCACCATCACCACTTTGCCATCCTTGGTCACGATAGTCGGGCTCATGGACGACAGCGGTGCCTTGCCGGGCGCGATGGCGTTGGCCTCCCCTTGCACCAGACCGTACATGTTCGGCACGCCGATTTTCGAGGTGAAATCGTCCATTTCGTCGTTGAGGATCACCCCGGTTTTGCTCGCCATGACGCCAGCGCCAAACCAGTCATTGAGGGTGTAAGTCATCGACACCGCGTTGCCCCACTTATCGACAATGGAGAAGTGCGTGGTGTTGCTGCCCTCATGGGGCGCTACGCCGGGTTTGATCTCCCGGGACACCCCCGCCTTCTGCGGTTGAATCGCGGTGCGCAGCGTGGTCGCGTAGTTTTTGTCCAGCAGGTGAGCGATCGGGTTCTTCACGAAATCCGGGTCGCCGAGGTAGCTGTTGCGGTCCACATAGGCGTGGCGCATCGCTTCGATCTGATAGTGCATGCCCTGGGCCGAGTGGTAGCCCAGATCTTTCATCGGGTAGCCGTCGAGGATGTTCATGATCTCGCAGATCACCACCCCGCCGGAGCTTGGCGGTGGCGCCGAGACCACGTGATAGCCACGGTAATCGCATTCCACCGGGGCCAGTTCGCGGGTCTTGTACTTGTCGAGATCGGCCTGGGTGATGATGCCTTTGTTGGCCTGGCTGGAGGTAACGATGGCATCGGCCACCCAACCTTTATAGAAACCGTCGGCGCCCTTCTCGGAAATTTCCCGCAAGGTCTTCGCGAGGTCTTTTTGCACCAGTTTCTGGCCGACCTGCATCGGCTCGCCGTTGCTCAGGAAAATCGAGCCGGAGTCGCGCATGTCTTTTTTGAAGACATCGGTGGCGTACTCCAGCAGATCAACATCACCCTGCTCCAGCGCAAAACCGTCTTCCGCCAGTTTGATTGCCGGGGCGATGACTTCCTTGCGCGGCTTGGTGCCATATTTGCTCAGGGCCAGTTCCATGCCGGATACGGTGCCCGGCACGCCAACGGCCAGGTGGCCACGGGTACTCAGGTCAGGAACGACGTTGCCGTCCTTGTCCAGGTACATGTTGGCGGTAGCGGCCAACGGGGCTTTTTCGCGGAAATCTAGGAAGGTCTTGCGCCCGTCCGCCAGTTGAATGGTCATGAAACCGCCGCCGCCCAGGTTGCCCGCCGCGGGATAGACCACCGCCAGCGCATAGGCGACCGCCACCGCGGCATCCACCGCGTTGCCGCCGTTCTTCAGCTCATCCACGCCCACATGAGTGGCCAGATGCTGGGCCGTGACCACCATGCCGTTTTCGGCCGCGACCGGGGCCACGGAAGCTGCGTAGGCACTGAGGCAACTGAGCGCCAATGAGGTCGCAATCAGCGATTTGGCAAAAGGTTCGAACTTCATGATTCGGTCTCTTTTTTGTTTTTAGGCTCTGCAATAACAGAGGGAACGCTTCAAGAGCAGTAGCCAGTATGGCTGGGATTACGTATTGCGCCTCCCCGATCAGGCAGTATGCTTGCGCTCTATTCAGCCGTTTTCGGAGTTCGCGGGCATGAGTTACACCTTCACCACCATGGCCTCCCCGGTCGGCGAGTTGAAGCTGGTCGCGAACGGTTCAAGACTGGCGGCCATCCTCTGGGAAAACGACAAACCGAACCGGGTACGCCTCGGGCCGATGACTGAAGCGCCGGACAATCCGATCCTGCTGCGCGCCGCTCAACAGTTGCAGGAATACTTTGCCGGCACGCGAAACCGCTTCGACCTGGAGCTGGATTTTGCCGGGACCGACTTTCAGAAAAGGGTCTGGCAGGCGCTGCTGACCATTCCGTTTGGCGAGACCCGCAGTTACAGCCAGATTGCCGAACAGATCGGCAATCCCAGCGCAGTCAGGGCGGTGGGTGCGGCGAATGGCAAGAACCCGATCTCGATTGTGGCGCCGTGCCATCGGGTGATCGGGGCGTCGGGGAAGTTGACCGGGTTTGCGGGAGGGCTTGAGGCGAAGGAACGGTTGTTGACGCTGGAGGGTTGCGAGTGGTCGGGGACCAACCGGACGGGTGATTTGTTTTGAACTGATTCACCCTCGCCACAAAAGCCCAGCTCTCTCAGGTAACGGCGAAGAGGTTTTTCATCGCCGCATACTGCAGCAACATAATCGTCTTCGCATCGCAGATCTCCCCGCGATAAAACGCCTCAAGTGCCTCGTCGAACTTCCACTCCAGCACTTCCATCTCTTCGGTCTCTTCTTCCAGACCGCCGCCAGCACTGACTTTCGACGCGGCGTCGTATTCGGCGATGAAGAAGTGCAGTTTTTCGGTGACCGAGCCGGGGCTCATGTAGGACTCAAAGATTTTTTGCACATGGTGCACGCGATAGCCGGTTTCTTCTTCGGCCTCAGCGCGGATGCGTTCTTCGGGATCGGCCCCCTCCAGCAATCCCGCTGCCACTTCAATCAGCAAACCATCATGACCGTTGACGAACACCGGCAGCCGAAACTGGCGTGTCAGCACCACAGTTCTTTTCTCGCGGTTGAACAGCAGAATCGCCGCGCCATTGCCACGGTCGTAGACCTCACGGGTCTGGCGCTGCCAATCGCCATTGTTACGCTGATAGTCAAAGGTGATTTTCTTCAACAGGTACCAGTCGTGGGACAACACTTGGGACTCAATGATGTTGACCCGATCGGCTGTATTCGCCATCACAACGCATCCTTTTTTCGTCAGAAGAGCCCATGGTAGGCGAAAACCAAAAAGCCCGGCATCTCTGCCGGGCTTCTTTTTTACACTTGGCTGGCGACTTCAGGCGCCGCGAGCGCTTCCTCGTGGGAGGACAGCCGCGTGCCGTTGATCAACGGCCCGTAGCGACGACTGAACTCCCAGTTATACGGCACGTGGTCCTTGTTGACGCCGTTGTCCCAGTTCACCGACCAGGTCATCAGGCCTTTGATCGAAAGCCCTTTGGCGTCCAGGCGCTTGAAGGCATTCACCACCGCCGCCGGGTTGATCACGTAACCGGTGGCCGCCGCATCGACGTTGGCCGGCAGGCCGATCACGAACTTGTCCGCCGGGATCTTGGTGAAGCCGCGAGTGCCGCTCACCAGACTTTCGGTCAGGTAAAACAGAAAGTCCTCTTTCATCGCATCGTTGTTCTGGGCGATCCACGCGCCGTTGCCATTATTGGCTTCCTGGACCCAGATTCCGTCACCGCCCTGGTTGTAATACTGCGGGGCAATGAAGTCGTAATAACCTTCCAGGGCCTGGAGGTAGCCGACGTATTTGCCGGCGGTGGTCAGGTAGGGAAACTCCGGCGCCATGCTGATGATGAAGTGTTTACCTTCACCGGCGTAATGGTCCTTGACCAGTTTCAGCGCGGCAGGCAGGACGGTCTTGTTGTCGGCGAAATCAATCGCGCTCTGTTCAAGATCGATGTCCAGGCCATCGAAGCCGTAGGTTTCCACCAGGCGGATTATTTCGTTGGCCAGCGGCTGTTCGTTGCCTTTGTGCAACTCGATGTGCGCATCGGCGCCACCAAGTGAAATCAGCACCGCACGGCCCTGGCTGTTCAGCACGCCGACCTGGCGACGGAATTCGGCGTCGGACAGGTTGTACGGTTTGAAGGTCGGGATGCCGTTGCCCTTCATGAAGGCCACGGCCACCACGTTGTAATCCTTGGGCACATCCTGCAGCGCGATATTGGCGAACTGGCCGCGCTGGTAACCATCGCTCGGGCCGGCGGGCCAGTTGTGCCAGAAACCCATGAGGATCTTTTTGCCAGCAATGCTCGGCATCAACGACGCGGCGTCGCTGACGGTGGATTTCAATAACGTAAAGTCGAATTTCGACATGTTCTATTCCTTCAGAACGTGTGGAGGGTTAACGCCGGGGGCTTACTTGAAGTCCACGTCGAACGCTTGATAGAAGGCGTTGCCAGTGTTGGCGACGATCCACATCAGCACGATCACGTGATGACCTTTTTTGTTGGCCGGCAACTTCACTTCGTGGTTGACCTTGGCCTTCATCTCGGCGGAATGGCTGTAGTACGGGACCTGAGTGTAGAAATCCTCGGCGAATGGCTTGGCTTCCAGTTGCGCGCGGGAGATGCGCTGCTTCGAATCCCAGCCATCCTTGGTGATCAGCCAGCGATAACCACGGGTGACGTGGGGCGCGGTGTATTCCCAGGTGACTTTGAAGGTCTGGCCCGGGTCGACGTTCAGCAGCGGCCAGGCGAACGGACGGCTGAGTTTCTGGCTCAACTCTTCGTTGGTGAAGTTGATGCAGTCACGGGCATCGGTCTTGCCGCCGCTGAGGATATAGCCATCGGCCGGAGGGGTGACGCTGTCACTGTCGGTTTGATACGGCGCCGGGAACGGGCCGGCAACCAGGGATGGGAAGTTCTTGCCGCCTTCCATTTCGTTGACCTGCCAGTTGCCCAGCAACCCCAGTTCGACAGCGACCGCACCGCGGCTGGAAGGGGATGTGACACGACCGTGTCGAAGTTCGGGTTGAGTCTGTGGTTTGTTCATCTTTTTCACTCCATTGATTTAAGAACTCTCCTTCCTGAGGAGAGGCCTTCAACCTAACGGAGCTGCTTTTTTTGTCCACCGACCGGATTTTCGTTGCCGATGCTGCCTGCCTGGTCGATCGCCAGTAAATACTGGATATACAACCAGTGCTTTGAGCCAAGTCCTACAGCTTCTATAGGCGAAGACCTACAGTGCGAGGCAGCAATCGGAACCATTCTCACCTCAAGAAAGTTGTTCCTTGTATTCCTTTTCATATTGGCCGGCGAGGGACTCTTTCTGCTTTTCGTTGAGCAACTTGCCGGCCATCTGGAAGAACTTCTGTTCTTCTTCCTTCAGGTGGTGATGGACCTTCTCGGAAAGTTTTTTCGCCGTCACCAGCCACGTCGGATCCGACATTTCGGTTTCGTCCAGGGTCTCCATCATTTCATCCATCTCGTGGTGTTCGGAGATGGCGTGGCGGCTCAGGTCGACACCGTTGTCGAACTCCATCAGCGGGATGTAGAAATGCCGTTCTTCTGCGGTTTCGTGGGCCTGTAGTTCGGCTTTGAGCTGTTTGTAGGCTTCGACCCGTTCCGGGGTATCACCGCTGGTCTTGACCAACGCATCAGCATAGCTGCGCTGGCGGTCGTGGCTTTCGCGCAAGGCTTCGAAAATGTTCATTGGCTATCCTCATGGCCGCGTTCTGAATTGACGCTCTAGAGGCTAGACAGCTGCGCGCAAGCGACGGTTCCACCGGCGTTCGGGGATGGAACAAAGTCGGCGAGCCAGATAATCTCCGGGGTCACTGCCATAGGGACATCGCCATGACATTGCGTATCGAACGCTCACAAGACCCTACCAACGAAGAGCGCGAGGCCATCCTTGCACCGTTGCGGATCTATAACGCGGCGCAAGCGGGGCTCGCCAAGCCTGAACCGGTTGCCTTGCTGGTGCGCGACGACAACGGCGAGATTCTCGGCGGGCTCTATGGCCGGGTGTTTTACCAATGGCTGTTTATCGAGTTGCTGTCAGTGCCGGAACAAGGCCGGGGACAGGGGCTGGGCACGAAGCTGATGCAGATGGCCGAAGAACTGGCGCAGGAGAAGGAATGCGTGGGGATCTGGCTCGACACCTTTGGTTTCCAGGCGCCGGAGTTCTACAAGAAGCTGGGTTACAGCGAGTTCGGCCAGATTGTTGATTACCCGCCGGGGCATACGCGGCACTTCTTTCAAAAGCGCCTGATTCATACCCTTTAAAACACAAATCCCCCTGTGGGAGCGGGCTTGCTCGCGAAGGCGGTGTGTCAGCCGACATCAATGCTGAATGATAAACCGCCTTCGCGAGCAAGCCCGCTCCCACAGGGGGAATGCGCAAGCCGTTACAGGCAGGTCGCCAACGCCGCCAACCGGCGCTTGGTCACAAAATCGTCGTGCTGCGAGTAGAAACTCAACTGCGTCCCGGACGCATCGCTGCTCAAGTCCACAAACACTTCCGCCGACCGGGTGTACACCGTCGAACCACCCTTCTTGCCCGGTTGCAGATAAGCCCCGGCGTCCACGCCAAATACCGCTTCGTCCTGCCAGGCGAATTGCACGCACTGGGCCACGACTTTTTCCGGTTTGTCCGAGTTCAGGACCTTGGTCGGGGATTTGGTGCGGGAGTCGTCCATCACCGAGCCCGCGCAGCCCGCCAGCAGGGTTGCGGCCAGCGCCACCATCAGAATTCGCATCGTGTTCGCTCTTCAAGAAAAAGCGGACTGTATCACCGTGGCGCGGCGTATCGTTCTGCTTTACTTCATTTATACCGCGACACCGCGTGACGATTCGCGCACCCTGTCGCGCAATTAACAGCGCATCACCTCTTTTTCTGGAAAGCCACATGACACCCAACGCCGAATTTTACAAACCAACCGCCGAATACGCCGACAAGCTGATCAGCCAGATCGGCCAGACCCCTTCCTGGATCGCCAAGCGCATCGGCGTCACCGACAAGCGGATTCGCTACATCCTCGACGGCGAGCGGACCGTCAAGGGCGAAACCACGCCGATCCAGATGACCTACCCCGAGCAGTTCGCCCTCGAATGCCTGGCCGCCGCGGCCAAGGCCAAGAAGCAGTCTACGTAATCTGACCTGCAAGGAGCGACCATGGCAGCCACCGAACAGCAACACGAGCAGGCACTGAAAAAGTTTCTCGATGAGCGCCCGGAACTGCGCCACGAACTCGATAACCTCAACCCGCTGCTCGCCCAGGCCAAGGGTGAAACCCCGGCCCAGTACCGCGACGAGCGCTTGCACGAAGCCTTCGAAGCCGAGGCAGAGCGCCTGGACCTGTTTGCCTGGGAGCTGACGTTGCAACTGACCGCCGCCACCGCCGAGGACTACCAGGCCCAGCGCATGGAAGTGCACAAGGAGGTGGCGGAAATGGCCGGCATGGACTGGCTGGAGTATTGCGAGTTATATGGTTTGAGTAAGTGACCACTGCGGTCACTATCTGAGGACGATTTACGCCGATGCTGCCATCCGCCTCGACTCACCGGGCCAGCCCGGGTCATCTGCATGTCCAGAAATGGCGCGGACGCATCGGCATGACGCTGGTGGCCACGCTGTCGGTGCTCGCCGGCATGACCGACGCCATCGGCTTCATGGCCAGCGGCGACTTCGTGTCCTTTATGAGCGGCAACACCACCCGCCTCGCCGTGGCGATCAGCGATGGCGACCTGGGGCTGACCCTGCGCCTGTTGATTCTTGTCGCGACCTTCATCGTCGGTAATGCGCTGGGCATTGTCGTCAGCCGCCTCGGCGGACGCCGGGCGCTGCCGTTGCTGTTGTGCATCGCCACCCTGCTCTGCGGCGCTGCCGCGTGGCCTTATGACGAACAACTGCCGGCGCTGCTCGCGGCAATCATCGGCATGGGCATGCTCAATGCCGCCGTGGAAGAAGTGAATGGCTTGCCCGTCGGCCTGACCTACGTCACCGGTGCCCTGTCGCGCTTTGGCAGGGGGCTGGGGCGGTGGATGCTGGGCGAACGGCGAAATGGCTGGCGGGTGCAGTTGATTCCCTGGAGCGGCATGTTCGCTGGCGCGGTGCTGGGTGCGGTGCTGGAACATCATCTGGGGCTCAAGGCGTTGTTTGTCAGCGGGTTGCTGGCCGGGGTGGTGGGGTTGCTATCGCTGAAAATACCGCGCCGCTGGCAGTTGGGTTACATGCCGCGCTAATGGCCAGACACCGATCTACTGTGGGAGCGGGCTTGCTCGCGAATGCGGTGTGTCAGGCAACAATGATGGCGACTGACACACCCTCTTCGCGAGCAAGCCCGCTCCCACACTGGGCCGTTGGTGTCCATGCCGGCCAGTTTCACCCGTCAGCCTCGGTCCACGAGCAAACGCCCTTCGCCGCCTCACCGATAAAGCATTATCATGGCCGCAGTTTTGCTGATCGAGTCCGTCATGAAGTTCGCCATCGCGCTGTTTTCCGCCGCCCATGCGCCCTCCTCGCGCCGTGCCTTGCTGTTCGCCCAGGCGGCGCTGGCCGGCGGGCATGAGATTGTCCGGCTGTTTTTCTATCAGGACGGTGTCTACAACGCCTCCGGCAGCGTGGTCACGCCCCAGGACGAGCAGGACTTGCCCAAACAATGGCGCGCCTTTGTCGCCGAGCATCAACTGGACGGCGTGGTGTGCATCGCCGCCGCCCTGCGTCGGGGCGTGTTGAACGAGGAAGAAGCCAAGCGCTATCAGCGCGAAGCCGTAGCCGTCGGTGCGCCATGGGAATTGTCCGGTCTCGGTCAGTTGCATGACGCAGTGCAAGACGCCGACCGCCTCATCTGTTTCGGAGGCGCGTGACATGCCTAAGTCCCTACTGATTATCAGCCGTCAGGCGCCGTGGTCCGGGCCGAGCGCGCGGGAAGCACTGGACATCGTGCTGGCCGGCGGCGCGTTCGACCTGCCGATCGGCCTGCTGTTTCTCGATGACGGGGTGTTCCAGCTCGCCGCGAAACAGGACGCCAAGGCCCTGCAACAAAAGGACCTGAGCGCCAACCTGCAAGCGCTGCCGATGTTCGGTGTCGAGGACCTGTTCGTCTGCGCCGACAGCGCCGCCGAACGAGGCCTGGACCCGAGCGGATTCGCGCTGGAAGAAGCCCAGGTGCTGACCGCCGCCGAAATCACCGCCCTTATCGACCGTTACGACCAGGTGATCACCCTCTGATGTCGACTTTGCATGTGTTGTCTCATTCCCCGTTCGGCGACGATCGCCTGACCAGTTGCCTGCGGGTGATCGGCACCGACGACGCGCTGCTGCTCTCTGGCGACGCGGCGTATGCCTTGCAACCGGCCACCGCGCCGTTCAACGCGCTGAATGCCCGTGGCCTCAAACTGTTCGTGCTGGCCGAAGACGCCCAGGCCCGTGCGCTGAATGTTCCGGACTGGGCCGAAGCCATCGATTACCCGGCCTTCGTCGAACTGTCGATCCACTACGACAAGGTCAACAGTTGGCTATGAATTCCCTGACCGTCGGCGCCCGCGCCATCGAGCTGGACAAGGATGGCTTCCTGGTCGAACTGAGCGACTGGTCCACCGACGTGGCCAGCGCCCTCGCCGCTGCCGAAGACATCGAGCTGAGCCCCGAACACTGGGAAATCCTCGAACTGCTGCGCCGTTTCTACGACGAGTTCCAGCTGTCCCCGGCGACGCGCCCGCTGATCAAGTACACCGCGTTGAAGCTCGGCCCGGAAAAAGGCAACAGCCTGCACCTGAACCGACTGTTCAAAGGCACCCCTGCCAAACTCGCCGCAAAACTGGCGGGCCTGCCCAAACCGACGAATTGCTTATGACCGATTTCCCTGCACTGACCCTCGAAACGCCCGCCGAGCACCCGTTCGCCCAGTTCGTACGGATCCTCGGCAAAGGCAAGCGCGGCGCCCGTGACCTGACCCGCGTCGAAGCGCGTGAGGCCATGGGCTTCGTGCTCGACGACAAGGTCGAGGACACTCAGCTCGGCGCATTCCTGATGCTGTTGCGGCACAAGGAAGAAAGCGCCGAGGAGATGGCCGGGTTCACCGAAGCGTTGCGTGAACGGCTGAAAGCGCCGGCATTGAAGGTCGATCTGGATTGGCCGACGTATGCGGGCAAAAAGCGCCATTTGCCGTGGTATCTGCTGGCGGCCAAGTGCCTGGCGCAAAACGGCGTGCGGATTTTCATGCACGGTGGCGGCGCGCACACGGCGGGTCGGCTGTACAGCGAGCAACTGCTGGAAGAATTGAAGATCCCGCTGTGTCGCAACTGGCAACAGGTGGGTGAGGCGCTGGATAACGGCGGTCTGGCGTTCATGCCGCTGGTGGATTGGGCACCGCAGCTTCAGCGCATGATCGACCTGCGCAACACATTGGGCCTGCGTTCGCCGATCCACTCCCTGGCGCGGATTCTCAATCCGCTAGGCGCACGCTGCGGCCTGCAAAGTATTTTCCATCCGGGTTACCAAGCGGTGCACCGCGATGCCAGCGGCTTGCTCGGCGACACTGCGATTGTGGTCAAGGGCGATGGCGGCGAAATCGAGATCAACCCGGACGCCGACAGTCATTTGTACGGCACCACCGGCGGCGAGAGTTGGGATGAAGAATGGCCGCAACTGTCGGCTCAGCGCCACGTCAAACCGGCCAGCCTTGATCCTGAACATTTGAAAGCGGTGTGGCGCGGCGATGTGGTCGACAGCTACCCGCAAATGGCGCTGATCTCGACCATGGCCCTGGCCTTGCGCGGCCTCGGCCAGACCCGTGAGCAAGCCTTCGAAACCGCCCAGCACTACTGGGATGCCCGGGATAGATCGATTTAACCGATCATAACTGCCCAACCTTTGCGCTATTTTATCGAACCTATGCGCATAGACTCCTCTCCAACGCTTATCGGTTGAGGAGTCTTGAAATGGGTTTGTTAGTTGAAGGCCGCTGGCACGACCAGTGGTACGAAAGCAGCAAGGACGGCGCATTCCAGCGCGAACAGGCGCAACGCCGCAATTGGGTGACCACCGACGGTCAGCCCGGCCCGAGTGGTGACGGTGGCTTTGCCGCTGAGGCCGGCCGCTATCACCTCTACGTGTCCCTCGCCTGCCCTTGGGCGCACCGCACGCTGATCCTGCGCAAACTCAAAGGCCTCGAATCCCTGATCGATGTGTCCGTGGTCAGTTGGTTGATGCTGGAAAACGGCTGGACCTTCGACCAGAGCCTCGGCTCCACCGGCGACAAGCTCGATCATTTCAACTTCATGCACCAGCGCTATACCGCCGACACCGCCAACTACACCGGCCGCGTCACCGTGCCGGTGCTGTGGGACACACAGCAGCAGCGCATTGTCAGCAATGAATCGGCGGAGATCATCCGCATGTTCAACAGCGCGTTCGATGACCTGACCGGCAATGACCTGGATTTCTATCCGGCGCCGTTGCGCGGAGAGATCGATGCGTTGAACGAAAGGATTTATCCGGCGGTGAACAACGGCGTGTACCGCGCCGGGTTTGCCACGTCGCAGCAGGCTTATGAAGAAGCGTTCGATGATGTGTTTGCCGAGCTGGATCGGTTGGAATTGCTGTTGAGCGAGAACCGCTATCTGGTTGGTGAATACCTGACCGAAGCGGACATCCGGTTGTTCACCACGCTCATTCGTTTTGACGCGGTGTATTACGGGCACTTCAAGTGCAACCTGCGGCGGATTGCCGATTATCCGAATTTGTCGAACTGGCTGCGGGAGGTGTATCAGTGGCCGGGGATTGCCGAGACCGTGGATTTTGAGCACATCAAGAATCACTACTACGGCAGCCACAAGACCATCAACCCGACGGGTGTCGTGCCGAAAGGTCCGGCGCAGGATTTCACAGCGGCCCATGATCGGGCGCGGTTGAGTGGGAAAGGGGTTTGGCGCAGGGCCTGATAGACGATCGTTCCCATGCTCTGCGTGGGAATGCATCCCGTGACGCTCTGCGTCACTTCCGTAAGCGGAACGCGGAGCGTCCCTGGCGGCACTCCCACGCAGAGCGTGGGAACGATCGGTTAAGTATTGGGTGGATTTGCGGGCCTCTTCGCGAGCAAGCCCGCTCCCACAGGGGATTTGTGAACGACACAAATCAAATGTGGGAGCGGGCTTGCTCGCGAAAGGGGCGACTCGGTCTATCAGACCTGCGCCTGAGCCCCTTCAAACCACGCCAGTTTCTCGCGCAGTTGCACCACTTCCCCAACGATTACCAGCGTCGGTGCATGCACTTCATGCTCCGCCACCATCTGTGGAAGATCGGCCAACGTGCCGGTAAATACCCGCTGATTGACCGTGGTGCCCTGCTGAATCAGCGCCGCCGGGGTATCGGAGGCGCGACCATGCTTGATCAATTGCTCGCAGATGATCGGCAAGCCGACCAGCCCCATGTAAAACACCAGGGTTTGCGCCGGCGCGACCAGATCGGCCCACGGCAAATCGGTGGAACCGTCCTTCAGGTGCCCGGTAACAAATCGCACCGACTGCGCGTAATCACGGTGCGTCAGCGGAATCCCGGCATACGCCGCGCAACCACTGGCCGCCGTAATGCCCGGCACGACCTGAAACGGGATGCCATGGGCCGCCAGCTCTTCGATCTCTTCACCGCCACGGCCGAAGATAAACGGATCACCGCCCTTCAACCGCACCACGCGCTTGCCGGCCTTGGCCAGATCCACCAACTGCTTGTTGATCTGATCCTGCGGCACGGCGTGATCGGCGCGACGCTTGCCGACGTAGATCCGTTCCGCATCGCGACGGCACAAATCGAGGATTGCCGGGGCCACCAAACGGTCGTACAGCACAACGTCGGCTTGTTGCATCAGGCGTAAGGCACGAAAGGTCAGCAGGTCCGGATCGCCCGGCCCGGCACCGACCAAATACACCTCACCGGTTTTTTTCGGCGGCTCGCCCGCGATTTTCGCCAGCAGCAAGCGCTCGGCTTCAGCGCCCTGCCCGGCCAGTTGCCGATCGGCAATCGGGCCCTGGAAAACATCTTCCCAGAACGAACGACGCTGCTGAACATCCGGCAGCAGGCCTTTGACCTGGTTGCGGAAACGCGCCGCCAGGCCGGCCAGTTGACCGTAGGTGGAAGGAATCCAGGTTTCGATTTTCGCGCGGATCAGCCGCGCCAGAACCGGCGCATCGCCGCCGCTGGAGATGGCAACAATCAGTGGCGAACGGTCGACAATCGCCGGGAAGATCACGCTGCACAGGGCTGGCGCATCCACCACATTGACCGGCACGCAACGCCGATGAGCATCAGCGGAGACTTGCGCGTTCAACGGTTCGTCGTCGGTGGCGGCGATGATCAGCCCGCAACCGTCCAGATCCGTTTCGACGTAGCCACGCAACACGCACTCGCCACCGCTGCCGGTCACCAGTTCGCGCAATTGCGGTTCGATTTCAGGTGCGACCACCCGCAGCAGCGCACCGGCTTCGGCCAGCAGGCGGGACTTGCGCAAGGCAATCTCCCCGCCGCCGACGACCAACACACGACTGCCGCGCAGGTTATGAAACAGCGGCAGATAGTCCATTTAGCCAATGACCTCGAGGCCACCCATGTACGGTTTCAGTACGGCGGGCACACGGATCGAACCGTCGGCCTGCTGGTAGTTTTCCAGCACCGCCACCAGGGTACGACCGACCGCCAGGCCGGAACCGTTCAGGGTGTGAACCAGTTCAGGCTTGCCGGTTTCCGGGTTGCGGAAACGCGCTTGCATGCGACGGGCCTGGAAATCACCGCAGTTGGAGCACGACGAAATCTCGCGGTACTTGTCCTGGCTCGGAATCCACACTTCCAGGTCGTAGGTCTTGACCGCGCTGAAGCCCATGTCGCCGGTGCACAGCGCCAGGGTGCGATACGGCAGTTCCAGCAATTGCAGGACTTTTTCAGCGTTGGCGGTCAGGCCTTCCAGCGCTTCCATCGAGGTCGATGGCTCAACGATCTGGACCATCTCGACCTTGTCGAACTGATGCTGGCGGATCATGCCGCGAGTGTCGCGACCCGATGCGCCGGCTTCGCTGCGGAAGCACGGGGTGTGGGCAACGAACTTGATCGGCAGCAGTTTCGAATCGACGATTTCACCGGCAACGATGTTGGTCAGCGACACTTCGGCGGTCGGGATCAGGTACAGATCGGCTTCGCCTTCGCGGCTGATCTTGAACAAGTCTTCTTCGAACTTCGGCAACTGGCCAGTGCCTTGCAGGGCCGGCGCCTGGACCAGATAAGGCGTGTAGGCCTCTTCGTAACCGTGTTCGCTGGTGTGCAGGTTGATCATGAACTGCGCGAGGGCGCGGTGCAGGCGGGCGATCGGGCCACGCAGCAAAGCAAAGCGTGCCCCGGACAGCTTGGCGGCGGTTTCAAAGTCCAGCCAACCGAACTTCTCGCCCAGGGCCACGTGGTCCTGAATCGGGAAATCGAATGCAGTCGGGGTGCCCCAACGACGCACTTCGACGTTGCCGTCTTCGTCTGCACCGATAGGTACGGATTCGTGTGGCAGGTTCGGGATGCCGAGCAGGATCGAGTCCAGGTCGGTCTGGATCTGGTCCAGTTCTACCTTGCCGGCGCTCAATTCGTTCGCCATGCGCTCGACGTCAGCCATCAACGGTGCGATGTCTTCGCCGCGCTGCTTGGCCTGACCGATGGATTTGGAGCGCGCATTACGTTCAGCCTGCAGTGCTTCGGTGCGGGTCTGGACGGTCTTGCGCTGTTCTTCCAGCGCTTCGATGCGCGCAACATCCAGCGTGAAGCCACGGGATGCCAGGCGGTCCGCTACGTCCTGAAGGTTGCTACGTAACAGTTTGGAATCGAGCATGTCGGTCTCTCGTTTATCAAAGTTTGGTCAAGGACAGGCCAGCCCAGGTGGCGAGCAGCCCGCCGAATACGCTGATGGCAGCATAGCCCAGGGCCAGCGGCACTTGCCCGCTTTCGAGCAGGCGCACCGTATCCAGTGAAAAGGATGAAAAAGTCGTCAGCCCCCCGAGGAAGCCGACCATCAACCCGGCGCGCACCTCGATCGGCACCTCCGGGCGTATCAAAAACAGACCGTATAGAACGCCGATCAGCAAACAGCCGACGATATTAACGGCCAGCGTCGCGGTATAGAAGTGCCGCGGCCAATTAGCGTTGATCCAGTTGCCGGTGGCAAAGCGCAACAGCGTGCCGGCGATCCCGCCAACGGAAACCGCAACGATCAATGGAAGCACTATTTTCTCCGCTGCCGGGGGCTCAGACGATCAAGTTGTGCGAGGTGGTTGAGCTTCTCGCCGATCTTCAATTCCAGGCCTCGTGGCACCGGCTGGTAGAACGGCTGTGGTTCGAGCGCTTCCGGGAAGTAGTCTTCGCCAGCAGCGTAGGCGTCCGGCTCATCGTGGGCATAGCGATATTCATCGCCATAACCCAATTGTTTCATCAGCTTGGTCGGCGCATTGCGCAGGTGCAGCGGCACTTCCAGCGAACCGTGCTCCGTGGCGCTGCGCATGGCGGCTTTGAAACCCATGTACACCGCGTTGCTTTTCGGCGCACAGGCCAGGTAGGTGATGGCCTGGGCCACCGCCAGCTCGCCTTCGGGGCTGCCGAGGCGCTCCTGCACTTCCCACGCCGCCAGGCACAGGCTCAGGGCGCGGGGGTCGGCGTTGCCGATGTCTTCGCTGGCCATGCGCACCACGCGCCGGGCCAGGTACAGCGGATCGCAACCGCCGTCGATCATGCGCGCGAACCAGTACAACGCGCCGTCGGGGTTGGAGCCGCGCACGGATTTATGCAGTGCGGAAATCTGGTCGTAGAACGCTTCGCCGCCCTTGTCGAAACGCCGGCGGGTGTCGCCGAGCAGACTTTGCAGCAGATCGATGCCGATCTCGCTGTTGTCTTCGGCCAGGTCGGAAGCGTTTTCCAACAGGTTAAGCAAACGCCGGCCATCACCATCGGCGGCGGACAGCAGCATCTGGAAGCCTTCATCGCTGAGGGTCAGTTGTCGCTTGCCCAGGCCACGCTCTTCGGTCAGCGCGCGGTGCACGAGTTTGCGCAGGGCCGCTTCGTCGAGGCTTTTGAGCACGTAGACGCGCGCCCGTGAGAGCAAGGCGTTGTTGAGTTCGAAGGACGGGTTTTCGGTGGTCGCGCCGATGAAAATCAGCGTGCCGTCTTCCACATACGGCAGGAACGCGTCCTGCTGGGACTTGTTGAAGCGATGCACTTCGTCAACGAACAGGATGGTCCGGCGGCCGTACTGCCCGGCCTGTTGCTTGGCGATTTCCACCGCCTGACGGATTTCCTTCACGCCGGCCAGCACCGCCGACACCGTTTCGAAGTGCGCATCCGAGACTTCCGCCAGCAGCCGCGCCAGGGTGGTTTTGCCCACGCCCGGCGGGCCCCAGAAGATCATCGAGTGCAGGGCACCCTGCTCCAGCGCTTCACGCAAAGGCTTGCCGCGAGCGAGCAGGTGTTCCTGACCGACGTACTCATCCAGATTGGCTGCGCGCAGGCGAGCGGCCAAGGGTTGAGCAATCGGGGCACTGCGAAACAGATCCATCACAACTTTCTGAAACCTCACTGAGTCTTGGTGCCGGTCAATCACTGCGGGAGCGGGCTTGCTCGCGAAGAGGGAGTGTCAGTCGCCATCATTGTTGCCTGACACACCGTATTCGCGAGCAAGCCCGCTCCCACAGGTCCGGCGGTTATTCCTGGATCACGTCCGCCCCTTTAGGGATGTCGAACTTGAACTTGGACGCCGGGATCGGCTCGTTGGCCTTCACGCCGGTGAACAGGATGTTGGTGCGCTGACCGACGCTGTCGATCAGTTGCATGTCATTGACCAGGCCATTGCGGAACGACAGGCGCAGGCTGTCGAACAGGGTGTCCTTGGTTTTCGGCTTCAGGGTGAAGTCGATCACGCCGCCGGCTTCCTTGGCGCTGATGTCGAAGCTCTGGCTGATCTTGGACACGTCACCGGACAGCAGCAACGCCGGGGTCTGGGTCAGGCGCAGGTCGAGGGTCTTGATGGTGACCTGTTCCAGATCCGGGTCCCACAGGGTGACTTTCTTGCCGTCGGAAACCATGGTTTGCTCAGCCGGCGCATTGGTGTGCCAGTAGAACAGGCCCGGGCGCTGCAGCGACATGTCGCCAGCGGTTTCCTGCAATTGGGTGCCGCTGCCATCGAGGGTCAGCTGCGAGAAACGCGCGGTCAGGGTCTTGGATGTTTCCAGCAATTGGGTCAGACGCGCCACGTCCTTGTCATCGGCGTGGGCCGAGAGCGTGGTCAAAGCCAGTACCGGCAGCAACAGCATGCGGATAAGACGCATGGGAGTCCTCTTGATATTCGTGGGGTTCAGGCAGCGCGTCACTGCGCCACCCTTTTTAAATTCAACTCAGTCGCGCACCGGGCCAGGGGCCAGGACTTCGCGCGAACCGTTGGTGTTCATGGACGTCACGACCCCGGCCATTTCCATGGCTTCGATCATGCGTGCGGCGCGGTTGTAGCCGATTTTCAGCTTGCGCTGAACCGCCGAGATGGAAGCCCGACGGCTTTCCAGCACGAACTGCACGGCTTCGTCGTAGAGCGCGTCGGATTCGCTGTCTTCATCGCCGCCACTGCCGCCTTCAAAGCCGCTACCCGGCTCTTCGACACCGGCCAGGATCTCGTCGTTGTATTCCGGTGCGCCACGCAGTTTCCAGGCTTCAACCACACGGTGAACTTCGTCATCGGACACGAACGCGCCGTGAACCCGGATCGGCAGGCTGGTGCCCGGCGGCATGTAGAGCATGTCACCGTGGCCCAGCAGTTGTTCGGCGCCGCCCTGGTCGATGATGGTCCGGGAGTCGATCTTGCTCGATACCTGGAACGCCATGCGCGTCGGAATGTTGGCCTTGATCAGACCCGTGATCACGTCAACCGACGGACGCTGGGTCGCGAGGATCAAGTGGATACCGGCGGCACGGGCCTTCTGGGCGATACGGGCGATCAGTTCTTCAACCTTCTTGCCGACGATCATCATCATGTCGGCGAATTCGTCGACGACCACGACGATGGTCGGCAGCTTGTGCAGCAGCGGCGCTTCGTCGTGGATGCTTTCGCGCTTGTACAGCGGATCGGACAGCGGCGTACCGGCCTCCTCCGCGTCCTTGACCTTCTGGTTGAAGCCGGACAGGTTACGCACGCCCATCTTCGCCATCAGTTTGTAGCGACGCTCCATCTCCGCCACGCTCCAGCGCAGGGCGTTGGCCGCGTCCTTCATGTCGGTAACCACTGGGCAGAGCAAGTGCGGGATGCCTTCGTAGATCGACAGCTCAAGCATTTTCGGGTCGATCATGATCAGCTTGGCGTCTTCCGGGCCGGACTTGAACAGAATCGACAGGATCATCGCGTTCACACCCACCGACTTACCGGAACCGGTGGTACCGGCCACCAGCAAGTGGGGCATTTTCGCCAGGTCGGTGATGACCGGCTTGCCGCCGATGTCGTGGCCCAGGGCCAGCGTGACCGGCGATTTGAAATTGTCGTACTCGGGCGATGACAGCACTTCGGAGAAGCGCACGATCTGCCGGTCTTCGTTAGGGATCTCGATACCGACGGTGGTCTTGCCGGGAATCACTTCCACCACCCGCACGCTGGTCACGGCCAGGGAACGCGCCAGGTCTTTGGCCAGGTTGGAGATGCGACTGACCTTGACCCCGGCCGCCGGCTGGATTTCGTAACGGGTAATCACCGGGCCGGGGTGAATCGAATCCACGGTGACTTCGACGCCGAATTCCTTGAGCTTGATTTCCAGCAAGTGGCCAACCGCAGCCAGGGATTCGGGCGAGTAATTGAGTTGTTTCTTTTCCGCAGGGTCGAGAATCGAGATCGGCGGCAAGGTGCCTTCCACGGCGCTGTCGACAAACAACGGCGCCTGTTTCTCTTTCTCTACGCGCTTGCTCGGCGCGGCCGGTTTGGACGGCGCGGGGGCAATCACGGGTGGTACCTGCTTCTCGCGGTCCGACATGTGCTTGCTCAGGGCCTGTTCGCGTTCGATCAGGCGTTCCTTGACCTTGGCCTGTTCGCGTTTGTCGGTCACGGTCGGCGCCACTACGTCGTGGACGCGGTCGTCGACTTCACGCAACTGGGCGACCAGTTGTTTGCGTTCGACACGGGCGGCCCACCAGCGATTGGCCGCGCCCTGGAACAGTTCGAACAAATCGAGGGTGATCTTGCCGGTGAGGTCCATCACCTTGAACCACGACAGGTCGGTGAACACCGTCAGGCCGAACAGGAACAGGGCGATGAACAGCAGCGTGCTGCCCTGGATGTTCAGGGCATTGCGGGCCAGGTCGCCGAGGCTTTCGCCCAGCGCGCCGCCCGCGCCGGCCGGCAGACCGGTCGCCGCATGGAAATGGATATGCGCCAGCGCCGCGCCCGACAACACCAGGAAAACCAAGCCGATCAGGCGCCAGGAGAACAGCCAGCCGCTCCACTGCCACGGTTCGTGGCGTTGACGGAAGATCTGGTAGATTTTCACCGCCAGCAGCAACGGGAAGATGTAGGCGAAGTAACCCAGCACCATGAACAGGATATCGGCGCTGTAGGAGCCAACCGGACCGCCGAAGTTCTGCACATCGTCGATCTTGCTGTTATGGCTCCAGCCCGGATCGTCCTTGCCATAGGTCAACAGGGCCATCATCAGGAACAGGCACAGGGCGCCGATGGCGATCAATGCACCTTCCTTGAGTCGGTAGTGCAAATGCTGGCGCCAGAGCGGAACGACGGCTGGTTTAGGTGCTGCGGTGGATTTCTTCAAAACGCTACTTTTCCTGCGCCAATGGCGCGTCCATCTGTTGAATGACTATAAAAACTGCCCAATCCAGGCAGGTAAAAAAGTTAACAGGTGCAACTGGGACTACTTTTAACACTGCACCCCGGTGTTTCAAAACAGGGCAGGCACTGCTTTTTTATTACAAGCGCTGTTACAAGCAGGCATTGTACGGGTTTGTTCGCCCGATGCCATGCTTGCGGCCCTTGGGTGTAGCATAGCCAAAAGCAAATGACACACGGTTCAATTTGAGCACGCATTCTCTTTTGTGACAAAGGCTTATGAGGTGTTTTTATGAGCGAAGCTAAGCATTCACGCCTGATCATTCTGGGTTCCGGCCCCGCCGGTTACAGCGCCGCCGTTTATGCCGCCCGCGCCAACCTCAAACCCGTGGTCATTACCGGCATACAGGCAGGTGGCCAGCTCACCACCACCGTCGAAGTCGACAACTGGCCCGGCGATGTCGAAGGCCTCACTGGCCCGGTGCTGATGGAACGCATGCAAAAACACGCCGAGCGCTTTGACACAGAGATCGTTTACGACCACATCCACACCGCCAAGTTGCAGCAGCGCCCTTTCGAACTCATTGGCGACAACGGCACCTACACCTGCGACGCACTGATTATCGCCACCGGCGCTTCGGCGCAATACCTGGGCCTGCCTTCGGAAGAAGCCTTTGCCGGCAAAGGGGTTTCGGCCTGCGCGACGTGCGACGGCTTCTTCTATCGCAATCAGGTGGTCGCCGTGGTCGGTGGCGGCAACACGGCGGTTGAAGAAGCGCTGTACCTGTCGAACATCGCCAAGGAAGTGCATCTGGTGCACCGGCGGGACAAGTTGCGCTCGGAGAAGATTCTCCAGGACAAACTGTTCGAGAAAGCCGCCAACGGCAATATCCGCCTGCACTGGAACCAGAACCTCGACGAGGTGCTGGGCGATGCCAGCGGCGTGACCGGCGCCCGCCTGCGCGACAGCCATACCGGTGAAACCAGTGAATTGCCGCTGGCCGGCGTGTTCATCGCCATCGGCCACAAACCCAATACCGACCTGTTCCAGGGCCAGTTGCCCATGCGTGACGGCTACCTGCTGATCAGGGGCGGCAATGAAGGCGATGCCACCGCCACCGAGATTCCGGGCGTGTTTGCCGCCGGCGACGTGGCTGATCATGTTTACCGCCAGGCCGTGACCTCCGCCGGAGCCGGCTGCATGGCCGCGCTGGACGCCGAAAAATACCTCGACGATATTCCAACCGTTTGACGCTGCACTTCACGGCGGGCCCCGATGCCCGCCACCGCCCTCCCCTACTGCAAGCCCGGATGCCATGCTGACTTGGTTACAACGCAACACCCTGACTTTTCCGCCTTTGGAAAAAGCCATGCGCGACCCCAACGGGCTGTTGGCGGCCGGCGGTGATCTGTCCGCCGATCGGCTGGTCCAGGCCTATCGCCACGGCTGCTTCCCCTGGTTTTCCGAAGGCCAGCCAATCCTCTGGTGGTCGCCGGACCCGCGCACAGTGTTGTTTCCCGACGAACTGCATGTGTCCCGCAGCCTGGGCAAACTGCTGCGCCAGCAACGCTACCAAGTGACCTTCGATCAGGATTTTGCCTCAGTCATCAGCGCCTGTGCTGCACCGCGGGAATACGCCGACGGCACCTGGATCACCGAAGCCATGCAGGACGCCTACCTGGAGCTGCACCGGCGCGGCTACGCCCATTCGGTGGAGGTCTGGGACCAGGGCGAACTCGTCGGCGGCTTGTACGGCCTGGCCATGGGCCAGTTGTTTTTTGGCGAATCCATGTTCAGCCGCGCCGACAACGCCTCCAAATATGGCTTTGCCACACTGGTGCGTCATCTGAAAGACTCAGGCTTTGTGCTGATCGACTGCCAGATGCCCACCGACCATTTGCACAGCCTCGGCGCCCGGGCGATACCGCGCAACGAGTTTGCCGGTTACCTGGCGGGACACCTGGATCAACCCAATCGCGCCACTTGGGTTTGCTGAGCGACTTTTGCGCGCGTGGCTTACACTTAACTGAAAAGCTTATTCCCGAGGGTTGATCATGACCGAGTTGGCGCGTTTGAAGTTCTATGCCACTCAGCCCCACTCTTGCAGTTATCTGCCCGAGGAGCAGGCCACGACCCTGTTTCTCGACCCTAGCCAGCCCATGGATGTGCATGTCTACGCAGACCTGTCGGAAATGGGCTTTCGTCGCAGCGGCGATCACCTCTACCGCCCGCATTGCCAGAATTGCAACGCCTGCGTACCGGCGCGCATTCCCGTGGCGCAGTTTTCGCCCAACCGTCAGCAGAAACGCATTTTCAAGCGCAACGCTGACTTGCAGGTGCGCCCGGCCAGGCCCAAGTTCAGCGAAGAGTACTTCGATCTTTATCAGCGCTATATCGAACAGCGCCACGCCGACGGCGACATGTACCCGCCGAGCCGTGATCAGTTTTCGACATTTCTGGTACGCGACCTGCCGTTTTCCCGGTTCTACGAGTTTCGTCTCGACGGACGGTTGGTGGCGGTGGCCGTGACCGATTTGCTGCCTAACGGGCTGTCGGCGGTCTACACCTTCTACGAGCCTGCCGAGGACCATCGCAGCCTCGGGCGCTATGCCATCCTCTGGCAAATCGCCGAAGCCCAGCGACTGGGACTGGAAGCGGTCTACCTCGGGTACTGGATCAAGAACTGCAAAAAGATGAACTACAAGACCCAGTATCGCCCCATCGAACTGCTGATTAATCAGCGCTGGGTTGTCCTGAACTAAGGCAATCCGTAAACCCCTTGGCGTAAACCCCATTTTTCGGGCACAATGCACGCCGCTTTTGCCTGGCGCAGTTGCACCGGGCCATTCATTGGATACCGAGGGCTTTACTGCATGTCGAAAGAAGACAGCTTCGAAATGGAAGGCAATGTCGTCGAAACACTGCCCAACACCATGTTTCGTGTGGAGTTGGAACATGGGCACGTCGTAACCGCGCATATTTCCGGCAAGTTGCGCAAGAACTACATTCGTATTCTTACCGGTGACAAAGTGCGCGTCGAGCTGACGCCCTATGACTTGAGCAAAGGGCGCATTACTTACCGCGCTCGCTAATCAAGTCAATACAAAACGCCCGGTTATGCCGGGCGTTTTTGTGTGCGTGGGATTTGTCTACTGTGGGAGCGGGCTTGCTCGCGAAAGCGATGGGTCAGCTTGCATCCATGTTGAATGTGCAACTGCATTCGCGAGCAAGCCCGCTCCCACATTTGATCTTCGGTGTTCTCCAGACAGCAAAAAGGCGCCTTTCGGCGCCTTTTGCTTTGTTGCGGTTAACGTCAGGCCATTTCTGCCGTGGTCTCGAACTCGAAGGTCAGCTCGCCGTCCTTGAGGTCGATGTGAACCACACCGCCATGGTCGGCCAGTTCGCCAAAGAGGATCTCTTCGGCGAGTGGACGCTTGATCTTGTCCTGGATCAAACGCGCCATTGGTCGAGCGCCCATCGCCGAGTCGTAGCCACCCGCTGCCAGCCAGCTGCGCGCCGCGTCGGTCACTTCCAGCTGCACGCGCTTGTCTTCCAGCTGCGCCTGAAGCTCGGTAAGGAACTTGTCCACCACGCTTTTGATGACCTCATGACTGAGGCGACCAAACTGGATAATGGTGTCCAGGCGGTTGCGGAACTCTGGCGTGAAGCTCTTCTTGATCACTTCCATCGCATCGGACGAGTGGTCCTGATGGGTGAAACCGATCGAAGCGCGGGCTGCGGTTTCGGCGCCGGCGTTGGTCGTCATGATGACGATCACGTTACGGAAATCCGCCTTGCGCCCGTTGTTATCGGTGAGCGTACCGTGGTCCATGACCTGCAGCAGCAGGTTGAAGACTTCCGGATGCGCCTTCTCGATTTCATCGAGCAACAGCACGCAGTGAGGCTGCTTGGTGATGGCTTCGGTCAGCAGACCGCCCTGATCGAACCCGACATAGCCTGGAGGCGCACCGATCAGACGCGATACGGTGTGGCGCTCCATGTACTCGGACATGTCGAAGCGAACCAGCTCGATGCCCAGCGCCTTGGCCAACTGACGCGCCGCTTCGGTTTTACCGACACCGGTAGGACCGGCGAACAGGAACGAACCGACTGGCTTGTCAGGCGACTTGAGGCCGGCACGGGACAGTTTAATCGCAGTCGACAGCGAGTCGATCGCGGCATCCTGGCCAAATACGGTCAGCTTCAGGTCACGCTCAAGGTTACGCAGCAGCTCTTTGTCGGAGCTGGTGACGTGCTTAGGCGGAATCCGCGCGATTTTCGCCACGATGTCCTCGACCTGAGGCACTTCGATGCGTTTCACGCGTTTCTCGATCGGTTGCAGGCGCTGGTAGGCGCCGGCTTCGTCGATGACGTCGATGGCCTTGTCCGGCATGTGCCGGTCATTGATATAGCGCGAGGCCAGCTCAGCCGCAGCACGCAACGCTTCATCGCTGTATTCGATGCCGTGATGCGTTTCGAAACGCCCTTTCAGGCCGCGCAGGATGCTGATGGTGTCTTCGACCGAAGGCTCGGACACATCGACCTTCTGGAAGCGCCGCGCCAGGGCACGGTCCTTCTCGAAGATCCCGCGGAATTCCTGGAACGTGGTCGAACCGATGCAGCGAATATCGCCGGACGACAGCAACGGTTTGAGCAGGTTCGAGGCATCCATGACGCCACCGGACGCGGCACCCGCACCAATGATGGTGTGGATTTCGTCGATGAACAGGATTGCCTGCGGACGTTTTTTCAGCTCATTGAGCAACGCCTTGAAGCGCTTCTCGAAATCACCGCGGTATTTGGTCCCGGCCAGCAAGGCGCCGAGGTCAAGGGAGTACACCACGCTGTTGGCCAGCAGGTCCGGCACCTGGTTGTCGACAATGCGCTTGGCCAGGCCTTCGGCAATCGCGGTTTTACCCACGCCTGCCTCGCCCACCAGCAGCGGATTGTTTTTGCGACGACGCGCCAGGATCTGCGCGACACGCTCGACTTCCATCTCACGGCCTACCAGCGGATCGATGCGACCCTGGCGCGCAAGTTCGTTGAGGTTACTGGCATAAGCATCCAGAGGATTGCCTGAAGAAGAAGACTCACCGCCCTCGTCGTCCTGCATATCTTGCTCACCTTCCGAGTGATCGCCGTGCCCCGGTACTTTGGAAATGCCATGGGCGATGTAGTTGACGACATCAATGCGCGCAACGCTCTGCTGTTTCAGCAGGAACACTGCCTGGCTTTCTTGCTCACTGAAGATTGCGACCAGCACGTTGGCGCCAGTCACTTCGCGTTTGCCCGAGCTCTGTACGTGAAAGACAGCACGCTGCAGAACACGCTGGAAGCCCAGGGTGGGTTGGGTCTCGCGATCCTCGTCATGCACGGGGATCAGCGGCGTGGTGGAGTCGATGAACTCCTGCAGGTCATGCTTGAGTTTGTCGAGGTTTGCGCCGCAGGCACGCAAAACGGTGGCGGCAGCCTCATTGTCCAATAGGGCCAACAGGAGATGTTCGACGGTCATGAATTCATGACGTTTCGAACGAGCCTCCTTGAAGGCTAAATTGAGGGTGACTTCGAGCTCGCGGTTTAACATAGCTTCACCTCATACCCAAGTGGTCGGCGATTAACCGTCCTTCTCGATTTCACAGAGTA